>JAGPVP010000103.1 GCA_018066965.1 Zhongshania sp. | reverse complement strand
TCCACAGCGGCTGACGCGCCAACTCTACAAAAAACACCACTGGATTGGTCATGGCCTCGGCTCTCTCATTGTTATTATTGAGTTCATCTAACCATCAATAAATTGACAGCGCTTAATGAAAAGACCAAACCGAGCACCCAGCGTTACATTGCTAGGTGTTTTCTTTTAAATAAAACAACGGGGAATGTAGTTAGTCATCTTTGCTAAACAGTAAATCCCACACCCCATGACCCAAACGCTCACCGCGCTTTTCAAACTTAGTAACGGGGCGATACTCTGGACGCGGTGAATATTCTCCAGCACCGGCCATATTGCTGTAGCCCTCGGCTTCGCTCATCACTTCCATCATGTGCTCAGCGTAATTTTCCCAGTCGGTCGCCAAGTGCAGTACACCACCAACGCTTAGTTTGCTGCGTATAGCCTGAACGAACTGCGGCTGAATGAGGCGACGCTTGTGATGGCGAGCTTTATGCCAAGGATCGGGAAAGTAAACTTGAACCCGGCTTAAGCTATTATCAGGTATGCACTGCGCCAGCACTTCCACCGCATCATCTTCGTAAGTCCGCACATTATTCAGCCCCGCATCCTGCACTAAGTACATCAAACGACCGACGCCGGGAGTGTGAACTTCTACGCCGATAAAATCATTTTCTGGAGCATTAGCAGCCATTTCAACGAGGGAGTCGCCCATACCGAAACCGATTTCGAGTACCACCGGTGCTACGCGCCCAAATGTTTTTTCAAAACTTTGCATACCGCCGCTGCGCTGCAAGCCCAATTCTGCAAGATTGATCTCATAGGCGCGTCGCTGACCGTCGGTCATTCGGCCGGTACGGAGGACAAAGCTCTTAATACGGCGATGGATTGGTGTAGCATTCTCAGTCATTACATCGCTTTCCATGCAGAATAGGCTAAACACGCCCAGGCGACCAAAAACATGAGTCCGCCGATAGGGGTAATCGCCCCCAGCCATCGTGTTCCCGTTAACGCTAAGGCATATAGGCTACCGCTAAACACCAAAATGCCCGTAAAAAACAAAACTGCAGAGATGCGCAACGATAAATGCTGGACACCGCTGTGCATAAGCACGCCGACAATCAGCAAAGCGAAGCAATGATAAAAATGATACTGAACGGCAGTTTGGTAAACCGCCATCATATCTGCGGATAAACTGGCTTTTAAACCGTGAGCACCAAAGGCACCCAAACCAACCGCCAAAAATCCTAGAACCGCCGCCACAAAAAGCGTTAGGGAAGCCATGTGTATGCCCAGATAGTCATTGATGGCGCTATTGTACGGATCTCGACGAGCTTAAAAAAGCCAGCCATCTAGATACACGGTGATTTTAAGAGCTAATAATGCAAAAAGCCCCGCGAAGCGAGGCTTTTATTAAAACGTACAACAAGAAGTAGGCGAGAAACTAGGCTTCCATCGCTACCCGCAGCTTCTTCATAGCAGCTTGTTCGAGCTGGCGGATACGTTCTGCGGATACGCCGTAACGATCTGCCAAGTCATGTAAAGTTGCCTTGGTATCACCTAACCAACGGCTTTGCAGAATGTCGCGACTACGCTCATCTAAATCAGACAATGCCAAAGACAGATTCTGGTGATTACTCTCTTCCAGATTGCCAGATTCCAGTAGCAAGGCGGGATCGGCACTGTGGTCTTCAAGATAGTGCACTGGCGCAACCGGACCGCGCTCATCGTCAGAGTCAGCATCAAAGCCTACATCCACCGAGCTTAAGCGACCTTCCATTCTACGAACTTCAGCAACGTCTACGCCTAAATCAGCAGCGACCGCGTGCACCTCATCATTACTCAGCCAAGCCAGTTCCTTTTTGGCACTGCGTAAGTTAAAGAACAATTTACGCTGAGCTTTGGTCGTCGCGATTTTAACAATGCGCCAATTGCGCAGAACGTACTCGTGAATCTCGGCTTTAATCCAATGCACGGCAAATGACACCAAGCGCACACCTTTTTCAGGATCAAAACGCTTAACCGCCTTCATTAATCCCACATTGCCTTCTTGAATCAGGTCCGCTTGAGCCAAGCCATAACCCTTATAACTTTTAGCAATATGCACAACAAAACGTAGATGCGACATAACTAACTGACGAGCCGCCTCTACATTGCCATGATAAAAAAGATCTTCGGCCAGCTCACGCTCACGCTCTGGGCTAAGCACCGGAATGCTGCCGACCGATTGAATATATGCAGAGAGATCACCACCCGGTACAAGCTGCTGTATCGGCTGCAAATGACTGCTCATTGCACATCCTCCTAAAATTCGTTGATGAAACTACGTTTTATACCGCTGCTTATTAGAGTACCAAACGAGACAAAGTTCAAGTGCCCAAGCCAAAACCATAAATAGCTGCGCTGCCACGCCTAGCGCGGCTCAATGGCCCGCAATTCGCGGCCTACTACCAGCCACGCACCCAAAAGACCTAGGCCAGCAGCAAACAACCACAATATTATAGTATCGACAAAGCCCAAGCCCAATAGGTGGAAATCACTCTGGTAAGAGAGGGACAATTCTGTAATTGGACTACTCAGCCACCATAAACCGCACTGTACCAATAGCCACGCCGTCACGCCGCCACCTAGACCGTACCACAACCCCGTGTATAAAAAGGGGCGCCGCACAAAAGCATTGGTGCCGCCGACGAGCTTGACGACTAGAATTTCGGCGCGCCGGCCCTCTATCGCTAATTTAATGGTATTGCCAATAATAAGTAGCACACCCACGGCAAGCATCGCTGCGAGCGCTAGGGTTAAACGTCGGCCCAATTCAGTAATGCGGTTAAGTCGCTGCAGCCATTCCATATCTAACTTTGCCAAATCTACTTCCGGCAGCTGGCCCAGCTCTGCCTGCAAAGCAGTCACGGCAGCGGCAGACACATTGGCCTCCCGCGGCGTTACCACAATCAAGCCCGGTAAGGGGTTGCTGTCTAGCTGGTCAAGCACATCACCAAAACCTGAGCTGGCGCGAAACTCTTCAAGCGCACTGTCTGGCGAGATATAATCGCTGGCTATAACGCCATCGCGCTCAGCAATATTACGCCGCAACGCTTCGGCCTGGTCTGCACTGACTGTTGGCTTTAAAAATAGGGAGATGCGCGCCGCGCCTTCCCAGCCATCACTCACCGCATCTATATTATTCAGACCAACATATAAGCCCGTCGGCAGCGCCAAGGCGATAGCAATCACCAGAATGGTCATAATCGAGGTGGCCGGACGAGCTATTAGTCGACGCAAGCTATCCATTGCCACCTGCTGATGATGGCTGCGGTAACCCGCTAGGCGGTCACTCAAACTAGTTTTATGCTTACGGGCGCCTTTAACGTCTTTTCTGCCTGCCGGCCCTTGTAGCTGCCCCAAGCGACGCTTGTTCATTTTGTTTTGCTTATTAGGAGGCATCGCTGTCACCCCCCGCGGTTACCAACTGACCATTACGCAATGTCAGTAGGCGATAGGGCATACGTGCAATCAGACCTAAATCGTGGGTCGCAATGAGCACCGTTACCCCAACCTGCTTGAACTGCTCAAACAAATGCATAATTTCCGCAGACAATTGCGGATCGAGGTTACCGGTTGGCTCATCAGCCAGTAATAGCGCGGGTTTATTTACCACTGCGCGAGCAATGCCCACCCGCTGCTGTTCGCCACCAGACAGGGTGACGGGGGTTTTCCGCTCTTTATCTAACAAACCCACTTTGTCTAAGGCCGCTCTCACTCGGCGACCAACATCACGATGCCCGTAGCCGGCAATGATCAACGGTAAGGCCACATTGTCGTAGACCGAGCGATCAAATAATAATTGGTGATTTTGAAATACCACCCCAACCTCGCGACGCACTTCTGGAATGCGCCTGGCAGGTAACTTAGATAGATTTCGGCCACCAACAATAACTTGTCCGGAACTAGCGCGTTCCATCACCATAATCAGTTTCAGCAAGGTGCTTTTACCCGCGCCGCTGTGGCCGGTTAAAAAGCGCATTTCGCCGCGAGGAATATGGAAGCTCAGGTTAGTGAGCGCTTCATAACCACCTTCGTAACGCTTGCAGACCTGATCAAACTCAATCATTGCTTTTGCTGCCACCCAAATAAGGCACCGACAAACTCATTGGCTCGAAAGGGGCGCAAATCCAAAATACCCTCACCCACACCAATAAATCGAATTGGAATACCCAGCTGTTTACTAATCGCAAAGACGATACCGCCCTTTGCCGTGCCATCCAGCTTCGTCAAGGTCAGCCCAGTTACACCCACCGCCTGCTGAAAATGTTTGGTCTGCGACAGCGCATTCTGCCCAGTGCCGGCATCTAAGACCAACATCACTTCATGCGGCGCGTCGGGGTCAAGCTTTTTGAGCACCCGCACAACCTTCTTTAACTCTTCCATCAGGTTGTCTTTGTTGTGTAAACGGCCCGCAGTGTCGGCAATCAAAATATCAATCTTCCGCGCCTGCGCAGCCTGCAATGCATCAAACAATACCGAGGCGCTATCGGCACCGGTGTGCTGCGCAATAACCGGCACTTCGTTACGCTCACCCCAAACCTGCAATTGTTCTACCGCTGCCGCACGGAAGGTATCCCCCGCTGCCAGCATGACCGAGCGGCCGCCCGCCTGAAACTGCTTTGCCAGTTTGCCAATGGTTGTGGTTTTGCCAACGCCATTCACGCCGACCATCAAAATCACATAGGGCTTATCGCTAACGGGTATCACTAATTCCTCTTCTGCCGCTGCAAGCATGGTACTCAGCTCTTCTTGCAATGCGACATACAAGGTTTCCGGATCATTCAATTCTTTGCGCGAGACTCGACTGGTCAAGTTGTTAATAATTTCTTGGGTCGCGTCCACCCCCACATCTGCCATCAACAAATGGGTTTCGATCTCTTCTAGTAATTCATCATCAATTTCTTTACGGCCAAGAAATAAATTTGCCATGCCCTCGCCGAGCTGTGCACCGGTCTTACTCAGGCCATCGCGAAAGCGAACCAGCAAGGAAGCCTGCTCTTCTGCCGACAATTCCAGATGCTGCCAGGGCGCCACTTCAGCATCGTCGATAAAACCTTCAGCCGCCGCCAACGCCGCTTGGTCTTCCTCTGAGCCAACAAAAGACTCTTTAAAACGGGCAAATAAGCCCTTCTTTTTACCTTCCGGCTCAAGTTCCGACGGTGTCACGTTATCTGTCATGCGGGTATATAAATTCCGAGTAAGGTTTACAGCAAAAATAAAAGGCTTATCCTACCATTTCTCTGAGTAACTGGCACCGGAATACCCATGCGCAAACCGCAAGGCCACCACAGCAAAGAATCACAAGGTATGCTAAGAATCATCGGCGGCCAATGGCGCAGTAGAAAATTACACTTTCAGGCCGCGGAAGGACTACGCCCCACCAGCGACCGAATTCGGGAAACCCTCTTTAACTGGCTAAGCCCTCATATTCACGACGCCCATTGCTTAGATTTATTCGCCGGCTCAGGCGCCCTAGGGCTAGAAGCGTTATCACGCTATGCGGCTCACTGCGATTTCATCGAAACAGACAATACCACTTGCCGACAAATACGCGATCACCTCGCCACACTAAAATGCACCGCAGCATCAGTACACTGCCAAAGTGCTGAGGCGTATCTGGCGACCACTGAGGTAAAACACCGTATTATTTTCCTCGACCCCCCGTTCCACAAAAATTTGTTGGAGCCTGTTATTTCAGCTCTAACCGACAAAGCCTTAGCCAATGACACACTCATCTATATTGAAACAGCAGCGGATGAAGCCTTACCAGCATTACCCACACATTGGCATATCGACAAAGAGAAAAAGGCCGGCCACGTCAATTATCGCCTAATTTCTGTCCACACCTAATCAAATACGCTGAGCGCAGTGGCTTTGGAGAGCCCCCTCGAACTGAGTATTCAATATAAATTGGAACACATTATGAATGACGTCCAGCAAGACATCGTCGCGCAGAATTGCAGGGCGGATTGTTTTCCTCCGCGACAATCAACTGTCTCCAGCTAAAAATCGTTTCATTAAAGCTGGCGCCTTCGAAAGCACGACACTCGGCGGCATACTTTCTCTGCAGTTCAAGGATTTCCACAGCGCACTGGCAGGCGGCGGAATCGCCGTGACCGCACTCGGTTACTGCGCAGTAGCGGTATTCACTGCACTCAATTTCCAAGCTAATAACTTATTTAATCTTACGACCAAAAAGATTAAATATAAAAATAGCGAAAGAAATAATCGGTAAGGTTCCCGGAATATAAAACCCGTATACCACAATAGCTTCTAAGCCTGTTTCCGGTGCAATCAAACGCTTACCAATAAATAATGCATTGATGATCGGACCAATAATATTGGCATAACAGCCCAGCACTAAAACAATGCGGGCTATATTTATGAATTTGCCATAAACGTCGATACGCAGCCAGACACCCGCGACAGCCAAAACCACCAAGCCATTAACAAGGCCCTCCATATGCGCAAAACGCCACGCACCGTAGATCGGACTTGTAACATCTTGTGTTGCGGCCGCGATAGAAAAACCAATTCCAGCCAGTAAACCCAAGAATAAGATAATCACGCCGTGCAAGGCCAAGCTACGCTGTTGCTGCACAGCGATGGACGAATCAGTCATGTTCCGCTCCGTAGTTATTGACGTAAATTATTGAGGTTTACAAATAAACACGGGGATATCGCGATCGGTTCTCGCCTGATATTGATCAAAATCTGGATACAGGCTCAGTAAATGCGGCCACAACTCACGCTTCTCATCGTCATTCGCCTGACTGGCCAAGTACGTTTTTTTGTCACCGCGAACCATGATGTCGATCTCTGGCTTCGCCGCAATATTAAAGTACCACTGGGGGTGTTTTTCCATACCGCCTTGCGATGCCACCAAGAGTTTATTGTCGCCCCACGGCAAATGAATCAGTGCGATTTCACGTCGTTCACCGCTTTTACGCCCAGTCATACCAACGATACAAATAGGGTAGCCACCGGGGAAATTCTTTAATACACGACCACCACTTTTCTTATACACCCACACATTAAAACGCGTGTAATGCTTCATCACCCGCTGAATTAGTCTTTGCCATTTCAGCGGGATTTCATCGACATCTTCCCGACGAGTTTTCACATAATCGAGCTTTTTTGGCATATTATTATTCTCTGAGTTATTAACTGGCTAATCTTAAGGGAATTGACGAGGCTCAAGCGTCGTCCGTCTGGAGGGGGCTATATCTAAAGCAAATAAAAAGCCTGCGATAGCTTAAACTACCGCAAGCTTTAATCACCGGCACAAACTAACCGTTCCAATTAGCCTTGCGGCGTAAATCTAGGGTATGCGGATACTCACCAGGTGACTCTTCTGGTGGTGGCGCCATGGGTCTTGGCGGTTCTGGGAAAAATTCACGCACTGCATCCAAATCTGGCCGTGGCGTATACGGCCCCGGTGTATGCGCCACGGTACTAAAGCGATTACCCCGACGTGACTCAGCCTCAAATGCGTTCACAGGGAAGGTCTCGTAGGTTCGCCCACCGGGATGTGAAACATGATAGCTACAGCCGCCAATAGAGCGCCCTGTCCACGTATCTATTAGATCGAACACCAAGGGCGTATGCACGCCAATCGTGGGATGCAAAGCCGAAGGCGGAGCCCATGCGCGGTAACGCACCCCAGCAACGTACTCACCATGACGGCCAGTATTTGCTAATGGCACTCTGCGACCATTACACGCAAGAACATAACGACTATCGGTTAACCCTGTGAGCCTAACTTGTAAGCGCTCAACCGATGAATCGACATACCGCGCGGTGCCGAAGCTACCGATTTCTTCACCCAGTACGTTCCAAGGCTCTACCGCCCAACGCAATTCGATTTCAATCTCGTCGAGCTTTACGCGACCATAATGTGGAAAACGAAACTCTTCAAAGGGAAGCAACCACTCCGCTTTAAAGGGATAGCCGGCACGCTCAAGCACCGCAACAACGTCCTTCATGTCCTGCCATAAATAATGTGGCAGCATAAACTTGTCATGTAATGAGGTACCCCAGCGAACCAGTGGTTTTTTATACGGTTCATTCCAAAAGTGAGCAACCAAGGTTCGTATCAAGAGTGCCTGAACCAAAGACATGCGGCTGTGCGGGGGCATTTCAAAGCCACGGAATTCCAATAAGCCTAGACGGCCAGTGGCGCTGCCCGGTGCATACAATTTATCAATACAAAACTCAGCGCGATGGGTATTGCCTGTTATATCGATAAGCAAGTTGCGCATCAATCTATCCACCAGCCAAGGCTGGTCTGCAAGCCCATCTGGCATCTGCTGGAATGCAATTTCCATCTCGTACATCATTTCGTCGCGACCTTCATCAGCACGTGGTGCCTGACTGGTCGGGCCAATAAATGCGCTAGAAAAGATATATGACAAGCTCGGATGATGCTGCCAGAACGTAACCAAACTGCGTAGTAAATCTGGACGCCGAAGAATCGGGCTATCGCTCGGTGTCACACCGCCCAAGGTGATGTGATTCCCGCCACCGGTGCCGGTATGACGACCATCAAGCATGAATTTTTCCGCAGCAAGACGCGACTCACGCGCAGCGGAATACAGCTCAGTGGTATTCGCCACCAAGTCCATCCAGTTAGATGTGGGGTGAACATTCACTTCAATGACACCAGGATCGGGAGTCACCAAGAGCTTTTGTATACGCGGATCGCGAGGCGGCTCATAGCCTTCCAAAATTACCGGCACACTCTGCTCTTTCGCGGTTTCTTCAATTGCAGCTACCAACTCCACGTAGTGCTCAAGACTATGCAGCGGCGGCATAAATATATGGATTTTACCTCCTCTTGCCTCCACACACATGGCGGTTCGAATTAAGGGCTGAGCGTACTTTAGCTTCTCCGCTACGGCTTTTGATGCGCTCTGTAAACGCTGAGGCGTTGGTGCTTTAGCCTCAACAGGAAAATGGATATCTAATCGCGGCTGCAAGGGGCTGCGTTCATCAAAGGGATCGCGATCTGGCTGAATATCTGCTTCTTCTAACTCCGGTAAATCGCCAAGCGGTAAGCGCAGTCCCATGGGTGAATCACCCGGCGTTAAAATGAGACGTTCGCGCTTTACATTCCAAATACTACTCACCCACTCGCCAGCGACCGACTCCCACGCCAATGGGACGATATAGCCAGTCGGGTCTTTAAAACCCTGTTCAAGCAAGCGAGCAAGGCGACGTCGACCTAAATCATCGCTGATTTTAGACGCAAGAATATCGATGTTTTTAGGGATTTTCTGCTCTTGTAAAAGATAGTGCAAAGCATCTTCATACGCAGGCTGAACATAGTCATTCGCTAAGCTGAGCTTCTCAACCAGACTGAGTGCGAACTGCTCAGACGTCGCCACATTATGACCATAGTCTTTGTCTACTCTGGCCAATAGCGCTGCGTCCATCCACAGCGGCTCATTGTCTTTACGCCAAAATAATCCTAATGCCCAGCGCGGCACTTCTTCGCCGGGATACCACTTACCTTGCCCGTAATGTAATAATCCCTGAGGTGCAAAATGGTTGCGCAATTTCAGCAATAAGGTTTTTGCCAAACTTAATTTATCCGCACCTAAGGCATCGATATTCCACTGCGCCGACTCCATATCGTCAACGGAGACAAAGGTTGGCTCCCCACCCATGGTGAGGCGCACATCATTCTTGACCAAGTCTTCATCAACCTGCTCGCCAAGTAACAAAATATCCGCCCATTGCTCATCGCTATAGGGTTTTGTTACTCGCGGATCTTCATGCACTCGCTCAACGACGTTGGAATAATCGAACTCAACTTCACACTCGTCGGTATAGCCTTCTATTGGCGCCGCAGAAACGGGATCTGGCGTGCAAGCTAGAGGAATATGGCCTTCACTCGCGAACAAGCCTGACGTAGGATCAAGCCCGATCCAGCCCGCGCCGGGAATATAAACTTCGCACCAAGCGTGCAAATCGGTGAAATCTTCCTCAGGGCCACTTGGGCCATCTAAGGATTTCTCGTCAGAGGTTAATTGCACCAAATAGCCTGAGGCGAACCGAGCCGCAACACCTAGATGGCGAAATAACTGCACAGCAAGCCACGCAGAGTCTCGACAGGACCCTTTGCTTAGCTCTAAGGTTTCTTCTGGCTCCTGGACACCAGGTTCAAAACGAAGGCAATATTCAATTTTTTTCTCCAGCGTCTGGTTCACCTCAACCATAAAGTCATTCACTGGACGCTTGGCAGTAGAAATTGATTTCACTAATTTATTGAATAATTTGCCCTGCTTTTCTTTGGCAAGATAAGGCGCCAACTCTTTCTTAAGCTGTTTTTTATAGTAGAAAGGGAAATTCTCCGCATACTCCTCCACAAAAAAGTCGAAGGGGTTTATCACGGTCATATCCGCTAGGACTTCAACCTCTACCGAGAATTTATCCGTTTTCTCAGGAAAGACTAAGCGACCGAGATAATTTCCAAACGCGTCCTGTTGCCAATTGATAAAGTGTGTCTCTGGCACAATCTTCATACTGTAACTATGAATTGGCGTTCGACTGTGGGGAGCTGGCCGCAAGCGTATGATGTGGGGAGAAAGGTTAACTAAGCGATCAAAACTGTAATATGTTTTGTGATGGATAGCCACGCGAATTGTCATTACTTCTCCTACGGAAATCGTATTTACGTCAACATCCGTTTAAATATGTGGATACAATAGCAAACGAAAAAACCTAGCTTACTCGCCGCACATATAAATTTGTGGCGTTAAAGTATAGGCAGTGTGCTTTACAATCTTGCAACGCATAGGCCGTTTTTCAAATAAGTTACGCGACCTCGCACGGCTTAGGTAAAGCCCATCTTAGACCAACATAGCTCTAGCACACATCGCGCCAACTACTATATACCAAGCTATGATGAATCATTAGCTGTTAGCTGTAATTGACAAGGTAATAAGCCAAATGACGTCAATACACAGCTCACTGAGAAAAGTAGACATCTAAAGAAATGGTAAAACTCGCTTCAGCATTCCATCCATCGTCCTTCGGAAAAAATACCTCTGGGCTGGCAGTGACAAATATCCAGTCTTCATGCAATTTGTAGCTATAACTGCTACCAAAAAAATAGGCTGTCATTTGCGTTCTAAATTCAGTAGAAAACACCGAACCAATGCGGTATTCAAGTACCGATTTATCAGACAAGCTCTGATTTAACGACATTACATGAACATTTTCAAAGAAGTCATTCTGATCCTCAAATTCTAAAACCGTAAAGTAACGCAGGCTAAATCTAGCACCCAAAGGCCGCTGCATCTCAAATTCACTGGTTTCACCCCAGCCTCGATCACTGAAATACCAT
This sequence comes from Zhongshania sp., assembly GCA_018066965.1. GTDB lineage: Bacteria > Pseudomonadota > Gammaproteobacteria > Pseudomonadales > Spongiibacteraceae > Spongiibacter. The sequence goes on along the minus strand of JAGPVP010000103.1, from coordinate 2,076 downwards.
ACCTCTTGGGTAAACTCCGGCCGCCACTCCCCCCAACTCTCCATCTGGCGCCGCAACCGGTAACGCCCAAACGTGACTAAAGGTGCGCGCAACTTAATTCCGACCCGCGCAGAGCGCTTCCATTTATCCCACTCTTCATCTGGCGCTATTTCTATACCAGATACCGAGTCTTTGCGACGAAATCGCTCTCCTGTTGAATTACTCCTCACTCGCTCCTCAAGGGAGTTTTCGGTGTATTCGTCACTACTGAAGAACAACTTGGCTTTACGCTGAGTATTGGGTAAATCGAATTTTGCCTTAACGCGAACATCAGTCTCTATATCGCTATGCTCTCCCCAGGTTTGCTTCAACTGCAGCTTCACGTAACTTTCATTTTTATACTCAGGTGGCGAATTTTCTTTACTAAAGTAATGATCAATGCCTTCTGCAAAGTCTATCCAGCGCTCAGACCAAGTATCTCGAGTTGACTCCGCACTATGCAGTGTACCGCTAAAAAACCCGACTTCCGGCACATCAGAATCTAGCGGCTCACCAGCAAACAAATTACCGGTAAGGAGGAGCACACTGGCGACATGCAGAAACTTTCTATCATTAACATGATGCCGAAGGTACATACAAAATATTGCTCTAGTGTAAAAAAAGGGGGGCGCAAGAAAACTATAGGAAGAGATTGTTCATGCGTCCATATTTTAGACACAAAAAAGGCACCCTAGGGTGCCTTAATCAAAGATTGAAGGTCGCTTAATTAGCCATCTTTCAATGCTTCTTGACGCTCAAGCTCTTTAGTCATGAATTCCATCCACTGCTTCGCATAATCAGCAGACTTCTCACTTTTAGCTGCTTCTTTAAACGCCTTACGCGCTCCTTCATATTCTTGAAGGTTAAAACGCGCCATACCCAGTACCAGATAGGCAGTGTCTGGACGCTTTAGGTCACCTTTCTTAAACGCATTCTCTATGGCTTTTTCTGCCTTATCGAATTGATCACTATCCAGGTAAATGCTACCTAAACGTGACCACAACTCACCCTTATCGGATTTCGCTGCCGCTTTTTCCATTTCTGGGATAGCCTTCTTCACTTCTTGAGCCTGGCGCCAAGCATTACCAAGTAACTCAAGGTTTTTAGAAGTCGAAGGGACATCGCCTTTCTTAATAGCTTTATCAAGCACTTTAGCTGCCTTGTATGGCACTTCCTGAGACAGGAAGAGATACGCCATATTAATCAGCTCTTTGTCATTATCCAGAACACCTTCGGTGTAAGCGGTCTCCATTGCGGCAGTCGCTTTATCGTCCATTTTTAGCTCGTTGTACATTGAAGACAACTGCAGCCAATAGGCCTTTTTCTGGTAATACTTAAGCGTTTCTTCAAGAATCGCCGTTACGCGCTTAATATCATTCTTTTCGTAGTACAAGTAGCGCTGTAAGCCCCACCACTGCTCTTTAGGTACTTTTCCGCGGCTAGTGTAATCATTAATAGCCACTTCAATGTACTTTAAAGCACGGTCAAGATCTTTAAGCTGGTAATAACCCTGAGACAAAAGCGCGTATGCGCCAGCACCAGGATCTTCACCAAGAGCTTGCTTAGCTTTAAACCACTCCAACAGTGTAGACACACCGCCTTTGTAGTCCTCTTTCACGAAATAAAGCTGAGCAATGGTGTACTTGGTATTCAACTCCATTGCTTCCGGAATATCCGGCTGCTTCACAACGTTACGATATGCATCAAGCGCTAAATCGTACTTTTCCTGAGTAAAGTAGATAAACGCATACATATTGTAGAGGTTGGCAAGCTCGTAGCTATTCAGCGAGTTCCGTCCTTCGGTATCACGGAGATCATTGAGTAGCTTGACGGCTTCGTTATACTTTTTCGCGTCCGCCGCTTCTTGCGCTGCATTTAATTTTTCATAAATTTTGGCGCGAATCGCTGGCGTTTTACGTGTGCTGCGCTTTGGCTTTTCACTTTTCTCAGCGGCGTGGGCAATACCCACGCTCTGCTCACCAAGCAACGGCTGTAAGGATGAACTTACAATTGGCATGGCAAACACTGTAGCTACACCGAGAGCGATAGAACAACCCA
>JAGPVP010000102.1 GCA_018066965.1 Zhongshania sp. | reverse complement strand
TCTGGTTTATGCTGACTATGTAAGTAGCCTAAGGTCACCATTGTTTTACTGAACGCGGCGTGGTTTGAACGACCGGGATCAACCAAGATCACTTCGCAACTCTGTTTAGCGTGGCGTTCAATAAAGTCTGCCAGCAAGGCAATATGTTCTCGCTCGTACAACACGTCGGAACCAACAATGACATCAAATTTTCCTAAGCCATCATTGGGCGATTCCCAAGAAGTTCTTAGAAATGGGATTTTCACGCCGTTATTCAAGCGCACATTTTCTATAAGAAAATTACCGGCCTCAGGATGAATATCAGTAGCGGTAATATCTGCATGACGGGCATTGAGTAACAAGCTGGTCAGCGCCATACCACAGCCGACTTCGAGAATCCGCTTGCCTTCAATGGCAAATGTTGCCATTTCATTCGCGAGCACTGTGCCAGAGTCCCACACCACGCCAAATAACGACCATTGCGCAGAGGAGATGCCCATGGCTTCTGCCTCTCCCAAAGCATCGGCAAACTGTTGTTTATCGCGGAGACTGCGAACGTGGATATCAAAACCACTGACATCTATGGTTTGGTAGCGAAGACGAACAGTTTCCACAAGGTACTCCAGCCGACTGGCATAAGCCGCAATGCAAAGTAGCCTGCGGCACAACCACTATAGACACATACTGCAAGCAAGTCTTGTAAGACCTACATTATACCTAGTGACCCACCGCGTATTTCGCTACTCCCCATATGATACAAAATAGAATTTTTGATAAATTAGAACTTAATAATAGTGTTAGATATTGTGACTGCGTTCTCACTCGCGGGGACTACGTATACTAACGCCTCCGCTTTGCCGCCAAGATTGCTAAGAATCTTTTGATAAGCGCTACTTAGCCAAGGTGACTCAACGTGAAAAAATCTCTGTCTTACCCTCTATTACTCGGATCTGCTTTTCTGTCTTTGAGCGTGTTCGCCAATGTCGCACCGTCATGGAAAGTTGACGAAATATCGAAATCAACAGGTTATACCGTTGGCGGCGAAGATACCGCAAGCCACCAATTCGGTTTAGTGAAACACAGCAACACCTGCAAGAGCGACGAACTGTACGTCAGCTGGTCTAGCAATAGCGCCGAAATTTGGTCTTTGGCCGGTCAGAAAATTACCATGGATGCGGATTTTGACGGTATAGCCATGTCAATCCCCTTAGAAGTGGTGGCTATTAAACCAGTAAGTGGCGATGTCTACGAAGTGATTATGGGTCATGTTTTTGCTAATGCTGAGCTACTAGATCTTATGCAGAACTCTAGTTCGGTTAGTATCCTCATGCCGCCAACCAGCGAATTTTCGCGCCATTTCAATGACGGCAACGACCGCTTTTCATTAGCTGGATTTAACGAAGCTCGTGCACAGGCATTAAGCCGTTGCTACAGTAAAAGTTGATTGCGGCGGCCACAATTAAAATCAATTGCGCTATTTAATTAGAGCATAAAAAAACCGACACTCAGGTCGGTTTTTTTATGCTAAGCGGAAGTCTTAAACCGGTGCTTTGGCACGAGATTTATACTCACCGGTGCGGGTGTCGATTTCGATCCAGTCGTCGATTTCACAGAAATCCGCCACTTTAATTTCAGTGCCATTCACGAGTTTAGCTGGCTTCATGACTTTGCCAGAGGTGTCACCACGAGCTGAACCTTCGGTGTAGGTGATCTGACGAACGATCATAGTCGGCAGGTCTACCGAAATCACTTTGCCTTCAAAGAAAACCGCTTCGCAGATGTCTGTCATACCATCAACGATGTAAGGCAGTACGCTTTCAATGTCGTCTTCGTTTAATTCGTACTGGTTATATTCCTCGTCCATAAACACGTAGGTGGACTCAGCAACATAGGAATAGGTAACAGCGATACGCTCAAGAATAACGGGCTCGACTTTGTCGTCGGTCTTATAAACAGTTTCGGTCGTTGAACCGCTTAGCAGGTTCTTCAGCTTCATTTTGACAATGGCACTGTTACGACCAGATTTAGTGAATTCTGCTTTCTGAACCATCCAAGGCTGGCCGTCGATCAAAATCACACTGTTGGGTTTCATTTCTTGTGCAGTTTTCATAGATTTATCCGTATGGAAATTGATGTAAGCCAGTGAATTTTAGGATGCGTATCATACCCAATTCCGATAAAACTGCACTAGCAATTCTGCAAGATTATTTTGCTTCTCTAAGGAGGTGCACCACTGTTCTGCATGCCGCACAGCTCCTAAACCTCCCGCAAATAGCTGGTCTCCGGCTACCGCCGGCGCCTCTGCGCTATTCCATGACTGCCAACGGCGCATTAAAACAGCCTTTTCGTCTGCGCTTAAATCGGCACTATATAGGTTTAAAAATGCCGCCAGCTTCACTAAATGGGCGTCCTCCTGCTGCGGATAGATATGCCATAACATGGGCCGACCAGCCCACTGCGCGCGCACAAAAGAGTCTTCGCCCCTGACCACATTAAAATCACAGCACCACAGCAAGCGGTCATAGTCATGTTGACTAAGAAATGGAATAAATTGCAGACAAACGCGGCCCCGCACATAGCATTCGCCAAGTGTGTAGCTATCCAGTCCCAGCCAAGCGCATACCTCTTTCGTCACGCGCCCCTCTGGCACCAGAATGTGATGCTGGCGCTCCGCCTCACTAATCGCCGTTAGCCAGCTAGCCAGCGCCGAATTCTCGTAGCAAAACAAAGACACCAAGCTTGCATCTGGCGCGGGCTGCACGGCAATTCTACTTAGAAATTGGGCCTTGGCCACTCCATCGCGCTGAAACTCCCGCCGCGTTTGCAGTAAGCGGGCCTCACGCAGTAGGCCGCCAGTAGTTGGGCTAAAACCGGGGAAAAAGAAGTATTTCTGCAAGCCGTTTGCTTGCAGCGACGGCAAACCATGACAGCCAGCCACCCAATCTTCAGCGCTTAAATATTCTAAGTTAAGCCACAGCGTTTGCACGTTTCGTGCGGCCATGGCGGTAATATATGCTGGAGGTAAGGCGCAGCCAAAAGCCTCTATTACCACATCCGCTGACGCTACCGGCTGCCATTGCGCAGACCAGTAATGTACCAACACACCGTCAATTTCATTGGCCGCGGTCTGGCTAATCCCACCATGGTCTGAGGCACACAGGCGATTAAAGGTTTCAATATCGTCTACCCACAAACGTACATCGGCATCAAACTCGGCCGCTAATTGCCGCGCCAAACGCCAGCACACGCCGGCGTCGCCGTAATTATCGACGACATGACAGAAAATATCCCAACTGGTACGCATTGAGTGTCCGCAAAATAGAGGTGCAGTTTAGGCTTCAGGTAATTTTCGCAAGGTAGCGGTAAAGCTGGTCAGTACTCGCCCCTCTTGCTTGAGCACTCCGCGGGTAAATCCCATGCGACCGGTCTCGTGAATTAATTCCACTTCGGCCAGCAACGGTAGGCCAATGGTGCCGCCGGCAACGTATTGCAGGGTCATATCAATAGTCACGACTCGGCCAAAAGCGACCCTACGGTTAACGTATAACGGTAAATATAATACTTGCTCTGCGCGAACCGCTAAATACCCGCCGTGCAGTCCATTCTGCTCATTCTGACAAGCGCTATTGGTGTCAAATCGTGCCTCAGCCCGTCCCGCTCCAGATTTACGAATTTGATAGGGGTCTAGATGACTATCAAAACTATCTCCCCTAGGCATGGCCATAGGCATCCAGTCAGAAGTTTCTACATCAGGAAAATACACAGAACTTACAGCGGCCATATCTCTTTACAATCCAAACGATCAAAGCTGGCAAGTATCACTCATTCAGCCATCAACTGACGAATAATTGCTCATATTAGGCGGAACGCAGTGGGGCGTAGTAAAGGCGCCGCAGCACCTTTAACACAGCAGCGTGGACTATCTTGCGACTTTACTGCGGGGAAGCACAGGTTCACGTTTTTCTAGAAACGCCGCCAGCGCCTCGCGATGCTCATCGCTATTTCGGCAGCGCTGAAAGTTTTTAATCTCTTCAGCAATATAACTTTCGCAGCTCATTTCTTCGGCATTTTTCAGGTTACTTTTAATACAGCCGAGGGCATTAGTCGGGCCATCTGCCAAGCGCGCGGCCAGTTTTTCAACTTCACTGCACAGCGCATCGGCATCACAGACTTTACTGAGCAGGCCATTTTTAAACGCCTCTTCCGCGCTATACGTTGGGCAGAGTAAACAGAATTCTCGCGCCTTACCGGCCCCCATCCATTTGCTTAAAAAGTAGGCGGCGGCAAAGTCGCCAGACAAGCCAATTTTAGTGTGTGCGTACCCCAAGGTGGCGGTATTGTCTGCTAAACGGAAGTCGCAGGCCAAGGCAAGGGATAGACCGCCGCCCACAGCCGGGCCGCGAATCTTGGCGATAGTCGGCTTGGGCATTTCATGGAGCAGCATTGCCGCTTCAGCGCCGACTCTGAGCAGCACTTCGGTGGAGTATTTACGAGTGTGTTCGGCACCAAGGGCGAGATTTTTAATATCAGCGCCGGAGCAAAATGCATCGCCAGCACCTTCTATTACCACAGCGCCAACCGAATCATCTTGAGCCGCATCTCGCAGACAGCGGTATAGCGACGTCACCATCTCTTCATTTATGGCATTTTTTAATGCCGGACGACTTAAAATGACGTGGAGTACTCTGCCATCGCGACGGGAATGAACTGGGCCTATTTCATTAATCATTATTTTTATCCTGTTAACTACAAACAACGGCGCATCGGTAAGCGCGCACAATGTAATATTTTTTACCCAAGCTAAACAACACTAAGCCATAACTACAAAATACGGGACAACATCGCGAAAAACAATCGATAAAGCATGCCTTTTAAGACGGCACCGAAAACTTCCGATATTCCTCGGCAAACGCACTAAATTTGCACATATCCACCCATAAAACGTCGATTTGAAAGAGAGCCAGCCCAACACTCTTCAAAAATCCAGACACAACCATATTAAAGCTAAGCAAAACACCAATCTAAATACAAACTATTTGCATTTGATATTAATTCTCATTAATATACAGCCCGACTTCAGATTTCACCCCAATACCGACACTTTTAAAATACCCGTCGTCGCAGCAACAGTGGCATACACGAGCGGCGACAATTAGAGACAACAGGAGATATTCACCGTGACAAACCTAGCTCAAGTAAATCGACCGCAACGCAAGATACTCGCTCAGGCGATTACTCTGGTACTAGCCAGTTCTGCCCTGCCCGCACTCGCGGCAGAGGAAGCCCAACAAACACTGCCTGCGGTCAAGGTCGAGTCCACGGTAATCTCGCCTTATAAAGCAGAGAAAGCCTCATCCCCGCAATACACACAAAAACTGGCTGACACCCCAAAAACTATTACTGTTGTACCTGAGCAAATACTGCGCGACCAAGCGGTAACCAGCCTACGTGACGCATTGCGTAACGTGTCAGGCATTACCATGCAAGCCGGTGAAGGCGGCGCAGCAGCGGGTGACAACCTCAGCATTCGTGGTTTTGACGCTACCAATGACCTCTATGTAGATGGCGTAAGAGATATTGGCGCCTACAGCCGCGACACGTTTAACCTTGAGCAATTGGAAGTAACCAAAGGCCCGTCTTCAACCGTTAGCGGGCGTGGCTCGGCGGGTGGTTCAGTCAACCTGGTCAGTAAAACCGCAAAATTCGAAGACTTTAAGCGCGGCACCATCATGGTTGGCAACGACAGCCAAATGCGCGCCACCGCTGATATCAACGGCACTTTAAGCAATAATTTAGCAGGTCGCATTAACGTCATGACTCAGGAAAGCGGCGTGCCTGGGCGCGACGTAACTGAAAATAAAGGTAGCGGTTTTGCGGGCGCCTTAACCTATTTACTGTCAGACAAAACCACCCTGTCGGGCGGCGTTACCTATCTTGACCAAGACAATATTCCCGACGGCGGTGTACCGTTGCTAACCAACGCCAACGGTGAGCGCTACCTAGACGAAGCCACCGCAGAAAATTACTACGGTGTTGAAAATCGTGACTTCGACAAAAACGAAATCACCACCGTCAAACTGGCTGTTGACCATAATTTCAGTGACACCCTGAGCCTGCGCAACCAAACATTTATTGGCACTACCGAAACTTCAGCCGCCATCACCCGTCCCAGCTTTGACGCAACCACCGGCGAAGCGCGCCGTGGCGGTGCGAAAGGCCGTGACGAAGACCGCGATATTATCTCTAACCAAACCACGCTACGCAGTGACTTCAGCAGCGGCAACGTCAGCCATAATTTAGTAACCGGTATCGACATTACTACAGAGGAATACATCAACTACGAGCTGCACTACGCCAACGACAACGCAGCGAACGTAGACTTGTATAACCCCGTTACCGATGACCCATACAATGGCTCGATTACACGCGCTGGTGGCCAACGCAAAGGCACCTACGACGCGGTTTCAATATTTGTGAGCGACACACTAACCTTCACACCACAGTGGTTGCTTACGCTCGGTGTGCGCGTTGAAGACTACGATCAAGATTACGCGCAGGATTACTCTTCCACTAACCGCGACGGCAGCATCACTTCCCCGTATACCTACAAGTCTAGCGACACCTTAGTTAGCTGGAACGCCGCCGTTACTTATAAGCCGGTGGAAAACGGTAGCATTTATTTCGGCATCGGCAATGCGCAAACTCCACTTGGCAGTAATTTGACCCTAAGTGCCGATCAGCAAAACCTAGATGCTGAAGAAGATCAAATCTTAGAACTGGGCACCAAGTGGGAATTATTCGACGCTAAAGTCCTCGCTAACGCCGCTATTTTCCGCTCAGTGAAAACCAACGCGGCCACCAACGACTTGGACAATGACGATGTATTGGTACTCGGTGGCGAGCAAATTGTGCAAGGTTTGGAATTCGGTATAAACGGCACAATCACCTCTAAGTGGGCGATTATTGCTAACTACACCTACACCGACAGTGAAATCAAAGACTCTGGCGATCCGGATGAAATTGGCGACGTTATTTTCAATACGCCTGAGCATAGCGCTAGCCTGTGGACGACCTACCAAGTAGATCGCGCTTGGCAATTTGGCGGCGGCCTGCAGTACATTGGCGAATACCAAAATGGCGACACTACTGAACTAGACGCAGTCACATTGCTTAACGCAACCGCCTCTTTCCAAGCGACGGATAACGTTAAGCTGCAACTCAACACCAACAACTTAACAGATGAAAAGTATCTGCTTAAGCCCCGCGGTAGCCGAGGCGTTCCAGGGCCTGGTAAAAGCGTCACGCTTACTGCCAGTCTGGAGTTCTAATACCTAACACGCGATAATATCGCGTCAGGGAAACTATCGCCCCGCCATTGCGGGGCGTTTTCGTTAAAGGGCTATTCACATGCTAGTTAAAATACCCGCGCTGCTCAGCAAAGCAGAAGTGACCCACTGCCGCAGCATATTAGAAGCGGCAGACTGGGTAGATGGCAAAGTCACTGCGGGTTATCAATCAGCAAGAAACAAAAATAATATCCAGCTTGCAGAGCACTCAGAGGCCGCCAATCAACTAGGCGACATTATTTTAGCTGCTCTGGCCAACAGTAATTTATTTATGTCGGCCGCGCTGCCACTGAAAATTTTTCCACCGTTATTTAATTGCTATCAGGGCGGTCATTCCTTTGGTGTGCACGTAGACAACGCCATTCGGCAGGTGAAAGGCACAGCGATAAAAGTACGAACGGATTTATCGATGACACTTTTCTTGTCAGAGCCAGATGAATACGATGGCGGCGAGCTGGTGATTGAGGATACCTACGGGACTCAGAGCATTAAATTAGACGCCGGCGACATGATTTTATACCCGTCCACCAGCTTACACCGCGTCACGCCGGTCACTAAGGGCCGCCGCTTAGCCTCATTCTTTTGGTTGCAAAGCATGGTCGCTAGCGATGAAAAACGCACCCTGCTATACGATATGGACATGAGTATTCAGAATTTAAGCCAAGGCAACGAAGACCACCCCGCCATCATTCAACTCACTGGGGTGTATCACAATTTGCTAAGACAGTGGGCACAAACCTAATCTTGGCAGGGCCCAGACTCTATTTTTTATCTTAAGAATTAATCCGCTTCATCATCAGTGCCACGATATTTTAGCTGTAAACCTTTAAGAAAATTCCGCAGAATTTGATCTTTACACTCACGATAATGCTTGTGATCTGGCTTACGGAAAAAAGCACTCAACTCGTGTTTACTCATTTTAAAACCAGCCAACTCTAAAATTGCCATCACATCTTCTGCCTTTAAGCTCAATGCGATTTTTAATTTCATAAACGTCATATTGTTCGTTAAGCGCTTTTCCGTGGCTGGTTTGGGGCCGTCTTTGGCGCCGCGCATATCAACAATTAAACCATTCAAGAAGGCGGCCAGCAGCAAGTCGCTGCACTCTTCGTAACCATCATCGCCTTCCTTTTTTAACCACGCACTCACTTCTTCTCGCGAAACATGGTGGTCAGCCAAGCCGTAAATTGCCATCATTTTCGAATCATTAAAATCGAAGGTGTAGCGCACTCGGCGCAACACATCATTATTTACCATTCTGCTTTCCTATTACGGTCTTATAAATCAATTATCGGTACGACGAGAGCCATCTTTAAATCGGCGTTTACGCGCCTCATTGTCAGCCTCTTTTTTTGCCTTCGCTTCCGCGACAGCAATATTCTCACGTTCAATCATCGCAGGAGTTTCAAGGCTAATACGCCCCAATGTGCCCGCACGCAATTCATTAATAAGCAATTCACATATTTTATGTAGATTAATACGGCCGCCCGCGCTGAGCGCGCCACGACGTAATGCTGCGGCTTCGAGAAAGGCCAATTCAGTATCCGGAATACTATCGAGCTGATAACGAGCTTTAAGCAACTCTGGGTAGGCCTTTATTAAGTATTCTGCGGCGTAAAAACCCACGTCGTCATATTCCATAGCGGTGTTTTTAATCGCCCCAGTTACTGCAAGGCGATAACTACTATTGGGGTTTTCAATTTTTGGCCACAGAATGCCCGGTGTATCGAACAGCACAATACCGCTGCCCAAATTAATTCGCTGCTGACTTTTTGTTACGGCGGGTTCATTGCCGGTTTTTGCAATTATTCGGTCGGCCAATATATTGATTAACGTCGATTTACCCACATTGGGAATACCGACAATCATTGTGTTAATGGTTTTTAAGCTCGCGTCTTTGGCGGGAAACATTTTACGGCACAGCCCAATCAGCTGCTTTATTTTGTTCGGATCATCGGTGGTGGTAGTGAAGGACTTTACGCCACGATCTTGTTCAAGATAGGCCTGCCACTCTGCCGTCACCTTAGGGTCGGCCAAGTCGGCTTTGCTCAATACTTTAATGCAGGGCTTATCTTTGCGTAATTTGGCGATGGCGGGATTTTCGCTAGAACTGGGAATCCGAGCATCCAGCACCTCAATCAGCAGGTCAACCTGCGGCAGCACTTCGGCGATCGCCTTTTGTGCTTTGTGCATATGCCCCGGGTACCACTGAATCGCCATTGAACGCGCCTTATCTATCAAAGACGCTATTGTACGTTAAGCAGACGGACTTTGGGTAAACGTGGCCGTTATAAAACCGTAATCACTCAGTAATTAACCAACTCTGGATAACACTGCGGTGATAGCGCGAGATTGGCGAGGCCAATGCCTTGCGAATAAGCTGTGGCGACCGCTGTTTGGCGTGCCAAAGATCAAACACATCGACTACGCCTGCATAGTCTGCGGCGGTTTTGACTAATATTAAGGGCTCGCCAGCGCGAATATTGCCATCTCGCAGTACTCGCGCGTAAGCACCGGGCCGCGACGCGCGCACAAACTGTTTGGCAAAGCTACTATCGCCCATGCGTACCGCCAACTTAAAACAAGGGGTACGGGGCGCCGAAATTTCGAGAATGGTATTGCCTATCATCAGCCGATCACCAATGACTAATTCCCGCAAATCTAGACCTCCGGTCGTTAAATTTTCACCAAACGTACCGGGTGGCAAAACCCGATCTAAGATTCCTGACCACCACTGATAATCCTCTGTGCTGTAAAGATACACCGCCTGATCTGCACCGCCGTGAACGCTAAGATCAACAATAGTGTCACCTTCAACACCGCTGCGACTTAGATAGATCGACGAGGAAACCGGCGCTTTAAACAAGCCGGTATCAACCATTTTGCCATCAAATTCTAGCTGCTGCTTTTGTGCTCGATTAATCGAAACTAGCTTCATCTACACCTCCTTCCTGCAAATCGCCACAGGCCTTTATTCAGCTTTAAATCGGCCAAGTACACGCTAGCATGCCGAATTTAGCGCAGAGGTAGATATACGTCAGTCAACATATCTTGCACCGCTATATGTGGTCCGACATTCACATAATGGAAAAATAGGGGGAAATCACTCTGTTGTTCACCGCTTTGCGGCAGCCACTGTTCATACAAATACGCGGCGGCCACAACGTTGTCACGCGAGCCAATATGGCGCGCCACGGCGCAACGACGTGCAGAAATAATTTTATTGAGCACGCCCATTTCATTCGCGGGCACGTCTTCTGACACGGATACGCAGAGATCCACCCGATATTCGCCCACCGGCGCACTGCGCGGGTCGTTGTAATGCACACCGTAACTTCGGTGCAGGGCTGATGGCGGTAAGCCATTTAATTTACGCCAAGCGACAAATCTTGCCACTGCCTCATGCTCTAATTTCGGTGACCCGATGTACTCGAGCACGGCGACCTTTGTCTCTGGAAAATCAACAATGCTGACCTGTATTTCGGCCATGCTCATTACCCCCACTCATAGCGCGCTCCCTACCACGGTGCTATAGAAGCTCGGTTCTAGCGCGGTCGCCCTCAGAGAATGTCGCCACCAAGGAATAGCGCATAAACGCACCACAGGTTGTTAAATAATCGCGAATACAGTATTTAACAATGTCGGCGAAACGTTCATCTTTAAACTTCCAATAGCTAGATTGCGCGAGGTAAGGCGTCAGTGCCGACATATCGCAGGCGACGCGATGCCCCGATTCCTGCTGCTTGCTGTTATCTGTCATCACAATACGCAAGGTGTCGCTGCTGTCGAATTCAAATAGTAAATACTGGGAATCATCATCGATATTTTGAGGCATTAAACTGACCGCTTTATCGACACAGGCAATAATGAGCAGTTCTAGCTCTGCGTCTAGTTGAGCTACGCTTTCCGCACGGTAGGCGCATTTTACAAGGCTTCCGTTCGCCTCGGTGCTAACTTCCCAATCCAAGTTCATTGCTAAAAAACCCTTATCAATTTTATCTACACATAAAAACAAGAAGGGCCTTCCTGCAAGCAGGAAGGCCCTTAAATTTAAGCACTTTTAACGTGCTAGCGAATACTTGCAGTGGTTCTCCCGGCAAGATATTCAGACACCTTCTTCTTTTGGTAAACCTGTGCCGCACTGGCGACAGTGCCGCCCTTACCAGACTCTAACCAGCGTTTGATACGACCGGCATCGCCAATAGGGCTGGTTTTGCCAAACGAATCTAACATCACGAATAATAATGACCTGCCATCAACGTTGGCCTTCATAACTAAACACCGGCCAGCCTCGTTCAGATAACCCGTTTTGCTCATTGCCACATCCCAGCGCTTATAACGCACCAGTGAATTGGTATTGACATAAGCAAGGCGGTAATTCGGCCGACTGAAGTTGGCGGTATGGGTCGCCGTTGTAGAATACTCTGCAATTTCTGGGTACTTGGCAGCCGCGCCAACCAACTTCACCAAATCTGCCGCCGTCGACACATTGTGATGCGAGAGACCACTGCTATCGACATAATGGGTATTTTTCATACCAAGCGCTTTGGCCTTGGCATTCATTTTGGCAACAAAGGCCGTCGTACCACCTGGGAAGTTTCTAGCTAACGATGCCGCAGCAAGATTCTCTGATGACATCAGCGCTAAACGGAGCACTTCGCCACGGGGCAATTCTGAATCAACTCGAATACGAGAGTAATAGTTATTTATCGCTTTACGATCAGCTTGCGAAAAACGAATGATATCGCGCAAAGACTGTTTAGAATCCAACACCACCATCGCCGTCATTACTTTGGTTAGCGAGGCCATGGGTTTCACAATATCGGAATACTTTTGATACACCACTTCACCGGTGTCGGCATCTACCACCATCGCGCTGACCGAGGCCAACTGCAAGTTCGCGGGATTATGACCCAGCTTTGCTGGTGCCGCCCCTGCAGCCATAGCTGGCGACAACATGAGGGACAAAACTAGCGTTATCATTATTTTCATCATTACGTTATGCCTAACAAAGTAATTAAGCGGAAGTTATCATGGCCATCTTGGCGAAACTGCCGACTTGTTCAACATTTATGCAAAATCCGTTTATTCATCGCCTTTTAGGCGCAGCGTATCTAAAATTTGATCTACCGCAGCGCGATCCATATCTCGATCGTCTTCTGCGCAAGCGTAGCTCACAAGTAGTAAATGACCACCGCCGTATAAGAACCATTCGCGAATATAGTCTCCTTCTTCGACAGTTTCAAACTCCCAGCCACGATAATCATCACCAATTTTGCAAGATTTGCCGCTACTGACCGATATGCCGACCTCATCCATCAATGCCAAAAGGTCTTTTTCAGTCGCCGCTTTGCCGTGCTTGGCCTGTAAACTACTCAAGCTAATGCAGCCTAATTCGTCCTGATCAAAGATCAGAATACTGTCTTCATCCTGCTCGGTGCGCCATTCTTCAGGCAAACCAATGAACCACCAATCAGACTCAACTTCTTGCATAATTTCTATCTCGATATTTCGCTAAGCGTGTGGATTTATACCATTTACAGCAACGGCAAATCGGCCGACATCAATACCGCGTCTTCATGCCCGTCGCCAAGTGGATAATATTTTTTACGAATGCCGTCTTCAGCAAACCCCAGCTTACTATACAAGGCCCGCGCTACGGTATTGGATACCCGCACCTCAAGCAAGCAGCGTTGGCCGCCGAATTGTTGCATCCACTCAAGCCCTTCGGTCAGTAAATGCCGCCCTACACCACTGCCACGGCTATCGGTGTCGACCACAATATTCAGCAGGCTAACTTCATCTAAAACCAAGGTATACGCACTGATCGCCAACAACTCATTGTCTTGCCAATAACCAAGACAATGGTCATCGCGAAGGCTACGCAACCAATTTACCCGCCCCCAAGGATGCGGGTCTGAGCGGGTTTCTATTAATAAGCAGTGTTCAAGGTGGTGAATACCAAGCATAGCGACACGAGGCATGATGTTATTCGGCACCTTGGCTTATAAACGAATGGCTGCGCAATTGCTGCCAAAGTGAGGCTTTTAAACCGCCATCCTCCAGCATTGCTGAGGGCGCAGCGCTAAATATCGCGGCCAAACCAGCCGACGACAAGATGGCGTGATCGAAATACGCTTTTATTTCATCGCCAAACACAATCACGCATTGCGCATTTTGACGCTCCGCATGGGCCATTACATTACCTAGCAAGGCATCTTTGGCCGCATTTTCACCCTGCGCAAACCCCGAGGTTTTAAGCACTGGCCACTGAAATTTAGCGCTAGAAAACGTCGGCGCTGTATCGAGTTTACGGTGGGTTTTAATGGCAAGCGCAATATTCGCCAGTAAGCGCTTTTCAGCAGGATTAAGCGGTTTGGCGCTGGTGTCCGCCACAAATAACACCCCAATGCCGGTGCCAACCAAATCGACATTAAAGGCCGGATTAGCTTGCGCCCCATTTGCCACGGCATCTGGATCATCTTTTCTTAACGGTGCGGGTCGCGCCTGCGATTTACCATCTAAGTTTAAACCTTCGAGCTCAGACGCAATACGCGACCGGTTCTGGCCCTTTTCCAGCGCTAGCGGCGCAGCAGCGTTTTGACTGTCTCGCTGCCCGCTTAGACTTTGGTATTCACTTTCAATATCGTAGGTTTCATTCCCGTCGCTATCGCTGTCATAGCGTTCTGCCGTGCCCGATTCGGCTTCGTCGTACTCCGCTGACAAAAACTCCATCTCGCACAGTGGCGACGCGGCCGCACCGTCTAGTACAAAACGAGGCACGTAGCTGTCTACGCCCATCGCCTGCAAATAATCTAAGCGCCGTGCTTCGTTCACTTACACGCCCCGCTGCGGATGAGCTTTTAGAACACCAGCGTCTAAAAGATTCAACGCATCGAGATAGGCCTTAACGGACGCCACAATAATGTCGGTATCTGCGCCATTGCCGTTAGCGATAGTGCCGTTTTTTTCCAAGCGCACCTGCACTTCACCCTGTGAATCTGTGCCGCTGGTGATGGCATTTACCGAGTACAGCAACAGATTGGCACCACTACTCACCAACATTTCCACAGCCTTAAACGCCGCGTCTACGGGGCCATCGCCGTCAGCAGACGCCTGTTGCGTTTCGCCATCGATAACGAGCTCTATATTGGCGTGGGGCTTAGAACCAGTGCGTGATATCGCTTCTAAACCAGCAAAGCTATATCGCAACTCCCGCTCAGCAGGCTGCACCTCACTCATTAACGCTTGTAAATCTTCATCAAAGATTTCGTGCTTTTTATCTGCCAGCTCTTTAAAACGGGTAAATGCCAAATTCAAGGCTGCCTGGTTATCTAAGGTAATACCCAGCTCCCCAAGCCTCGCTTTGAATGCAGCACGACCAGAATGCTTACCCAACACCAATTTGTTCGCATTCCAACCTACATCTTCGGCGCGCATAATTTCGTAAGTTTCGCGGTGCTTTAAAACGCCGTCCTGATGAATACCCGATTCATGTGCAAAAGCATTCGCCCCCACAATGGCCTTATTAGGCTGAACTGGGAATCCAGTAATCGACGATACTAAACGCGAGGTCGGTACAATTTGCGTAGCATCTACACTGACTTCAACTGGAAATATATCTGCGCGGGTACGCACCGCCATCACCAGCTCTTCGAGCGAAGCATTACCCGCACGCTCGCCCAAACCGTTAATGGTACATTCCACTTGCCGCGCACCGTGCATAACCGCCGACAGCGAATTCGCCACGGCAAGCCCTAAATCATTATGGCAGTGCACAGAGAAAATGGCTTTGTCCGCGTTCGGAATTGAATTCATCAAACGCGCAACCATCGCACCGTATTCACCAGGCTCACCGTAACCGACAGTATCGGGTAGGTTTATAGTGCGAGCGCCGGCGTCGATAACCTGCTCAATAATGCGGCATAGGAAGTCGTATTCAGAGCGCGACGCGTCTTCGCAGGAAAACTCAACATCGCCAATTAAATTACGTGCGTGCTTTACCGCCGCCACTGCGCGCTCAACCACATTGTCGGGGGCCATCCGCAGTTTGTATTCCATGTGAATCGGCGACGTAGCTATAAAGGTATGAATACGACCGGATTCCGCTGGGCGCAAAGCCTCTGCTGCGCGGTCGATATCTTCTGCACCGGTACGCGCCAAACTGCATATTGTGCTGCCCCTTACTGCCTCAGCGACCGCCCTCACCGACTCAAAATCACCCACACTGGCAATGGCAAAACCGGCCTCGATGACATCGACGCCCATTTTTTCCAGCATTTTTGCGATACGCACCTTTTCATCCCGCGTCATTGACGCGCCTGGGCTCTGCTCGCCGTCACGAAGGGTGGTATCAAAAATAATCAGCCGATCTTTAGCCATGAAAAACTCCCGCAATCATCATTATTCGTCGCCAGCTAACCGCAGCCGCGCAATCTATGCGGCAATTATAGTCGGACATGAGCGAGAGTTCTTGGCTCTTTTCACCATCCACAGTGGATTTTTATCCGTAAAGCAGACCCAAGTCGGTAAAAATGCCAATGCCAGTAAATGAACTTAGGCCACCGATAACGTCAAACACGGGGAGGATCACAGTAAGGAAATTTAGCCGCGCGCCAATTTACAGGCGTTTATATTGGCGATTTTGTATACAATTTAGCACGCAGCTATGACCTTACTGAATGCCATAGCGAACAACACACTGGCAAGCCGAAAACTTGCTCACCACAATTAACGGAGTAATCCGCTGTATCATGCGAAGCATTGTCATTTTTTGCATAGCACTAGGTCTTCCACTACTGACTCAGGCCGCCGTGGCGAACGAACAGTCGCCAAAGTCTTTGAACGAGTCCCGTGCGTTAGATTCCAGCACCGTCAGCGAGAAAGTAGAGGCTGACGAAGGCACCGTATTCACCACCAATCGGCGCAAAAACTCCACGCTAAACAGCGATTTTGATAAAAACGCCAGCAACCAAGACGCGCCCGAAGTCGCCTTCACCCTACTTGGGCAAGACATTCTGCGCGGCAGCTTTGAGCGTCTGTACTGGACCGCAGGCCAAGCCATTGCGGGCTTAGCCATGCCCACCCCAATTCTAGTTGCGGCGGGTAACAAGCCCGGCCCTACCCTGTGCTTAACCGCCGCCGTTCACGGTGACGAGTTAAACGGCGTAGAAGCGATACGCCGTGTTATGTTTAGCTTAGAAAGCGATAAATTAAATGGCGTTGTGATCGGCGTACCGATTGTAAATATGCACGGCTTCCGCCGCACCTCGCGCTACCTGCCAGATCGCCGCGACCTTAACCGCTACTTCCCCGGCGACCCAAAAGGCAGCTCTGCTGGCCGTATTGCCCACAGCTTTTTTAACGAAATCATCACCCACTGCGACCGCCTGATTGACATTCACACGGGTTCATTTCACCGCACCAACCTTACCCAATTGCGCGGCAACCTCGGCAAAGAAAGCGTGGTGCAATTTAGCAAAATGTTCCATGACGTTACCGTGCTAGATGGCGCCGGCGCACCAGGAACCCTGCGTCGCGCGGCGGTGGACGCCGGCATTCCGGCAGTGACCTTAGAGGCAGGCGAACCACTAAGACTACAACTAAAAGAAGTAATCCAAAGCGTTAACGGCATTAAAGCCGTGATGTACCACATGGAAATGATCGGCCAAAAACCCAATCGCGCCCCCAAGCAAAATGTTTTTTACAAATCTACTTGGCTGCGTGCAGACCAAAGCGGGGTGTTTCTTACTGAGGCGAAACTGGGGCAAATCGTGAAAAAGGGCGACATACTTGGCACCGTCACCGACCCCATTACCAACCGCAGCTCAGTAA
Source organism: Zhongshania sp. (assembly GCA_018066965.1). Classification (GTDB taxonomy): domain Bacteria; phylum Pseudomonadota; class Gammaproteobacteria; order Pseudomonadales; family Spongiibacteraceae; genus Spongiibacter. The sequence goes on along the minus strand of JAGPVP010000102.1, from coordinate 22,376 downwards.
TTAGAAGCAATGTAGACGGCCAGATTATCGGCCTCGCGCTAAACCAAATGGTCATGCCTGGATTTGCCGCCTACCACGTCGGTATTGCCGCCGACGAGAAGAAAGTTGCTGCAGACAAAGTTGCCGACAGCATCGTAGCCGAAGCGCTTGAACCTGTAGCTGAGAACATGAAAGAAGTGGCGCGAGAAGCGGCCCAAACCGCCGCTAAAACCAGCAATGATCCCGCAAAAGTCAGCGCGGCTGCTCGCAAGGCGGTTCAAGATGCCACTCGTAATGCATCGCAATTGGTAGACCAGCCTAAATCTGACAAAGATAAAGACAGTTCTCCCAACGAAATAGACAAAGTAATCGACCCTGAGTCTATTAGCTCTCCACGCCCCAATGACGAGCTAGAGGAGCACCCTGAGTAAGCCGAGCTTACTCAGCTAACTCCAGATTCTCGCTATACACGGGTACTGCGGTCATGGTGAACCGCAGTACCCCAGCGATTAAGTAATGTTAAACAATTTTCATATTGATATTTATACTCGCTAAAGCCCCGCCCCTCCTAGATTTGCTCTAAATATGTACAGCCCCAGCCTAAAAGCGCATTTATTTATTGCTTTTCAGGCTGCCACATACCATTCAGTATGTGCTAGCTTATGCTTAGAAAATAATATGGTGCTCAAAATCCAGCCCTAAACGAATCCACACCCAATATCGAATAAATACCTCGTAAATAGGAATGATGCGTGAACAAGAGTGTTAAAGAAAAACATATACCTGGAGAGACAGGTATATGGGTATTTGTACTTGGCGATATGTTTATCTTTGGCTTGTTTTTTGTCACCTTTGCCTACTATCGCAGCTTAGATCTCGCCATGTTTCAACTGTCTCAGCTTGAACTCAATCAGAATTGGGGAGCCCTAAACACCGTTTTACTGCTGACCAGTTCGTGGTTTGTTGTTATTGGTATGAGTGCTGTTCGCAAGAACCTTAGGTCGATGTCTCGGGCCTGCTTATCTTTAGCATGGCTATGTGGCTTCGGTTTTGGGGTAGTAAAGTTCTTTGAATACGGTGAAAAAATAAATCATGGCATTACATTAACCACCAATGATTTCTTCATGTACTACTACATTTTCACAGGCATTCATTTCCTACATTTAATTATTGGTCTGTGCGTATTGGCATACTTGATTGCGCGCTTAGGTAAAAATAAGCCTTTATCTGAAGATCTACCTTTACTAGAAGGCGGAGCAACATACTGGCATATGGTTGATCTATTGTGGATCGTTCTGTTTTCTATTCTCTATCTAATTAAATAATATGAAATCAATATTCTTACAAACCAACACTGCTATTTGGGCGCTGTTAGCATTAGCGACAACATTGTCGTGGTATATGGGCAGCGACGCCACGCTCAATATTCCGGCGGCAATGCTATTAATCGCGTTTTTCAAAACCCGCCTTGTGATTATGCACTTTATGGAAGTGAATCACGCTCCACTGGGTCTTCGCCTTGTATGTGAGGCTTGGGGGATAGTGTGCTGCGCCGCGTTAATAGTCTTGTATCTTCCGAGCTAGCACGACCATTAGCATTTTAGACAGGGTAAGTCACAGACTGCGAATGCTATGCAGCGTTGATTTAAATACCTAGCTTCAGAAAATCTAAATCTCTAATTTTATTTACGTAAAGTTGATTTCATTCAATACCAACCATAACAGTTCGCAAGTAAAAACAAACCATCGCCGGGTCTCGGCTCAACTAGCTCTGTAGACGTCGAGCATGCTAGCCATGTCGTCGGCAAGGGCTGCAATCTGTTCGCTGGGTACATTGCGCTCGGCAAATGCCCGCAAGCCAATGATCTGCGTTTGTAGCAAGCGAGCCAACCTCGCGCACTCAACATCCCCACGTAACTCCCCCGCTGCCTTGGCCTGCTCCAGCGCTTCGCAGAGCTTGTGTTCTATGGTCGCGAGTATTACGTCGACCTGAGACCGTAATGCAGCGTCTTCGGCATTAACCTCCAGCAAGGTCTTAATCAGCATGCAAGCCTGTGCAGGTGCTTGCGCTGAGTCACTGCAGGGCTGGGCAAATGAACGTAGATATCGCTTTAAACCGTCAATTACGCTCGGCGATCCTTCGGCTATCCGATCAAAGTCTTCGCCAGCCCGGGCGGCGTACGCATCCAGTGCTTCAGAAAATAGGCCGCTTTTGCTACCAAAGGTGGCATAAAGGCTCCCAGGACGCATGTCTAAAGCTTTTTCAATATGCTTCATCGAAGTGGCGTAATAGCCTCTGGACCAGAACAGCTCAACGGCACTATCAAGTGCAATTTGGCGATTAAAGCTAGCAGTGCGAGCCATCGGCGTATCTCTAATAAAGGCCGCTGTGCAGTCGGCCGCTTTTGATTTTGAATGATCGTTCAATTTTATCTTGACTGCGGCCCATGGTGCAACTACGATTAAACACAAACTTGAACGATCACTCAAAAAAGGATGCCATCAATGAGCACATTTACTCTACATGACAGAAATAGCGCACCTGACGCAGCCAAACCTCTATTAGAAGGCTCGCAGAAATCATTTGGTATGATTCCGGGATTACATGCAGTGATGGCCGAAGCGCCGGGCTTACTTGAGGGCTACCAAGTCTTGCATAGCCTGTTTCTTAACAGCAGCTTTAACGCCGATGAAAAAACCGTAGTATGGCAAGCAATCAACGTTGAGCATGACTGCCATTACTGCGTACCGGCACATACCGGCATCGCCAAGTCTATGAAGGTTTCAGACGAGATCAGCAATGCGCTTCGTGATGAAACACCACTGCCTACCGCTAAACTTGAGGCCTTACGCGACTTTACCCTAGCTATGGTGCGCCAGCGTGGCGAGCTTGAAGAAAAGCAACTACAAGACTTTTATGATGCAGGTTATACCCAGCAAAACGTACTAGACGTTATATTGGGGCTAAGCCAAAAAGTCATGAGTAACTATACCAATCACGTTGCCAAAACGCCTGTCGATAAAGCCTTTAAGCCCTTCGCATGGGAAAAGAAATAATCTCCAACACCAGCGCCTTTAGATAATCCTTTACCTAAAGGCACTGGCTCATAATGTGAACGTACTTTTAACACACTGCCTGTAAACAAAATCACTGTGCCACGGGTAATAACTTAGATATCGGCCTGTCTACCATTCAATCATTTGTGCGAAAGCAGAAGTATTGCCGCAATACTCGAATGAAGATTTAAACGGGGTCTACATAGAATGAACAAAATCAGCGACATCGATGTACTTCTTTTCGACGTAAATGAGACGCTAGTCGATATTACAATCCTCGAACCTTTTTTCCTGCGTGTTTTCAAAAACCCATTGGTGCTAAGAAGCTGGTTTGCCGAGCTTGTTCTGTATTCGCAAACAATGACCGCCTCGGGCCTATATGAACCGTTTGGAAACTTAGCCGTTGGCGTCCTGCGTATGGTCGGAAGCAATCACAATATTACGATCAACGACGACGATGTCTCAGAGTTTAAATCTCTACTCGGCAATATGCCGGCGCACCCCGATGTGATACCGGCGCTAACACGCTTGCAGACTGCTGGATTTCGTTTGGCAACGTTAACAAACTCTGCGCCCACGCAATCGCCGACGCTATTAGAAAAAGCAGGGATCAGCGAATTTTTTGAGCAGCAGTTGAGCGTCGATGCAGTGCATGCGTTCAAGCCGCATCCGGCAACGTATCGTCATGCCGCACAGGAATTGGCAGTGGAGCTAGATCGGATATGTCTTGTGGCATGTCACTTATGGGATACCATCGGCGCACAAGCCGCAGGTAGTTATGGTGCGTTCATCACTCGCCCCAACAACAATATTCTTATCGCTGAAAACGTACCTCAGCCAGACTTTGTTGCCCGCGACCTTATCGACCTCGCGGACCAGCTTGTGGGACGCTCGTGATGCCATCAGCAAATTAAATCCAATGCCAAACCGACACACCAAACTCACGATTCCAAGCACACTCTTAATTTCAATGTAAGGAGAAGACCATGACTACCCCTCAAAACACACTGCGGATAGACATCGTGTCAGACGTGGTCTGCCCTTGGTGCGTCATCGGCTACCGGCAGCTAGCAACAGCGCTCGAGGCAAGCGGCACCCCACACGAAATTCACTGGCACCCCTTTGAGCTAAATCCCAACATGCCGACAGAGGGCCAAAACCTGCAAGACCATGTAGCAGAGAAATACGGTACGACCAAGGCGCAATCAGCGGACAGCCGAGTAAGAATGACCGAGGTGGGCGCCGAGGTAGGATTCGAGTTTCACTTTGCCGGCGACATGCGTATGCACAACACCTTTAATGTGCATCAGCTTTTACATTGGGCCAATCAGCAAGAGCGCACGCACGATCTGAAGCAGGCGCTCTTTACAGCCCACTTCACCCATGGCCGCAACCTGTCTGACGACAGCGTACTAGCGGATGTGGCTGCTGAAATCGGACTGGACCGGAGCGAGGCTCTGGCGGTGTTGGAAGATCAGCGCTTTGCCGCAGACGTGCGCGCCGCCGAAAAAGTTTGGCTAGACGAAGGTATTCAAGGCGTACCGGCCATGATCTTCAATAACCGCCACCTCATAACCGGTGCCCAAGGAGTCGAGAATTACAGTCGCGTTTTGCAAGAATTGACCAAGGAAAATAGCTAAGCGTTCAAGCCAACACACGGTAAACCGGATTAAGTACGCGGAGGCTGAAACTAGCGCTCTGGGCTTAGGAAAATATGGAAGGTATACTGTTAAAATCCTAACGCTTGCAGGTCGAAACCTGCCTTAACTGTCGCTGGTCCGAACGGTGTCCGGTTGGCTTGTTTAGAAAAAAGAGGGACTATGCCCGATGAAGTTAGCTGTTTTTTTGCAAATACCCCTGCTGTGTCTTTTCGGGCTCGGCGGCTGTGCAACGGAAATGAGCGAGAAACTTTACGTGTATAACTCGGAGCAGTCAGATCCGGTGATCACCACAGCGCTACACGGGAAAACCTTGGCGCAGCGCGTACCCAATTCAAAGGAACGGATAACGTTCAACGAACGCCTAATCGGCAGCCTCGAAAAGAACGGCGAGATCTTCTCGGTAGCCCATTTCGGTCGAGGATACGAGTCCAAATACGGTTTCAAAACCGAAACGAGTAAATTGAAGCTCAAAGGTCTCATTGATGTTGCTGTTGAAGTTGATATGCGCAATAGCGTGCCCCTCTACCGCTTCGTACTAACACCGCAACACACCATCAAGAGCAAGCATGTCGATCGCTGGGCCCCAATTGTCCGTGTCAATATTGAAATAGAATACGGACGTAACAAATCTTTCTCATTGTTTGCCCCACTACCAGAGGGCGAACGCCTGAAAAACGGGCAAATCATCACTCCCTGGGTCTATTGTGGGCGCTGCTTCATCAATGACAGCTCATACGCACTCAATGACGACGACGAGTATTTCCGCCTATACAAAGAGCGCATCACTTGGCTGATGCAAAAAGTGAACTATAAAAGACCTATCAAAAGCGCCCGTGGACTGTCATTTGTAAATGGGGATACTCCCGCCCTGAAGAACAAGGGGATCGCAGAATGGGCAGTCGGCACTGATCAGGCGGAAGCCGCGCGACAAGCCTTCATTGCCGACTATGCTGACTACAACACACGAGTGGAACAGGCAAAACTCGCCAACCAAGCCTATGATTTTTTTATCAACAACAAATACGCGCCACTAACGATGTGGAAGCAATTCCGCAATTCCGACTGCCCTAAATACATGGCTGGCGCGAACACCAACCAAGCCCCAGATTACAACCGCAAGCTCATCCGTCAGAATCAGGACTTCATCCGCTGTGCCGAGCGCGTCGTAGATAGCTACAACTTCGAAGCTTTTGTTCTAGCGTATCCTGATCTAGTCGAGCGCGAACAGGTCTTGTGGGAAAAGACATATGGCATCGAACGGCAAACAATCGACGACGTCGACGGACAGCTACAGTACGCCAAGGACAATATCAACGGTGCCTATAACGGCATCGAAGAAATACAAAGCTATATCAACATTAAGGAAGAGGGGTACGCAAAAGAAAAACGTCAGCGCGAAATGACGATGGCCACACTCAATAACTTCCGCCAAAAGTACAATGCCATGACGGTCGAATCGCGTAACAAGCAGGTTATTGTCTCTCCTGACGGCCGGGTATCGACCGTCGGTAAGGAGCGCGAACGCGCCATTGAGCAAGGACGCATGCAAGCCTACCTCGATAAAAACAAAAAAACTAAGGTACAGAAAAGACCCAATGTAAATAACAAACAAGTGCCATCGCGCTCACCAGATTCTGCCTCGACCAAAGAGGCCAGTCAGTCAGCAGGTTCAGGATCTTCCAGTGATTCGTCGCCGCAGAGCAAAAATCTGGAACCTGATAACGCACCAGGAGTTGATGACGGTAGCAACACTCCAGCGAATCAGACGCTCGATCAGCGGATGGAAAATTTAAACAGCCAGATCGCAAAAAAAGAAATGCAAGAAAAAGAGTTGCAACAACAACTCGAAGACAGAAAGGCTCGTGAGTTTGGAATTGCAACCGCACGCGCCGAAGGGAAGCAACAGAATGTCGTGGCAATTTCTGGCGGTATGAACGGCTGTGTCGAATTACTAGAGGTCAAGCGTTATCCAGGAAAATCGCCCTTTAGTTCTTGTTCCTACGATCAGCCAGAGCGTCTTTCCACGGGGTTTCGATTTCGTAACAGCTGCGAGCTACCGGTCGATGTCCATATCGATATCGACTATGACAACGACAGCAGTAAACCAAGCGCAGAGTACAACATCAAGCCCGGCAAGGCGCGAACGACTGTCTCCCACTGCGGGCTATCTGATTACTCTTACACCTATAAAGAAACAGGAGAATCCGTAAGGCGTCGCAGCAAGTAGGCACACCGCATCCAAATAAAAACCTGAGATGAAGATTTCGGATGCGTTCAATTCCAGGTATCAATCCACATAGATACCCGCAATACTCTAGTGGTTGTGTGCTTTATGCCGGCTGTAGATTACCAATTTCGTTTGGCGATAATGGGCTGGGGAAAACGGAGCTGGGAATACCTGAGAAAGCTAGCCCCAACAACAGAATCACGCCGACAATGAAAAACCAAGCTCGCGTTCTAGCTGTGCAGCAAGACTAAACAAAGTTCCTTCATCATTCATACGCCCAGTAAATTGCATACCAATCGGCAGACCGTCGCTGCTGCTGTGCAGGGGCACCGACATACCGGGCAGTCCTGTGATATTACCCATCATCGTGAATGCCATTTTCTCCAATATCGGCGACGCCATTTGCTCAACAAGGCCTGAGCGAAGCAATAATTTCCCGACATTTAAGTGGTGAGAGGCAAGCATTAGCAATTCTTCAATTTTGCTATTGGGTAATTGGCCATGCGGAACGGCTGGCGTCGGAATAGTCGGACAAAGCATCAGGTCGTGATGCTCCAACAAGCGCCCCATCGCCAATTGAATATCGTGCCACCCTTTTTTTGCACTAACAAAATCTGCGGCGCTGAGTGAGCGGCCTATCATCGCCATATTTTTAGTGGCCGGTTCAAACTGCTTTACACACGCAGCGCCGTATAAAGACTTATACCCCGCCACCATGGCGGCAACTTCGCCGCACACCACTACAAAAAAGTCGCGCCAAAATCGCTCGATATTGATCTGCGGCTCCGTCTCTACCACCTCATGGCCAAGTTCACGTAACTGCTGCGCCGTCTTGTTTAATGCAATTTCTACTTCAGGGTGTGTTTCGGTATTTACCAGCGGCCGCCTGCTCAGGGCGATACGCAGCGGCTTTGGCTCACGTTGAGTAGCAGACAAAAACGAACCTCTTGGTAAGGCAATATTGTAGGGTGCGCCGATTTCATGGCCACTAGTGCAATCGAGCATCGCTGCACTGTCGCGCACACTGCGCGTTAATACGTGCTCCGCCACGGCACCTTGCCAGTCTTCCCCTTGATCTGGCCCTAGCGGATTACGCCCTCTAGAAGGCTTTAAGCCAAAGACACCGCACCAAGACGCGGGGAATCGAATAGAACCGCCGCCATCGCCACCGTGAGCCATGGGAACAATGCCCGCCGCCACTGACGCAGCACTGCCACCCGAAGAACCACCTGTACTGTAACCATGCTTATGGGGATTGTGACTAACACCATGTGCCTTGGGTTCGGTGGTGATAATTAAGCCAAACTCGGGGGTATTCGTTTTAGCAAAGATATTCACACCGCTCGCCTTGTAACGACGCACTAGCTCACTGTCGTAATTTGGCACCGCCGTCATGCCGCGACTACCCATTGTCAGTGGCTCACCGGCAAAGGCCGCCAATAAATCCTTTAATACAAAGGGCACACCCGTGAATGGGCCGTCGGGCAAACCGTCTTTAATATGTCGATAAGCCCGGTCTTCAAAACGATGAATGAGGGCATTAATACTTGGGTTAATCTCATTAGCACGCGCAATCGCGGCTTCTAGCAACTCAGACGGCGTCACCTCTCTCGCCTTTATCAAGCCCGCCAAACCCAGCCCGTCGTACTCGCGGTATTCTGTAAACATCGTGGCCTCCCCTTATTATTCTTATGATAGTAACAAGTAATGCATGGCCTGTTGCAATGGACAAAATGTAACCGCTAAGTAAATAATCAAAATGCCTTTGGCTGAGTACCCATTTCGCGCTACAGTATTCGGGCTGGGCAAACGGATACGTAAGCACCCAGAATTTACAACAAACATTCAAATGCTCTTCGCAACACCTTTTAATCCATAACAATACAAGGTTGTAGCTATGCCTCTACCCAAAGACATTCTTGACGAAATACGTGTACTCACCCAATTCAACCCCGCCTCCGCATTAGAAGGCATTAAGGTACATCACACCGCAGAATCGGGCACTATCGCCGCCACCCAACGCCTTTACGATAAAGACCTTATTACCCTACCCGACGGTGGCTATCTAACAAGCAGCGGCCAAGAAGTCATCCGTCATCTAGACAGCCTACTTACCGTTTTACAATGTAAAGAAGCAGTTACCAGCTAATATCATCACCTCAAATAGGGTCGGCAATTAGAGCCCAAATGCTCCAGTGCCGACCGTGTACGCGCCCCCACTTTACGTGATTCCCATACTCAATTTCAGATACACTCTCTGCTCTCACCCAATGCAGAGCTGTTAATGGATCCTCTTACCCAAGGCCTACTCGGCGCAGTCGCTGTTCGCAATTCCGGCAGTAAAGTAGCAAAGCGCGGTGGCGTGGTGCTGCTCGGCTTTTTAGCCGGCATGGCCGCTGATTTAGACGTGATCATTCGCTCTACTAGCGACCCCTTGTTATTTTTAGAGTATCACCGGCAATTCACCCACTCGCTTATTTTTATTCCCTTGGGCGGGCTCATCTGCGGCTTGGTTTTACATAAACTGATAGGCCAGCGGAACGCCCTTAGCTGGCAACAAAGTGTGCTGTTTTGCACGCTGGGTTACGCCACCCACGCCCTGCTCGATGCCTGCACCACCTACGGCACACAGCTTTACTGGCCGTTTAGCAATGAGCGAGTCGCGTGGAATATCATGTCGATTATCGACCCGCTATACACCCTACCCATTGCGGGATTGCTCATTCTAAGTCTGCGTAAGCACTGGCGCTCGGCTGCCCCCTTCGCGCTATTTTGGATGTTTGCCTACCCCACCCTCGGCTGGTGGCAGCGCGATCGCGCCGAAGCCGCGGGCCACGAACTCGCCGCTAGTCGCGGGCACCTTGTCCATAGCTTGGAAGCAAAGCCGTCTTTCGGAAATATCCTGCTGTGGAAAATTGTCTACCGCACAGATACTGCCTATTACATAGACGCAGTGCGAGTTGGCCGCGAGCCCAAGATCTTTCCTGGTAATAGCATCCCTCTACTCATACTCAGCGACATACCGTGGCTGCGAGCGGATAGCCGCCAAGCAACCGACCTAGAGCGCTTTCGTTGGTTCTCAAAGGGTTATATTGCCCTAGACCCAAACAACCCCCAACGCATTATTGATATTCGTTATTCCCTGCTGCCGAATGAGCTGGATGCGCTATGGAGTATTGAATTATCGCCAGACACCCCCAATAAACCAGTCATCTACCAAACCCATAGAAGCGATGGCAAAGAGAAGCTTCGTCAATTATGGCAAATGCTAACGCAATAATTTGTTAGCCGTTTCGCGACCAAATACGGATGACTCATGGCTAAATTATCAGTGCTAGACCTTTCCCCCATTACCGCCGACGGTGATGCGGGTACGTCCCTACAGAACAGCCTTTCATTGGCACAGCACGCCGAAAAATGGGGATTTAATCGCTATTGGCTGGCGGAACACCATAATATGCAAGGCATTGCCAGTGCCGCTACCGCCGTTGTCATTGGTCACATTGCTGGGGGCACCAAGACTATCCGTGTTGGAGCCGGCGGCGTTATGCTGCCCAATCACGCGCCCCTCATTATCGCGGAACAGTTTGGCACCCTAGAGGCCCTATACCCGAATCGCATCGATCTTGGGCTTGGTCGCGCACCCGGCACAGATCAAGCCACCGCCTACGCCATGCGTCGCAATATGGATTCCGACGTCGATCAGTTCCCACGCGATGTGGTAGAACTAATGGGTTACTTTGGTGAACCGCATCCCGATCAAAAAATTCATGCCGTACCCGGAAGCGGCCTTAATATTCCGTTTTGGATTCTAGGCTCCAGCTTATTCGGCGCCCAGTTAGCTGCGTCACTTGGCTTGCCCTACTCCTTTGCATCGCATTTTGCGCCAGAGCAAATGCTGCCTGCGATTGCCCTGTACCGCGAACGCTTCCGCCCTTCCGCGCAGCTAGATAAGCCTTATGTGATGTTGGGTTTTAACGTGTTTGCCGCCGACACTGACGCCCAAGCTCACTATATAGCGAGTTCGATGCAGCGTGCTTTCGTCAATTTGCGACGCGGGCAGCCGGGGAAACTGCAGCCCCCCGCGGATAACTATCTAGCGCAACTATCAGGCGGCGAGCAAATGCTGCTTCGTCAAATCATGTCCTGCTCAGCGATTGGCACCGCCGATAAAGTACAAGAAGACATGCAAAAATTTATCGATAAAACCCAAGCCGATGAACTGATGATCACCTCGCAAATTTACACCCACGAGGCACGCCTACGGTCTTACGAAATTGTGTCGTCGCTTAAGCTATAACACGATAGCCTTCGAGAACACCTGTATAAAAGCAGGCTAACTAAGCGAATCTGGCTATAAATAACAGCCAGATTCGGGAAAATTGAGTAGTAGCTTTACTTCCCCATGCTCTCGTTGAGCACCCGCACCTCGCGCTGAGGGAAGGGGATTTGGAAGCCGTTGTCACGCATAGCTTCAAAAATCATCAGGAGCAAATCGCCACCGACACGGTTTTTACCGTCATCGATACCCATCATCCAAAACTCGACGAACATATTCACGCCAGAATCACCAAAACTGTCAATTTCGCAATCGGGTCGTTCTTCAAACGGAATACTCTCGCCGCTAAGAACCTGCGCATGCGAGGCCACGGTTTCTTTGATAATTTCGACTAACTGACGGATATCAGAATCGTAGGCTACCGAAAAATCGACGCGGTAACGTTGCTTTTTATTTTTGTGAGTCCAGTTAGTAAAACTCTCCGTTACGAACTTTTCATTTGGCACCATGATGTCTTTGCCATCATAGGTTTCCAAGGTGGTCGATCTAAGAGTCAGCTCCCGAACAAATCCGGTGCGGCCATCTTCAAGCTCAATGTAGTCATCTAGGGAAATGGATCGGTCGAGTAAAATAATAATGCCAGAGATAAAGTTGGATGCTATCGCCTGCAAACCAAAACCAAGCCCCACACCCAAGGCACCACCAAACACCGCCAAGGCAGTAAGATTGACCCCCATGACTTGCAGTAGTAGCAAGAAAATCAAAACAAAAATGGCCACTTCAAACAATTTTGCAGCCACTTCCCTGGTTCTAAAATCGAGCTTTTCCTGACGTCGAATAATCTCCTGGCCGGTACTGTTCGACACCCGCCCCAACCAAAATAGCAGCGAGCCAAACAAGGCCACGCGAACAACGCCATAAGCTGAAATATCTATATTACCCACAGATATTTTCATGCCTTCGAGTATGGCAATAATCGGCTGTAGCACATTCAGTAAATGCAGGAACAGCAATGGCTGGCCAATCCAGCGAAACACAAATGCGATGAAATCGTTTTTTACATAATCACGAATTAGTGACCTAAAAACCAACATCATGGCAACGAATAACGCCGTTCTCACCAGCCAGAACGCCCCAATGAACTGCGCACTCAATTCAACAGCAAAACTCAAAACCAAAATGGTAAGCAAAGGGAATATCAGCACTCCCAGCTTGCCGGTAAGCCTACGCAGCGGTTTAAGCGGCGCATTCGCTGGCGCATCGGCAAAGAGAGGAACAAACTTACGAATGTAGGTGGTAATAAAAAAAGTAATGCCAAAAACCACCAAAACCAGTGCTAGCTGGGCATAGGTCTGAGTTTGCAAGAGAACCGCAAGTACCTGCTCGGCAAGGTCTATAGAAGCCTGTTTGTAATTTTCAAAATCCACACTATTCACTCTTGTTATGTACCTTCAACGGGCAGAACCCTCAATCTGACGCCCTTTCTAACATACATTATTAATACACCGCCAACCCTCTCGCTTAGATTTACACTGCATCGTGTTCGCTACAGTCACCGGCTCCGCACACGCCACGACCACCCCCGTCCAAGAGGACGTACCTACACACTATTATTTTAAAGAGCCTAAACGCAAAAACGCCCTCATGGAGAGGGCGTTTTACTATCAAAATGTGTTTTCAAACAAACTGCTTGCAGCCTAAACGACTGCCGTCAATTTACTTAATAAACAGCATTTCCGCGTACTTAGGCAATGGCCACAAATCATCTGCAACCAAAGTTTCCAAGGTGTCAGCGTGGCCACGAACTTCAACCATCAAACTACGCAAGGTGCTTGCAGCATACTGCATATGCGCTTCGGTAGAATCAAAGTCGTGCACTTCTAAGGCCGCACTTAATGTACGTACTGCCGCCATCATCGCATTCGCTTCGCCGGCAACAGCGGCAGCAACGCCGCTGTCTAAAGAAATATTCAATGCTGCCATTGACGACGCGGTAGTTGCGATTTGCGACAGGTACTCAACCGCCGCTGGGTAAATCATAGTGGTCGCTATATCGACAACCAACTTAGCTTCAACCTCAATCGACAACAAATACTGCTCTGAGTAAACCTCAAAACGACTTGCCAGCTCGACCGGCGTTAATACACCGCTGCTAGAGAACAACTTAACAACAGACTCTTCGCGGAAAGCAGGTAGTGCGTCAGCAGATGTTGGCAGATTTTTCAGGCCGCGATCTTCAACCGCCATACGGTGCCATTCAGCTGAGTAGCCGTCGCCACCGAAAATAACGTTGCTGTGACCTTCCATCAATTCCTTCAAGACTTTAACTGCAGCCACTGGCTTACTGGTGCCAGTGGCTAACTCAGTTTCAAGCTTATCGGCAATCCAGTTCAAAGAATCAGCCAACATGGTATTCATCGCTACCAGTGGGCCAGACACTGAGGCTGAAGAACCTACCGCACGGAATTCAAAACGGTTGCCAGTGAAGGCAAACGGTGACGTGCGGTTACGGTCGCCTGGATCGCGTTCAAACTTAAGGATTTGGCTCAAGCCTGAATCCATAAAGCCACCCACTTCGGACGTCAATAACTTGCCTTCTTTAATGTCGTTAAATACGCGCTCGAGCTGCTCGCCCAAGTACACAGACAGAATGGCTGGCGGTGCTTCGTTAGCACCTAGACGGTGGTCATTCGACGCAGAGGCAATAACTGCGCGCAGCAATGGGCCAAAAAGGTGCACGCCACGAATTACCGCACCACAAAAGAGCAAGAAATTAATATTATCGTGCGGCGTGCTACCCGGATCAAGCAAGTTGCCCTGAGTTGCGTTACCCACCGACCAGTTCACGTGTTTTCCTGAGCCATTCACGCCGGCAAAGGGCTTTTCGTGCAATAAGCAAACAAAGCCATGACGCTTCGCAGTCAGCTTAAGCAGCGTCATTAGCAATTGCTGATGATCAGACGCGATGTTCGCTGCCTCATAATAGGGCGCGATTTCAAACTGACCTGGCGCTACTTCATTGTGATGCGTCTTAGCTGGAATGCCCAAACGGTAAAGCTTGTCTTCTAGATCTTGCATGAAGACTTGTACACGCTCAGGAATCGCCGCGAAGTAATGGTCATCAAACTGCTGACCTTTAGCAGGAGGCGCACCGAATAAAGTACGGCCTGCCAACATCAAATCTGGACGGCTATTTGCGAAGTTAGAGTCGATCAGGAAGTATTCCTGCTCAGCACCGCAGCTAGAGTTCAGCGCAGCAATTTCAGTTTCGCCCATTAAAGACAGAACGCGCTGACCAGCTTTATTCATTGCCGAGTTTGAACGTAGCAATGGGATTTTCTTATCCAATGCTTCGCCAGTCCAGCTCATGAACACGCTAGGAATCATCAGCGTTGAGCCGTTATCGGTGTGCATAATGTAGGCAGGGCTAGTTGGGTCCCATGCAGTATAACCACGCGCAGCGTTGGTCATACGTAGGCTGCCGTTAGGGAAAGAAGAGCCGTCTGGCTCACCTTTAATTAACAAGCTACCGGTAAATTCAGTAATCGCATTACCTTCTGTATTGGTAATGATGAAGCCGTCGTGCTTCTCAGCAGTGGCGTTGGTCATTGGGTAGAAAATATGCGAGAAAAACTTAACGCCTTTACCTAGTGCCCAATCTTTCATGGCCGCAGCAACAACGTCAGCTGTAGCTGAATCAAGCGGAGCACCAGTCTGTACGGTGGTTTTCACTGCCTTAAATGCATTTTTAGACAGGGCCTCCTCCATCTTCGCAAGATTGAAGACATCACTTGCCCAAATTTTGCTGAGTGGCTCAGGCATCGTAACCTCTATCGGCTTACGATTAATAATCTGGGAAACTGCTTGAACACGCGCTTGATTGCGACTCATGTAAGGAGACCTCGCCTTATAGAATAATTAAGTAATGGGTATCACTTGAGGTTACTGAGAGGATCAGGAACTGAAATGATTAAATAGACGCTAGCAAATTCTGCACCAGTCTGACGCAAATTGCCGCTAGCCCGCAAAAATATTTCTGTCATATTCGTTTGCCCGCCGCAGTATAGCGCTAGCCAAAACAAAAGCTAGTGTGCAACACATTGCTGAGACGTGACCATACAAGCCCTAAGGCTTTGCCGTTATACTGCGCATCTTTCCACATACACTCCACAGCGAATCAAGCCCAGTGCCAACTAGTCAAAACTTCTACGACGTCATTATTCTTGGTGCAGGCGCATCCGGCTTGATGTGCGCGCTCACCGCGGCCCAACGCGGCCGCCGTGTGCTGGTGCTAGAAAAAGCCAATAAGGTCGGCAAAAAAATCCTCATGTCTGGCGGCGGACGCTGTAATTTCACCAATCACTTTGTAGAAGCCGATAACTTCATCTCAAACAACCCCCATTTCAGCAAAGCCGCCCTGACTCGCTACACCCAGTGGGATTTCATCGGCATGGTAGAGCGCTACCAGATTCCCTACGAAGAACGCCGTCACAACCAATTGTTTTGCCTGAATTCGGCAAAAGACATACTCAATATGCTATTGGACGAGTGTGCCAATGCGGGAGCAGAGATTCGCACCCACTCAGAACTGGTTTCGATAAGCGCCAGCGAAGTAAATGACTCGCGCTATCAGCTAGTCGTAAACCAACAAGACACGATCCAAGAGCTTAGCTGCCAGTCTTTTGTGGTCGCGTCCGGCGCACTGTCTATCCCCACCCTCGGCGGCAGTGGCATCGGCTACGATATTGCGCGGCAGTTTGGTCTCACCCTCACCAAACGTCATGCCGGCCTAGTGCCCTTTATGTTCAGCGACGCCATGAAGCAGTTTTGCGAAAAACTGGCGGGACTCGCGCTGGAAGTCGAGCTCAGCGCCAACAAAGTTAGCTTTACCGAAAACATTCTCTTCACCCATCGTGGCATCTCTGGCCCGGCGGCGTTGCAGGTCTCAAATTACTGGAACCCCGGCAACAGCATCACCGTTAATTTACTACCGCAAATTAACGCCGCAGACTGGCTTATTAATGCTAAACACGAACAATCAAAAAGCCTGCTGCGCACGGTGCTAAGCCATAAATTATCAAAGGGCTTAGTCGCAGAATTGCAATGGCTGTGGTGGCATGAACAGGCCGACAAACCGCTAGGCGAATTTAGCGACAAACAGCTAAGCAGTATTGGCGAAAAGCTAAACAGTTGGCAGCTAAAGCCCTCTGGCACCGAAGGCTACCGCACAGCGGAAGTCACCCGAGGCGGCATCGACACCGCCGGTATTAGCTCCAAAACCATGGAAGCGAAAGACCAAGCCGGACTGTATTTCATTGGCGAAGTACTCGACGTCACTGGCTGGCTAGGTGGCTTCAATTTCCAGTGGGCGTGGTCATCGGGTTATAGCGCAGGACTGGTTGTGTAAGCTCAAAATAAATAGTCGCCTCGTTCGCCGAGTTTAAAAGCTAGATTTAATGACGTAGCTACACATCACTAAAATATGACAAAAAAGCGATAGCGATTGCCGCCCCGACGTTCCAACCCAGCAGCGCAATCATGCTAAAATCCGCCGACTGACAGCCATCCAAGCCGGAAACCGTATTACCCATGATCAGACTGACCGACCTCAAACTGCCGCTTAATCACAGCGACGCTGAATTACGCAGCGCGATTCTCGGAAAACTATCACTGGCCGACACCGAATTACTCGACTTCTCAATTTTTAAACGCAGCTACGACGCCCGTAAAAAAGACAATATTCTACTGATTTATATGCTGGATTTAAGTCTCACCGCAGAGGCAGAGCAGCGCTTACTCGCTG
This sequence comes from Zhongshania sp., assembly GCA_018066965.1. Lineage (GTDB taxonomy): Bacteria > Pseudomonadota > Gammaproteobacteria > Pseudomonadales > Spongiibacteraceae > Spongiibacter. The sequence goes on along the minus strand of JAGPVP010000102.1, from coordinate 5,370 downwards.
ACAAAAAATTACAGACCATCGTTCGCCCAAGCCCAGATACCAGTTACAAATTCCTTGCCCAAGCCGCCAGCGACTTTCCCATTGCAGAACAGCAGCGGCCCGTCGTTATCGGCTTTGGCCCCTGCGGTATTTTAGCGGCCTTAGTGCTGGCGCAAATGGGCCTTAAGCCCATAGTGTTAGAGCGCGGCCAAGACGTGCGTCAACGCACCAAAGACACCTGGGGACTGTGGCGCGAACGCAAACTCAACACTGAATCTAATGTGCAATACGGCGAAGGCGGCGCAGGCACTTTCTCCGACGGCAAGCTCTACAGCCAAGTGAAAGACCGGCGTTTTCTAGGCCGTAAAGTCATGACCGAATTCGTCAAGGCCGGTGCGCCAGAAGAAATTCTAATGGTCAGTAAGCCGCATATCGGCACCTTTAAGCTGGTAAAAATGGTAGAGAATATTCGTGCCGAAATTACCCGTTTGGGCGGCGAAATACGCTTTAACACCAAGGTCGATACCGTTCACCGCGAACCAGCAGATAACGATCAAGGCCAAGTTACCGGCCTCACCTTAAGTACCGGCGAGCACTTGCCAACTCGCCACGTCGTACTGGCCATCGGCCACAGTGCCCGCGACACGTTTCAAATGCTATTAGAACAAGGCGTATACATTGAGCCGAAGCCGTTTTCCATCGGCTTTAGAATTGAGCACCCACAGTCCGTTATCGACAAGGCACGATTTGGCGAGCAAGCCGGCCACCCCATCTTGGGCGCGGCTGACTATAAACTAGTTCATCACTGTAAAAATGGTCGCAGCGTTTACAGCTTCTGCATGTGTCCTGGAGGCACGGTGGTTGCCGCCACATCGGAAGAAGGTCGTGTCGTCACCAATGGCATGTCGCAATACTCTCGTAATGAGCGCAATGCCAACTCCGCGATTGTGGTGGGCATAGAGCCAGAAAAAGATTACCCAGAACATATATTAGCGGGCATTGATTTACAGCGTGAACTAGAAACATTGGCCTACAAACTTGGCGGCGAAAACTACAACGCGCCGGCGCAGCTGGTCGGCGACTACTTACGCAACACCCCCTCTACCGAACTCGCCAGTGTAACGCCCTCATATAAACCCGGCGTGTCGCTAGGCGACCTGTCGCAAGCTCTACCCGACTTTGCCAATGAGGCCATCCGCGAAGCCATTCCCGCCTTCGACAAACAGATCAAAGGCTTCGCCATGAACGACGCCATTCTCACCGGCATCGAAACCCGCACCTCATCCCCCATCTGCATTAAGCGCGGCAAAGATTATCAAAATTTGAACACCCGCGGCCTTTACCCTGCAGGCGAAGGCGCAGGTTATGCAGGGGGAATTTTGTCAGCGGGAATCGACGGAATTAAAGTCGCCGAGGCAATCGCCATCGACTTGTTAAAATTAGATATCGCCATACCTGACGGGCGCTAAAGTCAGCTTACCCCTCATAAGAAGGGATTATTCAGTAACATAAATACTTAAGGGCATATGATCGCTAAGCGCTATCCATTGCTGCCGATCACCGACTGACAGCCTACACAGTGGCATAAGGTCATTAGACACAAAAGCATAATCTATGTGGTATGGCTTACATTCTTTACGCTGCAAGAAAAAAGTCGGCAATACCTCCTTCCCCTGCTCTTCACCATATTGATGATGATATAAACTCTGTACTCCCAACCCTTCCAGCTCATTAACAACATCCGTGTGGCTCCACCACCTATCGGATTTATCCCAGATGGCATTGCTATTAAAGTCGCCAATAATCAGAGTATTTGGCCTTGAAAGTACCTCGCCATGTATTTGTAGGTATTTCCAAAATTGCCCAATATATCCAAAGGCTTCAGAATCACTTCCTTTAGTCCAAACGGCTAGTACACTGTATTTTTGATTAATCGAAAATGGCAAGAAAAGCTTTAAATCCGATGTATTCCACATCATTGAAGCACTTAGACTACTGAGCCCTTCAATGCGAAATTCACCATTCCAGCCAAGACGTTGCACTGAATTACCATGTTTCGGAAATACGCCTACACCCTTGTTTTTAGACGTCCCCACCCATAGGTAATCCCCTGCCCATTGCTGGTACTCAAACGTCGAACGCGCAGGATCTTCGCATTCTTGAACCACCAAAATATCAGCATCTAAAAGATCAGCCGCCTGGGTCTTTTTCCTTAAAGCGCCATTACAATTCCATGTAACAATCTTCATAATCCACAAACCCTAAGCGTCACTTTAAACTCAAACCCTCAGAGCTCGACGCTCAAGATTCTGCGCTAAAAACTATAACGGAAGCCTAATTCATAGGAGCTGAGATCTAGCTCGTCATAATCCCGCACCCGAAAACTGCCACCCAAGTGTTCGTTATAAGAGTAAACAGTCTCAAAAATAAAGGTGGTATCACTCCCCACGATTAGATCGTGCTCACCGGCTTCCAAGGTCAGCCGCCAATGTGAGTTCAGGTCATGACGAATACCAGCTCGAAACTCTTTTGCATCTTGATCTGGCTTTTTGTTTTTAGACGCAAGCTCATGACGATCAGCAGTAATCAGCAATGAGGTATTGGGGCCGATAAAATAATGCACGCCGATACCATAAGTCAGCCAACCATCTTGCTGATACCCTTTTGGTAATTTGGTGTCGCCATTGTTGTAGCGCGCATGGGCATGCAAATACTGCAAAAAGTCCGTACTCGCCAAGAAGGTCATATTAGTTTCTTCGCTGAATGGGCCCCAGTCGGTGCTCTGATAAGCGACCGCGGCTTCAACATAACGATATTGGTTAGCATCTGGAGATATACCGCCAGCAGCGTGGGCATTAATAGCCGCAATAGAGATGGCGAGACTGGCGAGTAATTTACAGTTAGTCGATTTCATAGGCCGCTTTAAAGTATGACAAAAAGATCGCCAGTGTAAGGTATCACTGAGAAAAGTAGAAGTTGGAATACCGACACCGCTCGGCCCTCGCCCTACGAATTGAAAATCACCACAATTAGCCCAAGCCCCACAGGCGCTAATAGCTTAGAATAGAACCCACTTAACTCATTAAACGCATATAGAGGTTATTGCATGGCATCTCTGCAAGAGCAGCTTCTTAAAGCCGGTATGGTCGACAAGAAAAAGGCCAAGCAAATCGGCCACGAAAAACGTAAACAAGCCAAGCAGGCTAAAGGCACTGGCACGGTGATTGTTGACGAGGGTAAAGAAGCGGCAAAACGCGCACTGGCCGAGAAAGCCGAACGCGACCGTGAAATGAATCGCCAACGTCAGGCCGAAGCCGACAAGAAAGCGATTCAAGCCCAGATCATTCAGCTGATTACGCTCAACAAAATCAATCGCAAAAATGGCGAGATTGCCTATCAGTTCACCGATGGCAAAAAGATCAAAAAACTCTACGTTGACACGCTGCTGCAAACCCAATTAATCAAAGGCGTTATTGCCCTGGTTAAATTGAAGGACGGCTATGAACTCGTTCCCGTAGCGATTGCCGACAAGATCAAGCAGCGCGACGAATCAGTAATACTCGTTCACAACACCAAGCCCGCTAACGACGTTGTAGAAGAAGACGATCCTTACGCAGCCTATGAAATCCCAGACGACTTAATGTGGTAACGCGCTATCTTACACACTGACACCAGCAACACCGAAGACGCCGCTCTACACATTCTGCAAACCATCTACGGTTACGATGCCTTTCGTAACCAACAAGCAGACATCGTAAACCACGTCGTTAACGGCGGCGACGCCCTAGTGCTCATGCCAACGGGCGGTGGTAAATCGCTGTGTTTTCAGGTGCCAGCGCTGGTGCGCAACGGCACCGCCATTGTCGTATCGCCGCTGATTGCACTGATGCAAGATCAGGTTATGGCGCTGCGCCAAAACGGGATTAAAGCGGCGTTTTTAAATTCCAGTCAAAGCGCCATGGAAGTCAACGGTGTAGAAACCGCGCTCATGAATGGCGAGCTAGATCTGCTTTACGTCGCCCCAGAACGATTAATGATGCCGCGCATGCTCGACTTACTGAGCCGAGCGCCACTGGCCTTATTCGCCATCGACGAAGCCCATTGCGTGTCACAGTGGGGCCATGACTTTCGGCCCGAGTACATCAAGCTTTCCATTCTGCACGAACGCTTTCCCGACATTCCCCGCATTGCCCTCACCGCCACGGCGGATGGCCCAACCCAACGCGAGATCATCGAGCGGCTATCGCTGCAAGAGGCCCGCGTTTTTAACGACGGCTTCGACCGGCCCAATATTCGCTACCGCATCAGCGAAAATCAGGGCAATGCCCGCGAACAATTGCTGCGCTTTATTCTGAACGAGCACGAAGGCGAAGCTGGCATTGTGTACTGCCTGTCGCGTAAACGGGTAGATGAAGTCGCGCAATGGCTAAGCACCAAAGGCATGACCGCGCTGCCCTACCACGCAGGCTTAGGCAACGAAGTACGCCAACAGCATCAAGAGCGATTCCTGCGCGAAGACGGCGTAATTATCGTCGCCACCATTGCCTTCGGCATGGGCATAGACAAACCCGATGTACGCTTTGTCGCCCACTTAAACCTGCCCAAAAGTATTGAAGCTTATTATCAAGAAACCGGCCGCGCTGGCCGCGACGGCTTAGCCGCTGACGCATGGATGGCCTACGGCCTGCAGGACGTGATCACCCTTCGTCAAATGCAGGGCAACTCCACCGCAGAAGAAGGCCGCAAACGGCTAGAACAACATAAATTAGATGCCATGCTCGGCCTGTGCGAACTCACCACCTGTCGCCGCCAAGCCTTGCTGCGTTATTTTGACGACAACTTAGATCATCCCTGTGGCAACTGCGACAACTGCCTTACACCGCCAGAAACATGGGACGCCACCCTCGCCGCACAAAAAGCCCTGTCGTGCGTATACCGCACCGGCCAGCGTTTTGGCGTGAGCTATTTAGTTGATGTTTTACTAGGTAAAGAACACGAACGCATCAGCCAATTTGGCCACGACAAAATCTCCACCTACGGCATTGGCACCGAACTCAACGCCACCGAATGGCGCACCTTGTATCGGCAAATAATTGCACGGGGCTTATTAAGAGTAGACGTAGAAGGCTATGGCAGCGTGCAACTCACCGACACCGCACGCCCAATATTGAAAGGTGAAGAACAACTCACTTTAAGAAAAATGGTTAAGGTGAGCAAAAAAAGCAAGGAACGCAAAACCCGCTCATTTTCTGGCGCCGCAAACAACACCCTATGGGATGCTCTGCGCGAACATCGCAAAACACTGGCCACCGAACAAAGCATTCCGGCTTACATGATTTTCCACGACGCCACCCTCGCCGAAATGACCGAACGCCAACCCCAAACCCTAGA
>JAGPVP010000094.1 GCA_018066965.1 Zhongshania sp. | reverse complement strand
AACAAGGGGGGAAAAAATAAAAATCTCTTTGAAGGCTTCGTCGGGCACCACTATTTGTCCAACAAGCCAAGCGAGCGCACTCCAAAAAATTACTATGAGTTGGTGACACACTATCACAGTCTATTTAGAGCTGAAGCGCAGTTGATCGATATCAATGCGGATGGGCGGACAGGCAAAGTCCGTCCCAATCGCGATCCTGATTCACCTTTTCACTACCCCGATACCGCCTCAAGTAGGGCTGGGATAACCGGAATTAGTGAGCGGTTGAAGGGCCAGAAGATTGGTATTATCGGCTTGGGGGGCACAGGCGCCTATGCGTTGGATCTACTCGCAAAAATGCCAGTCAGCGAAATCCATTGTTTCGATGATGACGTGTTTGAAGCACATAACGCTTTTCGTGCGCCAGGCGCAGCTTCGCTCGAAGAAGTTAATGCTGGGCAACCCAAAGTTAACTATCTGCACGAAATGTATCGAGTATTTCATCACGGAATAGTGCCTCACGCTATGAGAATTGATGAGCAGTCACTCGATTTGTTCGGCGTGCTAGATTTCGTGTTCATCTGTATAGATGACGGGCCGTCTCGCTTATTGATTACTCGGTATCTTGCAGAAATTGGTGTCCCTTTCATTGATGTAGGGATCGGGATGGATGTACGCGAACTTCCGGAAGGAGGCGAGCGATTGAGTGCTACCTGCAGAGTCACATTGGGAGCATCCGGGCGAACAGATCATCTGGATCGCTGTCTGGATTACAGCTCACCAACTGAGGGCGATGTGTATGCAAGCAATATTCAGAGCGCGCCAATAAATAGCTTGAATGCATCACTAGCAGTTGTCCGTTGGCTTCAGTACGTTGGAGCGATGTGGGATGACCACAGTCCGTATCAGCTACTACTCAATGCTAGTTTCATGTCGTTGGTACGTAGTGAGGGCGAGGAGTCATGACCATCAGTCACCTTGATCCAGAGTTCGTTGAGTTTATCCCTGCAAGTGGCGATCTTCGCCCTAGTAAGCTGTACATAAGCGAAGTTTACCTTACAGCGGTCCACTTGTGTTGTTGTGGCTGTGGTCGTGAAGTGGTCACACCGCTCAACGCAGCTAAGTGGCAATTGAGCCGTTGCAGCGGTGGGGTGAGTCTGCGCCCATCAATCGGTAATTGGGCTTTTCCCTGTCGGTCGCATTATTTTATAACGAACAACGGGGTAGTCTGGGCTGAGCAGTTCAGCGACGCGCAGATTGCAAGTGTCCAGGATTCGGATAGACGAGCGAGTGACAGACTAGTCAGTGATACGAACGCGGCTCGCAGAAGAGCAACCAACACTCTGTGGGACTTGCTATCTAGAGGATTTCGCTGGTTTGTTAATCTTTTTAAGTAGCTGTACGCACTAATTTTACGGCACCAGCCAACATAGTGTTTGCTGTACTGGCTGCTTGACAATATCGAACAAAAGGTTGGCTTTAACTTGTCAAATAGAATTGATATTAAAAGACGAAAGTAGATTTTCATTGAAAGGGCATTCCTGTTAAGTACGGAATAAAATGACCACAAAGGGCGGTTCGGGGTGAGCCAAGTTAACTGTATAAATTTGTAGTGCTCAGGGTTGAATTTGTAGCGAGGCCCCAATATGTAGTGGTAAGCGGGAGGTCTCATTAGCCTGTATTGTGGTTTACATTATTTTGACTGACTATATGCAAGGGAAGTCACTAAACTGGGCTGCTTTTTTCAGGTCCGATGCCTTACATTAGCTATAGAGGAGACGCAGCACATGGGGATACAAAGTCACTTTTTTAAATTCCACAATGCCATAAAGCTTAGTAAAACCGATGACTCATATTCTGATGCGAGGAAAAAGGACGACAGTATCACTGATGCTGTAAAATTAGCATTCAAAGAGAAGGGGTATGAGGCGATCGAGTGCTTTATTCAAGGTTCATTTTCAACTGACACAGCCATCAAAAGTCTTGATGGCGATTTTGATATCGATAGAGGTATTGTAATTGATCATGAATATGCACCTGATAACCCGGTCGATCCTAAAAAAGTCGTTTTGGAGGTGTTGGAAAAGCGGGGGTTCACCAACGCCAAAATTAAAAAGCCCTGTGTGACAGCGGATTACAAATCACTGAACCTCCATATCGATTTCCCAATCTATAAAAAATTAGGCAGCACCTATTATCTTGCCATTGGCAAGAAGGGGTCTGACGAAAACAATCGCGAATGGGCTGTCGCTGATCCCAAAGGGCTAAAAGACTGGATTAAAATGAAGTCTCACTATGTGGGCTCTCAGGACGACAAACTATGGCAATTTAACCGCATTGTTCGGTATCTGAAACGCTGGCGCGATCACAAATTCAGTGCTGATGTGCGTCGTAAGGTCTACTCCATCGGATTAACTGTGATGATCAAACAGAGTTTTACCCCGTCCTTTGACAACGACGGAAAACCCTGCGATTTGACCGCCCTAAAAAACACAGTCAAATCGATACTAAGTTCAGGTTACTTCCAAGATCAGAGTAATGATCAATATAAAGTTGTGGTGAAGTTACCGGTTTCTCCGTATAGAGATGTTTTTGATGGTAGCGGTGTCGGGACTGGAACACAGTTAAAGAATAAGCTGGAAACCCTGCTGAATAAGCTTGAACAAGTCCTCGAAGAGGATGATGAAAATAAGCAGTGCAATACCCTCAGCGGCATATTTGGTGACGACTTTCATGTCTCGGAGAAAAAATCTGAGTCAAGCAAAGTCCGAGCAGTTTATCCGACCGCAGGAGCCGCAGGAACCTCTCACGGCGCATGAATTATACAGACATAATAGATCACCTTGTCTCGAAAGGTTTTGACGCTAAATGCGGTCAATACAATAACGAGGCTTGCCTGCAAATTGACATCACCATTGATGATCACACTTATACATTAAAGCACCTCCATATCAAGGAGGTTTCGTCGCTGCCTCGCTTTTTCTTGGACGATGCTCATGATAAGGCAGGCTTAGCTCATATACTTCCAGTTTCGACTAAATCTGTAGCAGGCATCTGTGTAACGATTGATGATGCCGTTTCTGTTAACTTTGAAGCTCCCAAACTAGCTTTCGCCGAATCC
>JAGPVP010000057.1 GCA_018066965.1 Zhongshania sp. | reverse complement strand
CGAATCTCTCTACCCCGACCATTTTTCGTATCTCAGTTCGGACGGTTTTGCGCCCGTAGCTCAGCTGGATAGAGCAACGGCCTTCTAAGCCGTCGGTCACAGGTTCGAATCCTGTCGGGCGCGCCATTTACAGGACGATTTCCCCTCAGTGGTGGCCGTAGCTCAGTCGGTAGAGTCCAGGATTGTGATTCCTGTTGTCGCGGGTTCAAGCCCCGTCGGCCACCCCATTATTTTTTCTCCTTTCTCGTGTTTCTTTCTTTGGAAGACCAAATTTGCCGTTTTGGCGAGTCGTCTTATATCTTGTTTTTCCTGATATTTTTTTCTAAGTCGCACTGAATTTTTTTTGATTTCATTGCTCGTCAAGCCGGCAAATTTTATTGTGTGTGCAGTAGTTCGCAAAGCGGAGTTTTTGCTGTGTGATTTGGATCACAAAATGGCATTAATCTCGGTATTTACACATTGCGTCGCTGTCTAAGGTTTGCGGCTTTGATTAAGATTGCCAGCATTAAAGAGGCTGTTGAGTCTTAAAGCTTTTGTGTTTTTACGTACAGTTTGAACAATGATGTTCCTTAGTGATCTTTTTTGCTATGTACACGGAGAGTGCATATATGTCCCATATATGCTTAATGATGCTAGGTCGACTGGTTTGTTCTCGGGTATATTGCGTGCGCTTGAGAAGTGCTGGCGTGGGTAATTCTCTTAGTGTTATGGGTGAAACTTTCACAGCTGTTCTAAATTCCTGTTTGTTTGTGTTTTCGATACCTGTCTTTTGTCAAAAAGGCGTGTGTCGAGATTTTGCTATTTTTGTCGACGGCTATATAAGCCGGCGATTGGGTTTTAATAGGGGAGCGTTGTAATGGGGTGTTTTCGCAGGCTGTTGTCTATTTTTACGGTGACAGTGGCATTGTTATTTTCAACGGCGGCGACGGCAGATGCCATTACCGATCTTCTTAATACTTTGGGCTTGACTCAGCTTTTGTCTGAGGTCGGCGCGACTGTGGGTACCGTTGGTGCGTCTGTGCTCGATCCGGTGGGTACCGGTGATAATGACTTCGTTGGTGCAGATGCACTTAACCCAGAGAATGACTTAGGGTTAACGCTTGCCTCTGGTGAGTTGCTTGGTTTTGGTAACAAAACGGGATCTGGCACAGCAATTCCTTTAGATGCCCTTGGTTTGTCGCAATTGATTGGCGCGCTAGGCCTAAATTACGAGAGCGGCATAGTTACTCAGCTGCGCAGTCTAATTGGGCCTGAGGGCGCAATTATTGTGCCTGTCGTGGGTGCGTTAGAAGGGCTTACTGATCAAATAACAGTAGGTGGGCTTCAGTTGGCTCAAACCTTGGCCTTGCCGGGGCTTGATGGTCAGCCTATCGGTTTAGCGCTGCTGGGTGCGCCTGATTCCGGTAATGCAACTGCCGATGGCTTGGCGGGCATTGCTTTATTAACGCCGGGCTCCTCAGGTAATGGCGGCATGATTGGTTTGGCTGTGTTGTCTGGGAATAACTCAGGTAACGGCGATTTGATCGGTGTTTCGGTATTGAGTGGTAATAGCAGTGGTAATGGCGGTCTTGCTGGTATCGCGGCTATTTCTGGAAGTAATTCGGGTAACAGCGATAGCATCGGTGCTGCAGTGTTGTCAGGAGACAATGTTGGTAATGGCGGCAGCGCTGGTTTAGCCGTATTGAATGGCGATAACTCGGGTAACTCTGACTTTGGCGCGGTGGCGGTTTTAAATGGCGCTAACTCAGGGAACTCCGACACGATTGCAGTGGGTGCGATTAATGGCGCTAACTCTGCGAATGGTGGTTTAGTCGGCGCGGGCGTATTGAATGGCCCTGGCTCTGGAACCGGTGGTTTAATTACAGTCGCGGTTGCAAACGAGCCGGGGAACGGCAATGGCAATGGTGACGACGCGAGTAATTGCACAGTAACAGGTGGGGTAGGTTGTTCCGATCGTGATCAATTGGCACTGCTTGATACTTGCAAAGATCTTGATGCCGACGGGGTTTGTGATGACCGCGATGAATGTTTAGATACGCCTGCTGACATGCCGGTATTTTTAACAGGTTGTCATCTAACTGCAGACGCACCACTGGTATTAAAAGGCGTTAACTTTGAGTTTGATCGCGCTGATTTAACACCAGAATCTTTACCGATATTAGAGCATGCCGTGAAGGTGCTGGAGGCTCAGCCAGCCGCGTTGGTGACGGTAGATGGACATACCGATGCGAAAGGCAGTGATGAGTACAATATTCGGCTTTCTTATGCTCGTGCAGCCACGGTTTATAACTACTTAATTGCCGCTGGTATTGAGGAAAAACGTCTAGCTTATCGTGGCTATGGCGAGTCAGTTCCTGTGGCCAGCAATGAAAATGAAGATGGCAGCGATAACCCAATAGGGCGTGCTGAAAACCGTCGGGTAGAACTTAATATTCTTGACGGCGAAGAGTTTCAAGCTGTTAAAGAGACTAACGAATCTAACCACTAATATTGATGGCGGGCACACTGCGTTGTCCGCCAGTCTTCGCTCAATTCAATATGCTCAATCACAGCTTTATTGAGTCTTTACCAAGGGAACTGTTTTTATGGCAATCGATTTTCCACCGGCGCTTCCGCCACAGTTAACGACCGTACAATATATGCAGTCAGTGGCGGGTACAGGTACGCCGTATACTGGCTTGGTTAATGGTTATGAATTGCGTGTATCTGGTACACATTATTTAAGTAATGATGAGCTAGATGCGATTTTTACTGCGGCCAAAACGCCGTCTCAAGCTATTTTCTTAATGAATTCCTTGGCGCTACGTAAAGGTCATTTATTGGTGACCATGCAGTACGCGCCTGACAGCAATGTGGTATATATTCACGCACTGCAGGGCAAGGTTAGCGATGTTCAGGGTGAGGGTGTAGACGAGTATTTTACTGCTCTTATCGGTGATGAAAATTTAACTCGAGCCGAATTTGAGCGCGCGCGGGTTATGGCAAATGTAACAAGCCAGCGCACCGGTTTAGATTATTCAGTGACGTATAAAGCAGATGCCCAAAACCCAGAAGATGTCGCTTTGATTTTTGAGGCGACACCGGTAGCAGATCACGATGCGACGGATGTGTTTTTCCAAATTGGTAACCAAGGCAGTCGCTACGTTGGTCGCTACTTCGGCGATGCTGGTATTAGCCACAATTTTGACAATGGCACCCGTGCTACCTTTGGCTACGAAACCGCATTTACTGATTTAGGAGAGTCCCGCGAGGGCGAAGATTATCACCGTTTCCAGCTTGGTGTAGATCGCGCATTTAGTGCAGGCTTGTATGGCATAACGGCAAGTCATACCGAATATTCTCAAGATTTTGGCTCGGTGTCTGTTCCCGGCTCGGTAACTGCTGGTACGCCATTGTGCGGCCTGCTTGGGCCCTTGGGTGCGCTGTTAGGCTGCGGCTCTGCTGTTGGAGGCGGAACTCAAAATCTGTCACTAGATGCAGATATTAATGCTGTGGCATTGACCGGTGAGCAGGTTTTATCGGCAGATTTGACCCACCGCTTTAACTTGTTTGAGCGCGTTGAGTACATTGACTCGCAAATTGACGCGGGCGCTTTTGGTAGCCTTCAGGATGAGAAGTACGGTACCGTTGAGTTTGGTGCTAAGTATTTTGCTGCTCAATTAATTGATGGTAAAACCCTTCGCTGGTCTGCGCAGCTGTCTTTAAAAGCGGGCGTGACCGGTGATAGCGGCACACTAGGCACTGCGATAGCGACGTCACCTGAGATTGGACCTGCCACGCGCACGGCAGAATTTATTACGATATTGCCTAAGTTTTCTGCCAAGCTGCCACTGTCTGACTCTTCGGAAATTAATCTAAACTTTTCTGCACAGTATGCTGACGAGCAATTACCTCAGCAGCAGCAGTGGGTGTTAGGCGGAATGAGTGCGATCAGTGCGTATTTGCCGGGTGTGTTGTCAGGCGATTCGGGCTTTTTTACCGTGGCAGATTTTACCCATAAATTTACAGTGGGTGGGCTTGATCTAAGCGCCGCAGTATTTGCCGAATACGGTTCTGCGAATTTTGAAAATGCATCTGGTGCCGCTGGCGATGATCGCAGTATTGCCGATGTTGGTGGTCGTATCGGTGCAAAACTGGGCTGGGGCGTGACGATTGACGCGGTTGCCGCTCGATCAGTGATGGATGATGGCTTTGCATCGTCGGAAGAACTGGAAAAGCTTGAGGCTGATTTTTACGTAGTACTCAAAAAAGTATTCTAATTTCCGGCTATGAACGGCGGGGTGTTTTCACTTGTTACAGTGGAAGCCCCGCCGTTTTTTTATGCTTAAAAAATACTGTTGTGAGGTGAGTGAGTTGACGCGTGTTTATCTGCTGGGATATTAACGTAGGCAGCTAAGATAGGATTTAATACAATTGTCTAAGCCTATTTCAATGGCATCAACAGTAAATGCGTGGCCTATAGAGACTTCGAGTAAATTGTGGACGCTATTTTTAAATAAAAATAAATTATGCAGGTTTAAATCGTGGCCGGCATTTAAGCCTAAGCCCTGTTCCGCTGCAGTCTCACTGGCAGCAATAAATTGATTTAAGATGGCGTCTTGTTGTTGGGAGCCAAAGCTTTCTGCGTAAGGTCCGGTATACAGTTCTATGCGGTCTGCGCCCACGTCTTTTGCTAAACGAATTTGGCTTGGGTCTGGGTCCATGAAAAGACTAACCCTAATTCCTAAGGTTTTTAGTTCCGCTATGATCGGCGCTAAGCTGTCGCCGTCTTTACGCAGATCGAAACCGTGGTCTGATGTAAGTTGGCTGTCGGTGTCGGGTACTAATGTGCACTGCGCTGGTTTAGTTAGTCGGACAATGTCCATAAACCCAGGGTAGTCGCTAACGCCGCGTCTATCACTTTTGGTGGCGGGGGCGAAAGGGTTGCCCTCGATATTAAACTCTACGCCTATCATGCCTGCTAATTCATAGCAGTCGTCAGCGCGAATATGGCGCTGGTCGGGTCTTGGGTGCACGGTAATCCCGTGCGCGCCGGCAGCAATGCAACGCGCTGCATGGAGTGCGACGCTTGGGTATTCGGTATCTCGTGAATTGCGGATTAAGGCAATTTTATTCAGGTTGATACTTAGCGCAGTCAAAATGACCCCTCGCGCCTAGGCGCAATATTTTCGCTTACTTGAGTGTAGTGCTGATAATCAGAATGGGTTCAACTGGCACGTCTTCCATGCCGCCAGCGGAGTGGGTGCTGCTTATGGCAATGTCGCGAACAATATTCTGGCCTTCTATCACATTGCCGAATACTGCGTAGCCGTCACGACCCATGCGCGAGTCTAAATCAAGATTCATGCGCATATTTATATAGAACTGTGAGCGGGCGCTATTTGGGTCGTCGGTGCGTGCCATGGCAACCGTCCAGCGATCATTTCTCAGTTTACTGGTTTTTGACTCGTTAATAATACTCTCTCCATTGGGCTTTTCGACCAAATCGGGAGTAAAACCGCCGCCCTGAACAGCAAAACGGCGGATAACACGGTGAAAGATGGTGCCGTTGTAAAACCCACTTTTAACATACCCTAGAAAGTTTTCCACGGTAATGGGGGCTTTGTCAGGTAATAACTCGATCGTGATGTTGCCCTTGGATGTTTCCAGCACCACAATTGGATTCCCTGATGTCTCCTCGCTGACGGCGAGTGTCGAGCATAGGCTGCAAAGGGTGAGTATGAGTGCTGGAAAAATTCGCATGTTCAGCTCCAGTCAGAACGACGTTTAGGCATCATGCGCGGAACAATCAGTGACAGCATTACGCCAATGAGAACAGCGAATGCTCCGTTTAAGAAGAATTCATTTTCTTTGTTTTCACGCAGTCGGGCGTTATCAGTTTTTAATACGTCAACTTCGCTGCTTAGCATTTGATTGGACTCAAGCAATCGGCGGTTATCTTCGTCTAATTTAATGCTGTTGGCAGAGATGCGTTTGATTTCTTCGAGTTCTTCCCCAAGCGCGGAATTTTCGTTTTTAAGGTCTTCAGCGACACTGCTAGTTTCTTGGCTGTTCTGGGTGGTGTTTTCTAGCTTGGCACGCAAATCTTTATTGGTGGTACTTAGCTCGTCAATAAGCTTTTTATTGCTATCTAGCTGACTGCGGGCGGAGGGTGAGGTCACCAAGTAATGGCTGGGTAGCCATCCCTCTACGCCTTTGTCGGTACGAACTTGAGAGTAACCGCTGTCTTCATTCGTGCTGAGGAGGTCGAGTTTCTCACCGCTGGGTAGGCCGCGATGAATGATGCGGTATTTTGAGCCGTCGCCAACGCGTAGCGGCACGTAAATTTTGTCGCTGATATAACGGGTTTCTGCAATAGACGCACTTGCCAGGCTGAATAAGACTGCGGATACGCCGAATAAAATTGATTTTTTCACTAGATTTTCCACGTTAATAAACTGCGGTAAATATTTAACAATGAAGGATAAAGCAGTTGCCAGAGTAGTTCAATTTCCACTTTGTTATGGCAGTACTTTTTTATACGGTTTAACCGTCACTTTGGCGTATACGCCAGCTTCAATGTAAGGGTCGGTGTCTGCCCATTGTTGGGCGGCTTCTAACGATGGGAATTCCGCGACGATTAAACTGCCAGTAAAGCCTGCCTCGCCAGGGTCTTCACTGTCGATTGCGGGGTGCGGGCCAGCAAGTATCAAGCGGCCTTGGTTTTTTAGTTCTTGTAAACGAGCGATATGAGCTGTTCGAGCACTTGCCCGCTTACTGAGGCTGTCTGTGACGTCTTCGCTGATGACTGCGTATAACATATTGATTCCTAATGTATTCTGAAAATGTCGTCAAAACTGAGAGCGGTTAATTTTTCAATTTGCTTTACTAAATAAAACAGTGCGCCGAGCATCACTAGGGTGCAGGGCAGGGCTATGACTGGGAAACTAAGCCCTGTCATTTTGCCTAATTCGGCGCTGTATTCTGCGGTGCCGGGTGGGCTGACAAGCAGGACTTTAGCAAGAATATAGTTAAGGGTCGCAGAGAGGAAAAAGGAAAATGCGACTAAATACGTGGCATTGCGAAGCGCCATGTCAAACAGAGTAGTATTGCCATGCTCATGGAGCGCGGTACTTATTTTGTCTGTGTAAATGACTTCATCGTTGAACAGAAAGGTTTTGATCAGCGGATAGGGGGTATACAGTGAGAATAGGGTGGCGATACCAATAATCGCGGGTATGCTAGCCTCTTTAATGGCGATGTATTCAGCGTCTAATTCTAATAAGCTAATACCGCCGGTTAGTAACACGCTGATAAAGCCAAGAATGGCGAAGGCATTCGCGCGTCGAGTTTTGACGAAGTCATAAATACCAAAACCTAATGGGAAGGCGAGGGCAATCACGATACTATAGCGGGGCCCTAGATACGCATCGCTGCTAAGCTTCGTTAGTATTAGGGTTGGCACAATGATATTGAACAATAGGTTGACGACGACGCTGTGTCGCTGAGGTGTCGCTTGAGGTGTGTTTACCTGCTCCGGCATTGTGTGTCCTGTCGGTAAGGGGGGATGATGGTAATCCGCCCACTATACCCATTTTAATTTTTCACCACTAGCCTCGGAGGGGATTTGGCGTGATTGTCGATTTACATACCCATACCACTGCCTCTGATGGCGGATTGAGCCCAGCAGAACTGGTTTTGCGGGCCCAACAATGCGGCGTGCAATTACTTGCCGTGACGGACCACGACACCATTGATGGTTATCGTGCAATTAGTGAAGTTGCTGCGGGTGATGTGCAGATTATTGCCGGTATTGAGCTATCTTGTACTTGGTCTGGCGTTAATATTCATGTGCTGGGCTTAGGGATTGATGTTGATAGTGCGTGCTTGAAGTCGGAGCTGACGGATCAGCGCGCTGCGCGCGGTGAACGGGCAAAAATAATTGGCGAGCGGCTGGCAAAATTGGGTTTTGATGGCACCTACGAGGGTGCATCTGAGCTTGCCGAGGGGCGAGCTATTGGCCGCCCTGATTTTGCTCGGTTTATGGTTGCGGCGGGCTACGTCGACAGCATGGCGACGGCCTTTGATAAATACCTCGGTGCGGGCAAAGTGGGCGATGTCAAAGCAATGTGGCCAACATTGGAAACCGTCGTTGAGTGGATAAAATCGGCTGGCGGTGTTGCGGTGCTAGCACATCCGCTGCACTACAAGCTGACGAATGCAAAATTGCGACGTATGCTGGCCGACTTTAAGGAAGCGGGTGGTGAAGGACTTGAGGTTTGTAACGGTCGCCCGTCAGCGACAGACTTGGCTTACCTGCGCCAACTGTGCAAAGACTTTGATTTTGAAGCCTCGGCGGGCAGTGACTTCCATCAGCCGAATAATTGGTTGGAACTTGGTTGCGATGCCAAAGTAGTCGCGCCATGCCGACCAATCTGGGCGCGCTGGCAACGTGCCGAATTATCTGTTTAAGCCATTAGGAAAGCCGCAGTGAGTCAATTTTTTCAAATACATCCAGAAAACCCTCAGGCCCGTTTGATTAAGCAAGCGGCGGATATTATTCGCGCTGGCGGCGTGGTCGCATTCCCGACGGACTCGGCGTATGCGCTGGGGTGCCATTTGGGCGATAAATCTGCCCTAGAGCGGGTAAGAGCAATACGTCGCTTAGATGAAAAACATAACTTCACCTTAATGTGTAGCGATCTGTCAGAGCTCGGTACTTATGCCAAGGTTGATAACAGCGCATTTCGCTTGCTCAAAGCGCATATTCCTGGCCCGTATACGTTTATTTTACGCGCTACCCCAGAGGTGCCTAAGCGCTTGCTGCACCCAAAGCGCAAGAGTGTGGGCTTGCGTGTGCCGGCAAATCAGATCTGTTTGGATTTGATGGCCGAGCTGGGGGAACCACTAATGAGTGTGAGTTTAATCCTTCCTGGCGAAGAGCTGCCGATGACCGACCCTTACGATATTCGCGATACCATTGGCAACTTAGTGGATCTCGTAATTGATGGCGGCTATTGCGGAATGGAAGCGACCTCCATTGTAGATTTAGTGGACGATGTCCCCGTTGTTATTCGTCGCGGCTTGGGCGATGTAAGTCAATTTGAGGATTCACTGTGACCGGCGCCAAGATCAACGTATAATCGCGCCCTTGGTAGATGATATCGTGAGATCTCAGTAACAGTGCAAGATGAATCGTCAGAAAAGCCCATCGTAGATCAGGCTGGGGCCGTGTCGCTCACTGAGCCTGAAATGGCTTCGTCTGAGCTAATGGTTGGCCGTTTAGAGCCGGTGCCAGAAGCTGCTTTGGAAGCTATCGAGATTGTAAGCCTTAAGGCGATTCGACAGCAGCCGCAACAAGGTGAAATGCCTTTTGCCGTAGTGCAAGGCAAGCCGCTCACCGAATTACCCAAAGATTTGTATATTCCACCGGAAGCGCTCGAGGTTTTCTTAGAGGCGTTTGAAGGCCCGCTCGATCTACTTTTATATCTCATCAAACGTCAAAATCTAGATATTCTGGAAATAAACGTCGCACAAATCACTCAGCAATATATGCAATACGTGAACATGATGAGTGCAATGCAGTTTGAGTTGGCATCGGAATACTTGCTCATGGCCGCCATGCTGGCGGAGATAAAATCGAGGATGTTGCTGCCGCGCTCTGCAGATGTACTTGATGACGAAGAAGACCCTCGCGCCCAGTTAATTCGACGTTTGCAAGAATACGAGCGTTTCAAGCAAGCCGCTGAAAACATCGACCAGCTACCGCGAATGGGGCGTGACAATTATGCGGTGGAAATTGAGCCGCCGCCAATGTCAAAACTACGCGCAGAGCCCGACGTCGATTTGAAAGAGCTACTCATTGTGCTGGGCGAAGTATTGCGCCGGGCAGACCTGTTTGAAAGTCACCAAATACAGCGTGAAAAATTGTCTACCCGTGAGCGAATGTCTCAAATACTGGCGGTGCTCCGCTCAGATAGTTTTGTTCCGTTTGTGACTTTATTTAAAGCTGAAGAAGGGCGTTTAGGCGTTGTCGTTACCTTCTTGGCCATTATGGAATTAATCAAAGAATCCTTAGTGGAAATTGTACAGTCTGAGGCCTTCGCGCCAATTCACGTCAAAGCGAAAGGTATATGATGCCGGATTTACAGCAGTTAAAACGTATTATTGAGGCAGCGTTGATGGCCGTGGGGCGACCGCTTTCACTGCAGCATATCGCAGAGCTATTTGATGCCGAAGAGCGTCCAAGTACGGGCGATATTCAAGATGCACTGAATGCCATTGGGCAGGATTGCGAAGGCCGTGGTTTCGAACTCAAAGTCGTTGCCAGTGGCTATCGCTTACAGGTTTGTGAAGACCTCGCGCCTTGGGTTGGACGCTTGTGGGAAGAAAAGCCGCAGCGTTATTCACGTGCGATGTTAGAAACCTTAGCGCTTATAGCCTACCGGCAACCGATAACTCGCGGCGATATTGAAGATATTCGCGGTGTTGCGGTGAGCTCACAAATTATTAAAACGATGTTGGAGCGTGAGTGGGTTCGCGTCGTCGGCCACAAAGATGTGCCTGGGCGGCCGGCCATGTACGCCACTACGCGCAAGTTTTTAGACTACTTTAATTTACGCAATTTAGATGAGCTGCCAAGCCTAGCTGAAATCACCGATTTAGACACCCTGAATGGGGAGCTTGAACTGCATACTGGTGAGTTTGCAGCTGACGCAAGCACTAGTGATATTGATCAAGCTGCAGCTGACACCGATACAGATGTTGAGGCAGAAGCGGATATTGATGTTGAAACTGAAGTAAATGGCGGCGACGTTTACGATCAAGAATACCCACCCGAGACAAACTTTTAATGATACAAACCGATGAAAAGCTACAAAAAGTACTGGCTCGTGCGGGCTTGGGTTCACGTAGGGAAATGGAAAAAGTTATCAGCGAGGGCCGTGTTCAAGTCGATGGCAGAGTTGCTACGCTAGGTGACCGTGTTACAAGTAGCGTTAAAATCCAAGTTGATGACAAGCCCTTGCGACTGGATACCGCCGCGGCTAAGCCACGCATTTTGCTTTATAACAAGCCAGAAGGCGAAATATGTAGCCGCAAAGACCCCGAAGGACGGCGCTCAGTTTTCGACCGTTTACCGCGTTTACAGGGCGAGCGCTGGATTTCGGTAGGCCGTTTGGATTTCAATACCACCGGCTTGTTATTGTTTACTACAGACGGTGATCTGGCCAATAAATTGATGCACCCATCTACCACTATTGAGCGTGAATATTTATGTAGGGTAATGGGCAACGCCAGCGAAGATATTTTAAAACGCTTAAAAGAAGGAGTGCAGCTTGAAGACGGCGTGGCGCGCTTTACCGATATTGTTGATGGCGGCGGCGAAGGTATTAACCACTGGTTCTATGTCGTTATTATGGAAGGGCGCAATCGTGAAGTGCGGCGCTTGTGGGAATCACAAGAACTGCAAGTTAACCGACTGAAGCGGGTGCGCTACGGTACGGTGTTTATTCCCTCTAAAGTCAAAGTGGGGCAGTGGACAGAGCTAGACGACAAAGAGATTGCCAATGTGTATGGCATGGCAGATTTACCGATGCCAACCACGGATACGCCCGCGGGTGGCCGAGGTCGCAGAACGCGTTAATTAGGTGTTGGGCGAGACAGTTAAGCTGGAATAAAAAAAGGCCCATAGGGCCTTTTGTGGATAGTGTTGATGTTTGCTTAATGGTTAATGAAACGCCTGTTTTTGAAGAGCAGTGGCGGTATCTATACCATCCCAGTGATCGGTGCGTCCCTCTCGCCAACCTGACATCCACTCCTGTTTAAGTTGCTCTTGATTATGAGGACAATTGTCTTTTTGCCTACCGGAAATGCCGGCTTGATAACCACGTTGAAATGCTCTTTCTGTCATATCGCGTTTCTGTCTTCTCATAGGGCATTAGCCTCCACGTATTTAGTCAACATGTCGCTACGGTATTGCTTGGTCGCGCAACAACCGGTTTTCTGTCACCATCGCGATGCACTTGATCGCGACAGGATCTTTATGTAATCAAACTTTCATACTCTTCGTCGAAGACCTATTACTTATAAGCATGGCCCGCTTTAGATGTAAGCCGTATAAGAAATTAAGCTGTTGTTAACTATATTAAAAATTTTCATTACTAGTACTCGGTAGAGGATTTATGAGTCAAACGTACCCTTTTATTGCCACTTGCCCTAAGGGCTTAGAGCAACTCTTGGCTTCAGAAATCGCTGCATTGGGTGCAGAGGTGGGACGTGAGAGCGTTGGTTCGATAAGTTTTGTGGCAAATGTTGTCACTGCCTACCGAATTTGTTTGTGGTCGCGACTGGCAAATAGAGTGTTATTGGTGCTCACAGAGTATCGCGGAGAAAGTGCTGATGCGCTGTACGATGGTTTAAAAGGCATCGAGTGGAGTGAGCATTTATCGGCAACGAGCAAAATCACCGTTGATTTTAACGGCCAGTCTAACGATATCCGCAATACTCATTTTGGCGCGTTAAAAAGTAAAGATGCGATAGTCGACTACTTCCTTGCCAAGGGGGCGCAGCGCCCGAGTGTCGATAAAGATAATCCGGATGTGCGGATTAATGTGCGTCTTCGCAAAGGCTATATTACTGTTGCGGTCGATTTGTCGGGCGAAAGTCTTCATCGTCGTGCTTATCGCAGTAGCGGTGCTATGGCACCGCTGAAAGAAAATCTAGCTGCGGCATTATTGCTCCGCGCCGATTGGCCGGGCATGGCAAGTCGCGGAGGGGGGCTTATTGACCCCATGTGCGGTTCAGGCACGCTGCTTATTGAAGCCGCTATGATGGCCATGCAAATTGCGCCGGGTTTGTTACGTAGTCGCTGGGGCTTTCTTGGTTGGCACGGTCACGATCAAACTGCGTGGGATAAGCTTCTCGAGGAAGCACGGGCTTTGCGCACCAAATCAATGGCGCGGGATTGGCCAGAAATCCGCGGTTACGATGCCAACGGCAAAGTCGTGGCGCAGGCCGAAGAGAATATCGAGAACGCGGGCTTGGGACGCTTTGTAAAAGTGTCACGTCGCGAGCTAGCACAACTGTCCATGCCAACGCATCGCACGGTGCCAGAAGGCTTATTAATTACTAACCCACCCTACGGTGAACGCTTGGGTGAGCAGGCTGAATTACTGCATCTATATCGTCATCTTGGGCAGGCGATGGTTGCGCATTTTAGCGGTTGGCAGGCGGCCATATTCACCGGGAATCCAGATCTCGGTAAGCGCATGGGGGTCAGAAGTTACAAGCAATACCAACTGTTGAACGGCACTATCCCCGCAAAATTATTACTGTTTAATATTAATGCTGAGGCCGTGGTTACGGAACGCGACCATGCACCGCAACAAGACAAAAGCGCGATTTCAGATGTGCCGTTAACCGCTGGTGGGCAAATGTTTGCGAACCGTTTGCGGAAAAATATAAAGCGCTTGAGTAAATGGAAAAATAAAAACGATATTGAATGCTATCGAGTGTATGACGCGGATATGCCAGAGTATTCAGTCGCCGTTGATTGCTACGGCAGCTCCGTGCATATCGCAGAGTATATGGCGCCAATAACTATTTCTGAAGAAGATGCAGAGCGTAGATTGCGAGAAGCCATCGAAGCGGTAAGCCAAGTGTTTTCGGTTTCTGCTGGAAATATAGCCATTAAGGAGCGCCGTCGCCAGCGCGGAAAAGATCAATATCAGCGGCAGGCGCCACGAAATTCTTTTATGGAGTTAAAAGAAGGCCAAGCTAAGGTATTGGTTAATCTTTACGATTACCTTGATACCGGATTATTTCTTGACCATCGTCCCGTGCGCTTAGATATTGCGGCGCGTGCACGCGGTAAACGCTTTTTAAATTTATTTAGCTATACCGGTGTTGCCTCTGTGCAGGCCGGTGTTGGTGGCGCACGTTTTACCACCTCAGTAGATATGTCGAAAACCTATTTACAGTGGGCGCGGCGCAATCTGTCATTGAATGGTCTTAGCGAGTCGCGTCACCGAACGGAACATGCGGATTGTCGTAAATGGTTGAAGGAATGCGAAGATCAGTACGATCTTATATTATTAGATCCGCCGACTTTTTCTAATTCAAAGCGTATGGATGATGTTTTAGATACTCAGCGTGATCACAGCGAATTAATAAATGATGCTATGCGCTGTCTAGCACCTGATGGTCTGCTGATATTCTCGACTAATAAACGAGATTTTATACTCGATGAAGGCGTGACGCAGGCCTATAAAGTTGAAGATAAAACCCGGTGGTCGCTAGATGAAGATTTTTCTAGAGGTGGAAAGCCAATTCATTACTGTTGGTATTTGAGCCACCTGTAATGGTGGCTGTATTTATGGGGTTTTGGCGTGTGCTACAAAATAAGTTAAAAGCCGTAGCCCAAGCGTAAGCCATAAGTGTCGAGGCCACGGTTGTCATCGTTGTTAAGAATGCTGCCGTTAGAAATATGATCCATAAATAGGCTTGCGGATACGGCATCGCTGATCTGGTAGCCTAGGCTTATCTCAAATCGGAATAACGTCCGTGACCCCAATTCACGCTTGTTTTCTGATTTCTTTTCTAAATCGCCATCATGGACCGCGAAGCCACCGCCGATCTCGCCATAAATTGGTGACGCGCCAAAGGCAAGACGACCGGTGCCGCCGATATAAGCATAGCTGGTGCCGTCTGCTAGATTGATGACTGCGCCGCCATGAGCGTAAAGACCCGAGTTATCAAAGCGTTTGAACAAATGGTGGTAGGCAATATTCAGGTCTGGGCCATCCTCGGTTTCGCTCGCAATGGGGCCTTTGTTGTGCGCTAGGCCACCCACGAACACGATACGCTCAGGTAATATATTAGTCGCTGTTGGCTCAGCGTGGGCAGCTAAGCTCAGTAAAAGTGTTGTCGTCGTTAAGCAAAAAGTACGAATAATTTGCGTTGCAGTCATTGTTCTT
Organism: Zhongshania sp.; assembly: GCA_018066965.1. Lineage (GTDB taxonomy): Bacteria > Pseudomonadota > Gammaproteobacteria > Pseudomonadales > Spongiibacteraceae > Spongiibacter. The sequence continues at coordinate 17,738 of JAGPVP010000057.1, read as the reverse complement.
ATGTCCTGGGATTAATAGCGTCTAAACGACTTTGCTCAAACCTCCAGCGCGTCATGTGACGTTATATGGAAATTCGAAGGCTAGGAGTGCGCAATTATGCGCAATCTTCCTGGGTTTGGGTAGGTAAAAGGTGGGCAGGAAAAAGGGCGCTGCATGTACAGCGCCCAGTGAAATTAGAGAAGCGTTACGTTTGCAGCTTGTGGGCCTTTTTGGCCAGTGGTTACGTCAAACTCGACAGCTTGGCCTTCGGCCAGAGTTTTAAAACCTGAGCCGCCAATAGCGCTGAAGTGAACAAAAACGTCTGGGCCGGAGTCTTGCTCAATAAAACCAAAGCCTTTAGTTTCGTTAAACCATTTTACTTTTCCAGTGCTTCTGGACATGTTTTGTACCTCGTTGCGTATTTGCCTTTTTTGGTGCTTGAGCTGAGATAGGCAGGGACTTATGAAACAGAACGAGGTACTAAAATCGACGTCGTGGTGCTATATACATAAAACCAAGCTGCATCCGTAGCCAGCAAAGCCATTATATACATAATCAAAAGCACGTTTGGAAGACTTTTGCACCCTAAAATATGAATTTTTTATTTCGTTTTACGCGGCGGCAATCCGGTGTGTTGCGTGAGAATTCGTCTGCCTTTACCTTGTTTTGGTGTCCAGTTAGCCGGCTGGCGCGGTGGCACCAAGTGCTTTTTACCATAGCCAATAAGATCCTTGCGCCCCATGCTGAGCAGTGACTCTCTTATTGAGGGCCAGCCTTCTGGGTCGTGATAACGCAGGTATGCTTTATGTAGGCGTCGCTGTTTTAAGCCCTTGGCACTGACAACGTCTTCGCTAGTCCTAGACACTTTCTTGAGGGGGTTTTTCCCCGAGTAATACATCGCCGTGGCATTGGCCATTGGCGATGGATAAAACGCTTGAACTTGATCGGCGCGGAAGCTATTGCCCTTTAGCCACATGGCGAGGTTCATCATGTCTTTATCGCTGGTACCTGGGTGCGCAGCAATAAAGTAGGGGATTAAATATTGTTCTTTACCTGCCAGTTTTGAATATTTATCAAACATGGCTTTGAATTTGTCGTAGCTGCCCATACCCGGCTTCATCATTTTCGACAGCGGGCCGTCTTCAGAATGTTCCGGCGCAATTTTTAAGTAGCCGCCCACATGATGAGTTACTAACTCTTTGACGTATTCTGGTGTTTCTATGGCTAGGTCGTAGCGCAAGCCAGAGGCGATAAGAACTTTTTTAACGCCATCTAATGAGCGTACGTCTCTATACAGATCGATTAGTGGAGTTTGATCAGTATTGAGGCTTTTGCAAATGCTGGGGTATACACACGATAGCCTACGGCAGCGCTGTTCAATCTCAGTGCTCTTACAGTTGAGGCGCCACATATTGGCGGTGGGGCCGCCAAGGTCTGAAATTACCCCAGTAAACTCTGGGGTTTTGTCGCGAATTTTTTCAACTTCTTTGACAATAGATTCGTGTGAGCGGCTTTGTATTATGCGGCCTTCGTGCTCGGTAATGGAGCAAAAGCTACAGCCGCCAAAACAGCCGCGCATAATATTTACGGAGAAACGAATCATGTCGTAGGCGGGAATTTTTGCCTTACCGTAAACTGGGTGCGGTTTACGTTGGTAAGGCAATTCAAATACCCAGTCTAATTCTTCGGTGGTCAGCGGAATCGGCGGAGGGTTTAACCACACTTCTTGATCGCCATGCCGCTGAACAAGCGCGCGAGCATTACCTGGGTTTGTTTCTAAATGGAGAACTCTGGCGGCGTGAGCATAGTTTACGGGGTCGTTTTTAACGACCTCATAATCGGGTATCCGAATAACAGTTTTGGCTGCATCTGTACCCGTTTTACGCGCTTGCAGTGGGTCAATTATGCGAACTGTTTGAACGTCATCAACGGTCTTTTCTGCCGCGTCTTCATCATTCTTCTTGCAGCTTTCGGTGGCGCTGGTGTCAACGTAGGGGCTGGTTATAGGGTCGATTTTGCCGAGCTGATCAACGCTTGCTGAATCTATAACTGTCCAGCCGGCGGGAATATCTCGAGTGACGTACGCCGTGCCGCGCAAATCAGTAATCGTATCAATTGGGTCGCCGCGGCCAAGGCGGTGGGCAACGTCAATAATGGCGCGCTCGGCATTGCCATAGAGCAGTAAGTCAGCGCGGGAATCGAGTAATATTGACCGACGGACTTTGTCGCTCCAGTAGTCGTAATGCGCAATCCGGCGAAGGCTGGCTTCAATGGAACCGATAATAATAGGGGTGTCTTTGTACGCTTCACGGCAGCGCTGTGAATACACGATAACTGCGCGATCGGGCCGTTTTCCGCCTTCGTTGTCAGGCGAATAGGCGTCGTCATGGCGCAAACGGCGATCCGCGGTATAGCGGTTGATCATGGAATCCATATTGCCCGAGGCAACGCCAAAAAACAGATTGGGCTCGCCGAGTTTTTTGAATGGCTCTGCGGACTGCCAGTCAGGCTGGGAAATAATCCCTACCCGAAAGCCTTGTGCTTCTAGCACACGGCCAATCACAGCCATACCAAAGCTGGGGTGATCTACATACGCATCGCCGGTTACGATGATAATGTCGCAGCTGTCCCAGCCCAGTGCATCCATCTCTTCTCGAGAGGTTGGGAGGTAGCTAGCGGTGCCGAAGCATTCGGCCCAATACGGGCGATGACTAAAGATAACTTTGGGTGTTTGCATAACTGATGACATTGGGCTAACGCAGAATTCTGAATGAGGGGGCATTATACGTGATAATGTGGCTTCTTGCTGGCCTGATAAGAGTTCTATGAAAATATAAAATAGCCCAGTAAGTGCTTGAATATTTTGATAAATAAATAGTAAATAGATGTCTTGTACGAAGACATTTTGTAAAGGGGCACAAAATGGAGTGGTTAAATACCAATATCGCATATTGGCATTGGATGGTTTTTGGCATGCTGCTGGTGGCGAGCGAGATTTTTATCCCCAGCTTTGTGATGATCTGGTTTGGTGCCAGCGCCATTGCGGTGGGGTTGATCTTAGCGGCGGTTGACATGTCATTCAGTATTCAAATGCTGGTCTGGCTGGTGATGTCGGTGATTGATTTGGCGGTATGGTTTAAATTTGTTCATCCCAAAATGAAAAACAAAACCTTGTCTGGTATGTCTCGTGAGCAGGTGGTGGGGCAGGAGGCCATGGTGATAAAGCTGGGTTCTGAGTTTGGCCACGGTACGTTGCGTTTCGCAATTCCCGTGTTGGGTAGCGAGGAGTGGGAGTTTATCTGTCGTGATCCAGTGTCGCTTGGCGACCGCGTTGCAGTTGAAGATATATCTGGTAACTCTCTTATAGTAAAACTCGCGTTAGGGCAGGCGCACTGATTAACGAATTGGTGTTAGACCTAGTGCATTTAAGGAGATAGGCGATGGATGGCTTGGCAGTTGTAGCAGCGTTGGCAATTTTAGTGGTCGTGACTTTGGCGAAAGGTGTGCGCACCGTCCCGCAGGGTTACAAACATATTGTTCAGCGTTTGGGTAAATACCATGTGACCTTAAATCCAGGTTTGAATTTTATTATTCCCTATATCGACGACGTTGCTTACAAGCTTACGACTAAGGATATCGTGCTTGATATTCCGTCGCAGGAAGTGATCACCGAAGATAACGCGGTTATCATTGCTAATGCGGTTGCGTATATAAATATTGTGTCGCCAGAGAAGGCGGTCTACGGCGTAGAAGATTACATTTTTGCGATTCAAAATCTGGTGCAAACGGCGCTGCGCTCTATTGTCGGTGAAATGGCGTTAGATTCTGCTTTATCCTCGCGTGACCAGATTAAAGCAAAGTTAAAAGCGGCTATTTCAGATGACATTGCCGACTGGGGGATTACCCTTAAAACGGTAGAAATTCAGGATATAAACCCTTCCATGACCATGCAGCAGGCGATGGAAGAGCAAGCCGCTGCCGAGCGTCAACGCCGTGCTGCCGTAACCAAGGCTGAGGGTGAAAAGCAGGCCGCAATTTTAGAGGCCGATGGTCGCTTGGAAGCGTCTCGTCGCGATGCCGAGGCACAAGTAGTTCTGGCCAAGGCGAGTGGCGCAGCGATTACCTTGGTGTCGGAAGCAGTTGGCGATCAAGATTTACCAGTTTTATATTTACTTGGTGAAAAATACGCTGACGCGTTAGTGAAAATATCAACATCGACCAACGCCAAAACAGTTGTCTTACCCGCAGATTTACCGCAAGCCTTGCGCGGTATTTTGAATAAGGCATAAGACGATTGTCGACGTGTTAGCAGCTTGAAATAAAAGGTTGAACAAGTTCCATGGATCATACATATCGTTTGGTAATTAGCTGCCCAGATAAAGTGGGTATTGTTGCGCGGGTTAGTCAGTTTGTTGCGGATCAAGGTGGCTGGCTTACCGAGGCAAATTACCACGCTGACGCGGAAAACAACTGGTTCTTTATGCGCAATGAAATTCGTGCTGATTCCTTGCGCATGGGCGCAGAGGCTTGCCGAGCCGCGTTTGCACCGATTGCTGAAGAGTACGGAATGCAGTGGGAGCTGGTGGATTCGTCGGTGAAGCGCAAAGTTGTTATTTTGGCCAGCCACGCGTCACATTGCATTGCCGATATTTTACACCGCTGGCATAGCGGCGAGCTAGATTGTGATATTCCCTGTGTTATCTCCAATCATGAAAACCTGCGGAGCATGGTTGAGTGGCATGGCATTCCGTTTGAATACGTGCCGATAGATGCCGAAAATAAACTCCCAGCGCATGCTCGCATCATGGAGTTGACTGGTGAATATCAGGCAGACTGCGTAGTACTTGCGCGGTATATGCAGATTATTCAGCCGGAGTTTTGCCGTGCGTACGTTGGCAAAATGATCAATATCCACCATAGCTTTTTACCGTCATTTATTGGCGCAAACCCTTATCAGAAAGCGTTTGATCGAGGTGTGAAGCTGATTGGTGCGACCAGTCATTATGTGACAGAGCAGCTTGATGAAGGCCCCATTATCGAACAGGATGTCATCAGAGTGTCACACCGGCACAGCAAGGACGACCTTGTTCGACTGGGTAAAGACGTTGAAAAATCGGTGCTGGCGCGGGCACTTAGAAATCATTTAGAAGACCGGGTACTTGTCCTCGGAAATAAGACGGTAGTGTTTGATTAATCTATAAAAAAGCTAACTGTCATAAAATTGTCACCAAATGTCGTTTTAATGCTGCTTACAAAACTTGTTAAAAAAGGGTAGAGGGATGACTGCAACCACCATACTGATTGTCGACGACGAAGCTGCAATACGGGAAATGATCCGTGTCGGGCTCGAACTTGCCGGCTACGAGTGCCTGGAGGCAAGTAATGCACAGGACGCTCACGGTATTATCGTGGATCAGCGGCCCGATTTGGTACTACTCGACTGGATGATGCCAGTCACCAGCGGCTTGGAGCTGCTGCGCCGTCTGCGCAGAGACGAACTTACCCGCGATTTATTAGTGATAATGCTCACCGCCAAAGATGATGAAGACAACCGCGTACAAGGTTTAGATGTTGGCGCCGATGACTACATTACTAAGCCGTTTTCTTCACGTGAATTGATGGCTAGAATTAAGGCCATTATGCGTCGGTCCACTAGCCGCGAGCAGGAAGAAAGCATCGAAGTTGGCGGTTTGAAACTAGACCCTGCCAGCCACCGTGTATTTGTCGATACTCAGCCGCTGGATATGGGGCCGACCGAGTTTAAATTACTGAAGTTTTTTATGACCCACCAAGAGCGTGCCTACAGTCGCGGTCAGCTACTTGACCAAGTCTGGGGTAGCAATGTCTATGTTGAAGAACGTACCGTAGACGTGCATATTCGCCGTCTTCGCAAAGCCCTGCAAACCGATCAGCGTGACTGCGGCTTGCTCATTCAAACCGTTCGCGGCACTGGTTACCGCTTTTCTACTACCGGTGTCTGCGCCTAGCGCAAAATAATTAATGCGCTACTACAACTGGAAAACGGAATTATTGCGCATCAGCCTACCTATCACGGTCGTGGCTGGGGCCTGCGCAATATTTGATTGGGGAATTTGGCCTTTATTTGCCGCCGCGCTGCTGGCATGTGCTTGGTTGTTACGCAACTTACAGCACCTGTCAGACTGGCTATACAGCGGTGTAGATAATGAGCCGCCAGAGGCAACGGGTATGTGGGGGCAGGTTTTTGATGTCATTTATGACATGCAGCGTGATACCACGCAGAACACCAGTAAACTTCAGGCAATGATTGACTATCTTCACTCCTCATTTGCGTCCATGTCAGATGCGGTGGTGATGTTAGACCCGCTAGGTAATATTGAATGGTGTAATGCCTCTGCGCATGATTTGTTAGGTCTACGCGAATCTGATGACACCGGTCGACAACTGATTAACCTGATTCGCAGCCCTGCATTTTTACGTTATTTTGAAGCCGAGCATTACCAAGCGCCATTGGAGATGTCGTCTCCTGTTAACGGCAGTTTGAGCCTCAGTATTAGCGTGAGCTTTTTTGGCCAGCGCAATCGCCTGCTATTTGCCCGCGATGTCACCAGAACCCACCGCTTAGAAAAAATGCGCAAAGATTTTGTGGCTAATGTTTCCCATGAACTGCGCACGCCGCTCACTGTTATTAACGGATATCTCGAAACTTTTGCAGAGCACGGTGGTGAGAACCCGCGCTGGGATCGCGCGGTGAGCCAAATGCTTCAGCAGTCTCGCCGCATGCATATGTTGATTCAAGATCTTATGTTGCTGTCGCGCCTAGAAGCGGTTCCTAAAGCGGGTGACGATACCGTCATTAGCTTGCGGTCATTAATGGAAATGATTAGGGAGGAGTGCGGTTCTGCAGCGAAAGGTAGCCGTCAGGTTGTTATCGAATGTGACGATAATATTGCAATTAATGGCAATGCTAATGAATTGCGCAGTGCATTTTCTAATTTAGCCATTAATGCTGCGCGTTACACCACTGAAAATGACACCATTACACTGCGTTGGTACCGCGATGATGATCACGCGTATTTTGAGGTGGAGGACACCGGTATTGGTATCGAGCCACAGTATATTCCACGTCTCACCGAGCGGTTTTATCGCGTAGACCAAAGTCGTTCGCTAGATACCGGCGGTACAGGCCTTGGCTTAGCGATAGTGAAGCACGTGCTCATTAGGCATCGCGCTGAATTACGTATCCGCAGTGTGCCAAATAAAGGCAGCGTATTTACCTGCGTTTTCCCCCGCTCGGTCGCGGTGGCAGTCAAGTGATTTTAATTCCTATCGATTGTCACAAAGTTGTCATAATTGCTCTATAAAGTGGCTGCGTTGAAGTAACTAATTCGTTTGGGAGTAAGCTTGTGAACATTAAACAGTATGTAGCCGGAACCGTTGTTGCGCTGTCATCTATGGTTGCCCTAGCGGCAACTGAGGTAGATGCCGCCTTACCAGATTACGCAAGCGCGTCTGGAGTTTCGGGTAATTTGTCTAGCGTTGGCTCAGATACGCTAGCAAACCTGATGACGCTGTGGGGCGAAGATTTCAAGCGTATTTATCCCAATGTAAACATTCAAATTCAAGCTGCAGGCTCGTCTACTGCTCCCCCGGCCTTGACTGAAGGTACGTCGAATATTGGGCCGATGAGCCGTAAGATGAAAGACAAAGAAATTGAAGCTTTTGAAACTAAATATGGCTACAAGCCTACCGCTATCCCCGTTGCGATCGATGCTTTGGCTGTTTTTGTGCACAAAGATAATCCAATTAAAGGGATGACCATGGCGCAGGTCGATGCCGTGTTCTCTAGCACGCATAAATGCGGTCATGCTGACAATGTAGAAACCTGGGGTGGCTTGGGAATGGACGGCGCTTGGGTTGCGCGCGATATTCAAATGTTTGGCCGCAACTCAGTGTCTGGCACCTACGGCTACTTTAAGGAAGAAGCGCTGTGTAAGGGCGATTTTAAAAATGGCGTGAATGAACAGCCGGGCTCAGCATCGGTTGTGCAATCGGTGTCTACGTCGATTAACGGCATTGGCTATTCAGGTATCGGTTACAAGACCTCCAGTGTGCGTGCAATTGCCTTGGCGAAGGATGGCAAAAGTGGCTATGTTGACGCCACGGCAGAAAACGCGACTGCAGGTACATATCCACTGTCTCGCTTCTTGTACGTTTATGTGAACAAGGCGCCTAACAAACCGCTGGCGCCCTTGGATCGTGAGTTTGTGAAGTTGGTTCTTTCTAAGCAAGGCCAAGAAGTTGTGGTGAAAGACGGTTACATTCCATTACCAGCCAGTGTGGTAGAAAAAATTCGGGCGAAGCTAGCACTGTAAGAATAGCTGCGCGAAGAATGAAAATGCCGCAGAAGCACATGCGGCATTTTTTTTGATCGCGGCGATCGTCATCAAATTGTAACAAAATTGTCATATTGTGTTTGTGAGTTTTCAGAGAGCCAGAAGAAATGAGTCAATCTGAGGTACGAGCTACCGCTTCCGCCTACCGCAAATGGCGTCAAGTGAAGGACGGAATAGCTACGACAACAATCACCGCCGGTGGTATAGGCGTGTTGTTTGCGATCCTGCTTATCTTTTTCTATCTCTTGTATGAAATCATGCCGCTGTTTCAGTCAGCGTCAATTAAAGCCAGCTCACAATTCACCGCAGCGAGTAATGTCCCAGCTTTATATCTTGCGATGGAAGAGCAGGCTGAAGTCGGATTTAGATTAGATCGCGACGGCGACGCCGCTTTTTTTACTTTAAACGATGGCGAGTTGTTGTCTGAAAGCCATCTACCCTTGAACGGCGCGGAAATTCTTAGCTTTGCGTTGGAGTCCGAGGAAAGCCGCCTATTTGCACTAGGGCTTAGCGATGGCAAGGTACTGATCGCTAAACATGATTACCGAACCAGCTACCCAAACGACCAACGTTTGATCACACCTGAATTACGTTTCCCTTATGGCGATCAAGCATTTTTGCTGTCAGAAGGCAGCGCGCTTGAGCAAGTCGCCATTAGCGACAGTGATGACGCCTTACTGATTATAGGTGTTAGCAACGGTAAATTATTGGGACGCCGCTGGGTTAAAGAAGAGGATTTCCTCAGTGAAGAAATTACCTTAAGTGAAGAAGACGTATCACTGCCAATACTGGATATTGTACCAAGCCGAGTATTAATAGGCCCTGGTCAACAGTGGCTATACGTACTGGCGGCGGATGGTGGCTTTCGGCTTATCGATTTAGGGGATCAAACCATTACTGACCGTGGCTATTTATTTGATAACGGTAAGCTGAGTCAGGTACGGTTTTTATTAGGTGGTATTTCTTTATTAGTCGCCAGTGATCACGGTTCGGTTGGGCAATGGTTTGTTGTTCGCGATAAAGAGCGTGAGTCTGGTTATAAGCTCCAGCCTGTGCGCCAATTTGATATCCCCGCAGGCGGTAGTACTGCCTTGGTAACTGAGCATCGCCGCAAGGGCTTTGTCAGTGTAAATAGCCAAGGCCAATTAGATTTGTTTTACACCACATCACATCGTCGCTTGCTGAGTAAAAATTTAGACGTAGGTAAGGTCAGCGCGATGGCCATTTCCCCTCGTGCCGATAAATTGTTAATAGAAAATGCTAAGGGCGGGTTGGCGACGTTTGCATTGCATAACGAGCATCCAGAGCTATCGTGGTCAGCACTTTGGAGCAAGGTGTGGTACGAGAGCTACCCCGAACCCGATTATGTTTGGCAATCGTCGGCGTCCAGCAATGATTTCGAAGCAAAATACAGTTTTGCGCCGCTGGCCTTCGGCACCCTGAAAGCCGCATTTTATGCGATGCTTATTGCCGCGCCACTGGCAATCTGTGGCGCTATTTATACCGCTTACTTTATGGCTCCCGCGCTGCGCAGAAAAACTAAGCCTCTAATTGAGCTAATGGAAGCGCTGCCTACGGTGATTCTCGGATTTTTGGCCGGTTTATGGTTGGCGCCGTTCATAGAGAAAAACTTACCCGCAATATTCTCGCTATTCCTGTTACTGCCCGTAGGTGTTTTATTGTTTGCGTGGTCGTGGTCGCGGCTGCCTAGTAACTTCCGTCGGCACGTTCCTGACGGTTGGCATTCGCTGTTACTGGTACCCGTTGTACTCGCGGTTGTTATGGGCTGCGTCGAGGCAAGTGCGCCGATGGAGCGGATGTTCTTTGACGGTGATATGCGTGCGTGGCTAACGAACGATATCGGTGTTTCTTTTGATCAGCGCAACGCGCTCGTGGTCGGTATCGCGATGGGCTTTGCGGTTATACCTACTATTTTCTCGATTGCCGAAGACGCTATTTTCTCAGTGCCTAAACATCTGAGCTACGGTTCTTTAGCGCTGGGAGCGACGCCGTGGCAAAGCCTAGTTGGGGTGGTGATGCCCACAGCTAGCCCCGGTATTTTCTCTGCCTTGATGATCGGCATGGGACGCGCGGTTGGTGAAACCATGATAGTGCTGATGGCTACCGGTAATACACCGATTATGGATGCGAATATCTTTGAGGGTATGCGCACCTTGGCTGCCAATATCGCGGTCGAGATTGGCGAAACAGAAGTAGATAGCTCGCATTATCGAGTACTGTTTTTAGCAGCGTTTGTCTTGTTTATGTTTACCTTTGTGGTTAACACCATCGCAGAAACGGTTCGCCAAAGACTGCGCATGCGTTACGGAAACCTTTGATTTGTTATTGCTAAATTTGCTGGCGCGCCAGAGCAAGAGATACGGGAAGTTAAGTCATGTCATTGCACGATGATAACAAGCAAGGCTTTATAGAATGGTGTAAGCGCGGCGAGCCTATGATCTGGCTGAATGCTGCAGCGGTAACGATAAGCACTCTGGCGGTTGTCGGCTTGCTTTTATTATTAGCGGTTCGCGGTTTTGGACATTTTTGGCCGGCTTCGGTGATGCAAGCGCAATATGATTTACCAAGTGAGATCGCTGTAGCTGTATTAGCTGAACAAGTTGAATCAGAAGCCGTTCCGATTGAGCAGTTGTTAAGCGCGGGTTTTAAAATAGATACTGATGATGCGTTTGTTGATCGCCAGTTAGTTAAGCTAGGTAATCGCGACGTCAGTGGCGCTGACTTTAAATGGGTTATTAGTCGCTACTTGAATGACATTAGTTACCCTAAAGATGCGGTTGTTATTGAACGTCGTGAATGGGGAAATTTTTACGGTTTTTTACAAAATGTTAAAGAGCAGGGCAAGGTGCTTGCCAGCGGAGAAGAAGGCGGTGCATGGGATGTATTTCAAGAACGAGTAAACCGTGCAAATGGCATTCATGAACAGATTAAAAAAATTGAGAAGAAAGATATTGGCGCGATAAATTATCGCCTCGAAAAATTACGTTTAAAGGAGCGCCGCTTAGAACTTGATAACGCCGTGGCAGACGGCAGGGGTCAACAAGCGCAGGCCGACTTGGCTGCGGAGCGCGCAGAATTAGATGTGCAATATAAAGCGCTGCAGTCGCAGTTGGCTGATTTGTACCAGCAGTGGCATCGCGATAGTTTCACGATGAAAACTGCGGCGGGACAAATTAAAGAGCAGCGTATCGCTACGGTGGTGAAGGCCTATAAGCCTAATAGTATGAGCTTTATTCAAAAAATAGGCTTTTACTTCGCTAAGTTTGGTGAATTCTTAACGGACGAACCGCGTGAGGCGAATACGGAAGGCGGTATTTTCCCAGCCATTTTTGGTACGGTCATTATGGTGCTGATTATGTCGGTCTTGGTCACGCCTTTTGGTGTGATTGCCGCAGTGTATTTACGCGAATACGCGAAGCAGGGCTTGATGACACGTATTGTTCGTATTGCGGTGAATAATTTAGCGGGGGTTCCCTCTATTGTTTACGGCGTGTTTGGTTTGGGCTTTTTTATCTATTTCCTAGGCTCTGAAATGGATAAGGTATTTTTCCCTGAAGCATTGCCGGCCCCCACGTTTGGCACGCCTGGCTTGCTGTGGGCATCGGTGACCTTGGCCTTGTTAACCTTGCCGGTTGTTATTGTGGCGACCGAGGAGGGCTTGTCTCGTATTCCCCGTAATTTGCGTGAAGGTAGCTTGGCGTTAGGCGCGACTAAAGCTGAAACCCTGTGGCGTGTGGTGATACCGATGGCGAGCCCGGCGATGATGACCGGTTTGATATTGGCGGTAGCGCGGGCAGCGGGCGAAGTGGCGCCCTTGATGTTGGTTGGTGTTGTAAAACTGGCGCCGTCGCTACCGGTAGATGGAAACTTCCCTTATTTCCATCTCGATCAAAAATTTATGCACTTGGGCTTTCACATTTATGATGTTGGGTTCCAGAGTCCGAATGTAGAAGCAGCGAGACCGTTAGTGTATGCCACGGCCTTGCTATTGGTAGTTATCATCGCCTTACTCAATTTAAGTGCGGTGGCCTTGCGTAATCATTTACGCGAGAAATACAAATCACTGGAAATGTAAGCGTGAACGATAAGGCGGCGAGTTTTATGACAAGTGACAAATCAAATGTAAAGGCGCACGCTATTAATATGGAGTCGCTGGGACGCAATCGTGTGGAACAATCAATTCACGACGAAGATATAACGTTAACCGTAGATAATCTCGATTTGTATTACGGGGAAAAACAGGCGTTGTTTGACGTCAATATGGTAATTCCACGTAAGAAAGTCACCGCGTTTATCGGCCCCAGTGGCTGCGGCAAGTCAACCTTGCTGCGCTGCTTTAATCGCATGAATGATTTGGTGGATAGCTGCCGAGTAGATGGCGGTATCTCTTTAGATGGCTCAAATATTTATGACAAGCGCGTGGATGTCGCGACTCTGCGACGTCGAGTCGGTATGGTATTTCAAAAGCCGAACCCTTTCCCTAAATCTATTTACGAAAATGTTGCGTATGGATTGCGGATTCAGGGAATAAATAAAAAGCGTGTGTTAGATGAAGTGGTTGAACGCTCTTTGCGCGGCGCTGCATTATGGGACGAAGTAAAAGATCGTTTACATGACAATGCCTTGGGAATGTCAGGCGGTCAGCAACAGCGTTTGGTTATTGCGCGCACTATTGCGGTAGAACCCGAAGTTCTGCTACTAGATGAGCCAGCGTCAGCCCTAGACCCGATTTCAACACTGAAAATTGAAGAACTAATTTACGAACTGAAAGACCAATATACTATCGTTATTGTTACCCACAATATGCAACAGGCAGCGCGTGTTTCTGACTATACGGCGTTTATGTATATGGGTAAGTTAATCGAATTTGATAATACAGATATTCTTTTTACAAACCCCACTAACAAGCAAACCGAAGATTACATTACCGGTCGCTATGGTTAAGGTTTGCTGACAGATTTTGGGAGATTGACTATGAAAGAAAAAAGCTTACACACGCATCATATATCGCAGCAATTTAATACCGAGCTAGATGATATTAAAACGCGAATGTTAGAAATGGGCGGCTTGGTTGAAAAACAGGTTGCCGACGCGACTAATGCGTTTATGAATTTGGACACAGGTCTAGCCTCGGACGTAAAACTAGGGGACAAGGTTGTTAATAATTTAGAAGTATCGATTGATGAAGAGTGCACGATTATTCTTGCGCGGCGTCAGCCAGCAGCGAGTGATTTACGCTTAGTATTGTCGATCAGCAAAATTTTAAGCGATCTTGAACGCATGGGCGACGAAGCCAGCAAGGTCGCAGACAGTGCCATTAAACTTACCGAACTTGGCGGCTTACCGCGCAGTGTGCTTGAAATTCGTCATATAGGTGATCATGTTTCTGGCATGGTGCGCAATGCACTGGATTCGTTTGCACGGCTTGATATTGATTTGGCACTGGAAGTGGCTGAAGAAGATAAAGCGGTTGATTTGGAATACGGCACGGCAATGCGCAGTTTGGTCACGTATATGATCGAAGACCCGCGCACTATTTCGTCGGTACTGCAGGTCATGTGGGCCTTGCGTTCACTGGAGCGAGTAGGTGATCACGCGCGCAATATTGCGGAACACGTTATATACCTCGTCAAAGGCGCTAATGTTCGGCATGTTGATATCGATGAAATGGCGGCGACGGTACAAGAGTAATACGCAGACTTTCATCATTCACTTGGGGCTGTTAGCCCGGCCCCAAGGGTAAACCTACCGCCAGCCACACACTGAGTAGCAGCGACCAACCGATAAGAAAGACCATCGAGTAGGGCAGCATTAAAGCAATTAATGTACCCATCCCTGCAGTGTTGTCATGGCGCTGTGCAAACGCAACCACAACGCCAAAATATGGCATAAGTGGTGTAATAATATTTGTGCTTGAATCTCCTATTCGATATGCCATTTGCGCCGACTCGGGGTCCACCCCCAGCAAATACAACATTGGAATAAAAATCGGCGCCATTAATGCCCATTTCGCAGAGGCGCTGCCAATTAAAAGATTGATGCTGGCGCTAATTAGGATAAACCCGACGAGTAAGCTAATTTTTGATAAGCCGAGCCCTGCAAGCCAGTTGGCGCCATTTATCGCAGAGATGGCGCCTAATCCGGTCCAGTTGAAATAATTAACAAACTGAGCGGCAAAAAACATAAGTACAAGATAGCCGGATAGGGTGCCAATACCTTTCTCCATGCCGGCAATCCAATCGTGGTGACGTTGATATTTGCCGGTGCTGTAGCCAAAAATGATGCCGCTGATGGTGGCGTAAAGCGCAATAAATACCACGATGCCATTCAGCAGCGGGAGTGCTGCTAGGCCGCTGGGATCTGGGTTGCGCATTAGGCCGTTGGCGGGCAGGACTAAGTAAAGAAGAAACCCGACGAAGGCAATGCTAAAAATTCCTACTCGTCTTAGCGCTGTTTTTAGCTCAGCAGAGTTCTTATTCAGTTCCTGATTATCATCATGTGACGCCGTTGGCTTAGCTAGGCGTGGCTCGACGATTTTTTCATTCACCCACGCGCCGGCAATGGTAATGAACACGGTAGAGATTAAAGTGAAATAGTAGTTGGCGCTGGTTAAAACTAGACGATCAGGTGCGACTAAAGCAACCGCTTCGGTACTTATGCCTGACAGGATGGCATCTACAGGGCCGAGTAGTAGATTGGCGCTATAACCACCTGAAACACCGGCAAAGGCGGCGGCAATACCCGCGAGTGGTGAACGTCCCGCGGCTTTAAAGATAAGTGCCGCCAGTGGAATGAGCACCACGTAACCAGAGTCAAAGCCGATGCTAGACATCACCCCAGCAAAGACCACAACGCTGCTTAATACTCTTGGCGGTGCATTGGCGGCAACGCGTTGCAGGGCATGGCCGAGAAGGCCGGAGTCCTCGGCTACGGCAATCCCTAAAATCGCCACTAATACTGAGCCTACCGGTGCGAACTGAATAAAATTGTTGACGGCATTGCCTACCATCCATTTTATGCCGTCGCTGCTTAATAGCGATTTGGCGCTGATGATGTCAGCGGTAACGGGGTGTTTGGCGGCAATGTTGAAGTATTCTGACACCACAGAGATTGCGATGATGGCTAGACAAAAATAGATGAACATCAGTACCGGATTGGGAAGTCGGTTGCCCATTACCTCAAGGCCGTTAAGCCAGCGCTGAATCAGTGAGTTTGATTTGGTGTTGTGCATTCGCTGAAGCCTGTTTCTATATGTCTGATAAAGATCAGTATACCGATAGTCAGAGGATTTTTATGGTATCGATTTTCAGTGCCGATTATTGAGCTTTATGTTTGCTGCGAAATTTTTCTGGGGGGATGGTGTGCCAGCGTTTGAAGGCGCGTCGAAAATTAGAACTGTCGTGATAGTTGAGTAAGCTCGCAATAGCATCGACCGACAGGTGGGTATCTAGTAGATAGCCGCTGGCAAGAGATGAGAGCACATCGTCCCGCACCTCTCTAAACCCGGTGTTCTCAGTGTTTAAACGCCGTGCCAATGTTCGTTTACTAATAAACATGGTCGCAGCGACGGCATCCTCTGAAAGTTGGTGGTTGGGATGGGAAAGCAATAACTTACGTACTTTCGTTTTGGTGTCGAGCTGACCTTCGTTGAGTTGATCAAGTAAGCTTTTGCACTGATTTAAGGCGTATTCGTAATTATTGTGCTCGGCCGACGCATTGGGCGTATTGATTAGTGCAATGGGGATGCGCAAGGTGTTACTGGACGCGGAAAAATGCACTTCGCAGGGATAGAACCGTCGATATTGAGCTTTGTAATTAGGCGCGGGGTAGAGGAGTTGTAGGTGGCCCTCGGTAAGCGGACGTCCTAATATAAACTCGGTGATTGCGAATACCCCCAGACTTAGTGCTTCAATAACTAAGCGGTAAACTTTGGGATCGACCTGAGGGTTAGCGTGAAAGTGGCATTCCAGCCAGTTGTCGTTGGTACTAATGTCCATTTGCGTGAGATTCATCCGCAGCGGGAGGAAGTTTGTAAAGGCTTCCATCGCGTCGATTAAATTAGAACTACTATGCACCAAAAAACCTAGGGGGCCATGAGTTGGCGGAATTAGGTTTTGACCAAAGTACAGGCCAAATGCTTCATCACCTGATATGTCTAGTGCATTACACAAAATGCGTATCTGTTGCGTTCCAGTTATGGAGGTGTCATCGAGCAGCAGGTCGCTGGTGTGAAGCTGGGTGTTAGCTAAAAGCAAGTGAAGGTTTTTTTCGACGAGCCCTAGGGTGCGGGCAACGAGACGTGAGTAGCCGACCGGAATTGAGGGGGTGGATAAGCTAAGCTCTGAAAAATCCATCGCATTCTCCCATTTAAGGCTTTATTGTCTTTAAATGACCCCATATTGTCAATAAATGACCTGTTTCGCATTTTTAGAAAGTTCATACTTAGTACCGTCAAGAAAAGATAGCCGCGATTATTCAAAGCTGCTTGTCTTTGCTAATTCTACGAAATAATAAGTATGGGCGGATGTTGTCATGTTTGATTATCTACGATATTACTTTTCTCCTGCATTGCAGATCATGACTGCAGTAGGTATTTACCTTGGTGGGCCTTATGTGTGGTTTGGACTTGCAACCCTTCCAGGCCTCGCGATTCTAGATACCGTGCTACCGCGCGACACTAAAGAGCGTAACATTAGCAACCGCGCCCTAGCAGATATCCCGATCTGGATAGGTGCGCTATTCTCAGTTGGGCTTTACCTCTTTTTGGCTTGGCGTATTGGTCAGGGCAATATGAGTACTGTAGAAATGATTGGCGGTACGCTGTCTGTTTCTTGGTTGGGCGTCATTATTGGCGTGCCTAGCCTCCATGAGCTTTACCACCAGCAAGGTACTTTGCAAAAGTTTATAGGCACCTATTTACAGGTTATTTACCTAGATGCATCACGTGACATCGGTCACCGTGTAGGCCACCATCTGGATGTTGGTACACCAGAAGATTGTGATACCGCACCGCGTGGCTCGAGCCTCTATGGGTTTGCTGTTAAAGCCGTGTACGAAAGTACGGTTACTGGATGGCGCTTAGAAAGTGAAGCCATGATGAAGCGTGGCAGATCGCGTTGGTCTATTCATCACCGTGTATGGAAAGCGATACTTGCCTTTGTTGTATTTGAGCTTGCTATGTTTGCAATCGGTGGTGTTAACGCCGCACTTTGTGGCTTAGGTGGCGCGTGTCTCGCCCGTCTATGGGTTGAAACTTTTAACTACTTCCAGCATTACGGCCAAGTTCGTGTTCCAGGTAAACCGATTGGTCGTCGCCATGTTTGGAATCATTTGCAACCGATTAGCCGAATTGTTGCCTTTGAA
>JAGPVP010000086.1 GCA_018066965.1 Zhongshania sp. | reverse complement strand
AGCTACAGACTGAAACACTCAACAACACAGCAAGAGGAAATTAAGACCGGCGAAAAACAAAAAACTACGCCATAATTGGCATCAAAGGGTGGGTCAATTTTAGATGCAAATCCTGGGTCAGTTTTAAGTGCAAATCAACATGCTTTAGTCCAAGCAGCAGGACAGTAAACTAAAATTTCGCGTTATCGCGACATCCGTCCGACGGGGATATCAAGACCGCCGATAAGCGCAGTGAGAATTTCCACCGGCTTTCTGATGTTAATATCAAACCGCGCAGATTTACTTTGCGCACAAAATAATGGCAGGCCATCGTTGACGCGTCAATGATTTGCGCGCAAAATATTTTTCAACGCGGAGAACAACATTGACTGACATCCCAGCCCTAAAGCTCAAAAACCAGATCTGCCACTCACTTTACTCGGCAACCAACGCCTTAATTCGAGCCTATCGACCGCTACTAGATCAGCTGGGGCTAACCTATGCCCAGTACTTGGTCATGCTAGCGTTGTGGGATGAAGACAAGGTAATTATTAAAAGCCTTGTAGAGCGCACGCGATTTGACGCGGGCACACTCACCCCGATACTCAAGCGCCTGGAAAGCAAAAAATTACTCACCATCGCCAAATCGAGCAATGATTCACGCCAGAAAGTAATCGTGTTAACACCCGCAGGGAAGGACCTCGCCGATCAAGCCAAGCAAACTCCCGACAACATCAGCGGCCAAATTGCCATGCCACGCCAAGATGTCCAGCAGCTCAAAGCACTAGCCGAGCAGCTTTACTCTCTCATCAATACTAACTTAAGCAGCAGCGACACAGAGTAAGTTCACCACTCGGCACGGATTTGCGTTACCTGCAATACCAGCTCAGAACCACGGCGCGCAGCTAAACTTAAACACCACACTCTCAGCTAAAGTTATAGAACCATTACCATATAGTTACAATTAGCGACTTTTGTGCAGTAGAGTGGTAGCTTAGCTATTAGGTCTAACGGTTTTTCAAAGTGGCCGGTCCCGCCAAAATAAAAATTCGCGACCGCCCCCGTCAAAACGATAAGAAACAATACCAAACACCCAGTAGGTTAAAGAATGAAAATCCAGCTATCCGTTCTGATTTTATGTACGTCCACGTTAATTGCTTGCGGTGGTTCAAACTCTTCTGGCTCAGGCGGCAATCAAGGCGGCAGCAATCCACCACCTACAGAAACACCCGTTACTCGCTACGACATGGCCAATGGCTGCTACGCTATTCAGTCAACACAAACCAAAAATTACGTCACGGCCGCCGAAAACACTTACAACAGCAATGCCGAGTCAGTAGGCGCCGGCGATGCATTTTTTATGCAGCCCGCCAATCTAGGTAAATATCTGTTCTACACCGAAGACCGCAAATTACTTACTGCAAGCAACGGTTCGGTCAATGCCGAAGACGTAGCAACTGACGCCGCGATTTGGACTATTGATGTTGCGCAGGGCAGCGAAAGCTTCACTATTGTGTCTGACAGCAGTTCGCAAACTATGCAGGTGAATGACAACGGCGCGCTAATTACAGCGGAAAATACCAGCGGCCCAGCTAGCCAGTTCAAATTCGTACCGAGCACTGGCTGCACCAACTACCCCGAAATGCCCACCGCAGTGAGCGGTAAAACATTTAAAGGTAATGGAATAAATAAACCGCTTATTGGCTTTGCCGATATCCACACCCACATGGGCATGTCTAGCGAGATGTCTTATGCGGGCGATGTTGGCCCCTCAGCTGGTGGCGTACTCTACGGTGAAGTTATTCATCGCTTTGGGGTGGATCACGCACTAGAAAACTGCGAAGACATTCACGGCCCCAACGGGATTCGCGATGGTAATAACGTGCTTAGCATGAGCCCCACCGACACCCATAACACCGAAGGCTGGCCGACCTTTGTGGATTGGCCGCGCCGCGATTATTTAACCCATCAAGTGATGTACTACAAATGGGTGGAACGCGCTTACCTTTCCGGCTTGCGGTTAATGGTAAACCACGGCACCAATATCACAGCGCTGTGTAATGTCGGTAAAGTGCTGGCGACCAACCCGCAAGCCGACTGCAACGACATGAGCGTAGCAGTTAAACAGCTAGAGTATTTATTTGACGTACAGGATTACATCGACGCCCAATCCGGCGGCCCCGGCAAAGGCTGGTATCGTATTGTTAAAAGCCCACAAGAGGCGCGCGAAGTCATTAACGACGGCAAGATGGCGGTGGTACTCGGTGTAGAGGTTGCCCAAATATTTGACTGCGGCGTCACCATGTTGCCCGGCGGCATAGAGCAGCGTAAATGTGACCAAGCGCAAATTGACAGTGAAATTCAGCGCCTATGGGATCTGGGCGTGCGCCACGTTTATCCCTTCCACGACATTGACAGCTCATTGGGCGGCGCCGGTATCTTTAGCGGCGACGTCATAAACGTTCTCAACTTCCTCGACACCGGCGCATTCTGGAAAACGACCGCGTGCCGCGACTACCCTGTAGACGAGCCCTCGGTTCGCACCCCCGGCACAGAAATGACCACGGCCATTCCCGGCTCCGGCAACGACCCAATAACTCAACTATTGTTTGAAACCACCGGCGGGATCACACCGCTATACCCACCAGGCAAACGCTGTAATGCCCGCACCGTGACCGACCTTGGTGAATACGCGCTCCGTGCGCTGATGCAACGTGGCATGGTAATCGACATCGACCACGCCGCCTATCACAGCAAAGACATCATGCTGGATATCGCCGACGAACAAACGCCGGCCTACCCACTGTCATCTGGACATGACGCGCATGGCGGCCTAACCAGCGACCAAGTAGTGCGTATGCTCAAAAACGGTGGCGTGGTTTATCCCTACAAAGGTACCGGCGTAAAACACAAAGAATTTTTGGAAAAATTAAAATTCTGGCGTACCAAAGCCGGCATTAATAACAGCAATCAAATTCTAGGATTAGGCTACGGCGCCGACGCCAACGGCTTTGGCGGTCATCCCGGCCCACGCGGCGGCGACTCAGAGCCCGTCATTTATCCTTTCACATTATTCAGTGGTGACGACTGGGGATCGCAATTTGCAGGATTCGACCCCGTTACCGTCGACATGTTATTAATTCCAGAAAGTGGCAAGTATTGGCATATTGACGAAACCGGTATGTCGCACTACGGTCTAGTTGCAGACTTTGTTGAAGAAGTGCGATTAGAAGGCGGCAAAGAAGCCCTCGACGCCCTGTATAATTCTGCCGAAGCCTATGTACAAATGTGGGAACGCGCCTACAACCGCAACGGAAACTAAGCAATGCGTCAAAAGCTATTATTTTTAATTTGTGCTGCACTGGTGCTCACCGGCCTATGGTTGGTGATGAAACCAGCGCCGGTAGTGAATGATACTAGCGAAACACACGCTTTTTACTTTGCCATTCTTGAGGGCAGCATTCCTGAGCCAATGGTGATTCAGCTCAAACTTGGCGACACTGCCAAGCTTAGCTTCGTCAGTGACAAAGACGCCGCCGTGCACATACACGGCGTCGAAATGCACATTGTGTTAGAGGCAGGCATTAAAAAAGACATTGAGTTTGTGGCGACGCAAACCGGACGATTTGCCATTGAAGTTCACGTCAGCGAAATACAGCTTGGCACCATAGAAGTTTACCCGCGCTAATGCGCTGTAAACTTCTGCCATTATTATTAATTGCAGGCCTATTTCCTGAATACAGTTATGCGCATAGTTTCGGCGAACCCTATAAATTACCCATGCCCTATTGGATGTATATCTACGGGGCTATGGCGGCATTGGTCTTATCATTTTTAGTTTTAGGCTATTTTTACAGCGCTGAGAACGCCAAGCGGCCACCGTGGCAATATGTCGCCGACAATCCAAAGCTAAGATTTATTGCTAACAAACTTAAGCTAGCGACGTTATTAAAAAGCATATTAGTTTTGTGTTTTGGCCTTGCCATCCTTAGCGGCTTTATTGGCAATCAAGACCGCTACCGCAATTTCAATATGACATTCTTCTGGATTAGTTTTGCGCTTGGCGCTAGCTACCTCAGCGCCTTATTTGGCAACTGGTATCACCACTTAAACCCTTGGAAATTTCTGCTATCACCGTTTAAAAACTTTAGCCAAGGCCGTTACGCCTACCCCAGCGAGCTTGCATACTGGCCGGCCGTTCTACTCTATATGGCTTTTATCTGCCTTGAACTATTTGGCAATACACAGCCCTTCTCGCTCTCAGTTATTTTACTGAGCTACACTGCCATTAATTTATTCGCCGTGTACTTGGTGGGCAGTGCTGCGTGGTTTCGCTACGGCGAATTGTTCTCAGTCATGTTTTCTCTCATTGCTAAAATGTCGCCGATTCACTTCCAAAGCAATAGCGATGGCACACATAATTTTGCCTTGCGTCTGCCTTTTAGCGGACTACTTCAACAGCGTATCGAGCACCTCAGCTTGCTGGTTTTTATTTTGTTTATGTTGTCGTCTACCGCCTACGACGGACTGCGTGAAACCAGCCTGTGGTTTAATATTTTTTGGAAAGACCCGCTCCATATTTTAGAAGCGCTACTCGGCCAGCATCCCTTACACAGCTATATACTGTTACGGCCTTGGTATATTGGCTTTGAGACCGTCTGCTTATTAATTTCACCCTTTATTTATTTAGGATTATTTTTATTTTTCTTATGGTTGGGTAAAAAAATAACGCGCAGCGAACTTAGCGTAAATGAATTATCACTGCGTTTTGGCTACAGTCTTTTGCCCATTGCGCTGGCGTATCACATTACCCACTACTACACCCTAGTACTGAGCCAAGGACTAAAAATACGAGGGCTAATTTCAGACCCCTTCGGCTGGGGCTGGGATCTGTTTGGCACCGCCATCAGCGGCAGACTGCCAGTATTACCGGACATGGGTTTTATCTGGAATAGCCAAGTGTGGTTGATTTTAATTGGCCACGTTGCCAGCGTGTATTTAGCCCATGCAGAAGCCCTGCGTAGTTTTCCAAATCAGCGGCAGGCAAGTATCAGCCAAATTCCCATGCTATTGCTTATGGTGGTATTCACCGGCGTGGGCCTATGGATTCTTGCCCAGCCTTTGCAGGGCTAATTTTCACTGTTATTTCTTTGGCGACACGTGCATAGAAATTTCAGCGTCAAACACCACATTGCCAACTGCATTTTTCACTTCTACCTTAACCGGCACCACGCCTTTTTCGCCAACAACAATGTCACGCATACTGGCGTAGCCTCGCAACACACCCTTGGCTGGGCCCAAATAACGCACAGTCATGCCTGCGGGAATCCAACGCATGCCAGCGGGCATAGACGCTTCGCTAACAACACCGCCGGCTATCTCCGCCAAATTACACAGGGCGATCGCGTGAACAGAACGGATATGATTATGTATGGCGCGACGCTCTTTAATGCGCACCACCGCGTAACCGGTTTCTAACTCTTCAAAGACAGGTTTGATGGTGCCGAAGTAAGGGGCTTTTAAGCACACGCCTTTAGAGAATAGTTGCTTGCCGGCAGGATACGCCGACAGTTTGCGCCACAGTTTAAGAGTTGGATTCATGAGTTAGCCCTCTATCAATATTGACAGCACACTAGCACGAGGTTGGACGCAAGCCATTGACTCAGAATTTAAAGCGTACGGCGGCCTCGGCCAATTAGCGCCAGCGACCCGGCTTAGTCACCCACACCCAAACACCGCTTAGCGCCAAGAGCAGTAAAAGTATGGCCGCGATATCTGTCACGATGACACCGACCGGGCCAAACAAACGACCGCTGTGTAAATCTAGTAACACTCGCTCCCAGTTCACGCCATTACCACGATGCACTCCCAACCAGAACTCCCGCAATCTAAGCGGTGCCTCTACAGGAGCCGCCCATTCCTCATTCAGTCTTGGTTTTTCTATGCGGCTAAACACCAGCAAATCAGGATCAAACTTAAGCGTCTCTGCAGTTGATCGCAGGTATACGGCATCGGTGGTAGCGGCGATTGCATTTACCGCTGAGGGCAAGCCCAAAGACTCACTAATATCATCCAAGCGAGCGCCTTGATGATTAAATAATTGTAGCCGACCTTCACACAAAACCAACCAAACATCACTGCGCTTAACTGCGCCTAGCAGCGCCCCGTCACAATGACCAATAACATCTTCATTTAAATATAAGCTGCCACCCGACTGCGCAAGCCAGTCGTTGTTGTCACGAAAACTGCGAAGCTCTGGCTCAGTAATACCATAGTATTTTAATAACCAGGTTTGCTGAACAAAAGCTTTGTCTAAGCCCCATCCAGCACTGTGATTAATAGCAATACCGGTCACAACAAGCATCACTATAAATGCGAGCAACACTACGCCTATACGGCGATGCCATCGCAGTAATAGCATTCTAAAAAAACGAAATGGACTCACAACTTATTCCGAAGTAGCGGTGTTGGTCGCACGTTGTACCGCATTTGCTAGGATTAGCGCAACTTGGGTCACATGTTTAACTGCTCGCACAGAGAGTGTTGCTCCGGTTATCCCATCAATATGTTCGCTAAGAAGATCTTCTTTATTTAAGGAAATATTATTAAATTGGCGAGTAAAGAAGGGGTGACGAACCTCCCATCCTCGGCTCTCTCTAAAGGCTAAAACTTCAACACGCCTAACAACGTTTTCTTCACCATCAACAAGCACCCCAATTGTGATTGGCATTTCTTTACCAATCTCTTCGAGTATCCACGCGGTATCGTTGTTAACGGCCCAATAGCGAACCCGCAACAGGGGAAAGTCACGACCGTTAAGTGCTTTAATTCGCTCTTTTACATCAGCCGGTAGCCAATACACTGCGGGGTTAGGTTCAGCGTCACTGCCAAATGACAGCTGCAAAAACTCATCTACGCTAAGGTATTGTCCTGCTGCATTATTATTTTGGCTACCGCCGAACGCTACGCTGGGAAGCATAAAAGAAAGTAACAAGATCAAGAACGCAGCAGGCTTGCACCTACCGCGTTCTTGCTTAGTGCGTGACAAAGCCACTAATTAAAAGCTCCAACCCAATCCTAAATTAACGGCATCGCCATTAGCATTGGTTTGATCAGCGAGGTCTGCTTTAACCACCACGCTAGGTGTAAGCCAGTAATTAACACCGAGGTCGATTTGCTCAATCTCAGTATCAGCCGCGCTGTTGGCAAGGTTGTCCCACTGACTTTGGCGAATAAACACGCCTAACTTTGGTGTCACTTTATAAGACGCCTCAAGATAGCTACCTTCCTGCTGGTCGCTACCAACAGTCGCAAATGTTGAGCCATCGATATCCCACTCAGCCATTAACGCCGTCAACGTTAGGTTCGCAATCTGGTAGCGCGCATGTAATTCGTAGAAAGTTGCTTCGCCTTCAGCTGCCGCGCCCTGAGTTACATCAGCTTGGTACTGATAGGTCGCACTCAACTCTAAACCTGAAATCGCGTTGTAAACCAGGCGACCGGTGTAGGCCAGATCTTCCGCCGTTGCTTTAGCAGACTTTTGACGTCCACCACGTACAGAACCATTACCCGTGGGGTCAATTGCTAAACCGCTGTGAACCGCAACGTTATAGTTAAAGCCTGGCAATATCTCACCGCTAACCATAGCGCCTGTTTCCCACCATGTAGACGGTATAATTGCGCTTTCCACACCATTTCGCTCTACTCCGTAGAAGGTATCTGGCTCATGGGTTTCATTAATAATGCCAACGGGGATCAGAAATTGCCCCATGGTCAAGGTCTGACCTTTGCTAAAGTCCCATGCAATGTAAGCTTGCTCAAGCTCAACTTCGCCCGGGCCACTACCATCAGCGGTATCTTTGGTTAGGCCGTGCTCAAGCTCGACTTCCGAGAAAAACCGGACAGTGTCACTAAACTGATGCCCGACATATAGGACAAAACGGTGCGCATCAACTTGGTCGTCTTTGTTTTTGAAGTGATTAAAATGGTGCTCACCATACCCACCAATCGTAGTGCGGCTGGCCCACTCAGCAACGGTGGCAGTCTTTTCAACAGCATCAGCGGTGGCGTTAATTTTACTATCAGCAACTTTTTGCTCAGCCTTTAGGCGCTCAATTTCTTTTTGTTGCTGCTGAATAATTTGCCACATTTCTTCTTGGCTAGGCGTAGACGCAGCGTGGACGGCAAACGGCAGCGCAGCAATTGTCAGCGCTAATGCGGTTCTCTTCATTGTGAACTCTCCAATAAGATAATGTGTGATTTTAAAAATCACTTATTTTGTATAGCTGCACACCCCATCTGCGCAGCGGTGAGAATGTTATCAGCTGCAAACCCGAATAAAAAGTATTCTTATTTACATTCAAGAAGACACAAAAAAGCCCAGAGGCATAACCACTGGGCTTTTAGCGATCCTATAACAGTGAAACTATTCTGCGCTAGCCTGTGCTGCAGAGGTTTCCTGTACCAATGTTTTCAATTCGCCGCTTTCGTGCATTTCGCAAATAATGTCACAGCCGCCAACTAATTCACCGGCAACCCATAATTGAGGAAAGGTTGGCCAGTTCGCAAATTCTGGCATTTTTGCGCGAATATCGGGATTAGACAAAATATCCACAAACGCGAAACGCTCGCCACACTCCATTAAAGCCTGCGACGCGCGCGCAGAGAAACCACACTGCGGCTGGTTCGGGGAGCCTTTCATATAAAGGATGATGGGGTTGGCTGAAAGTTGCTGTTTGATTGCTTCAATAGTGTCCATGGATCACCTACTTGTCGGATAACGGTGATAAGGCCTGATTCACGGGGCGCTTATCCGGAGATTGTTGGCGCTATTCTAGCAATTCCAGTGGCAAAAGTAATGGCTCGGGGGCCGCTAGATGCTAAACGGGAGACGGGAGACGCTAGGAAAGCTGGGAGCCTGACGTCTGGCGCCGAACGTAAAAGCCAAATTAAGCCAAGCCAATAGATGCCACATTACGTTCTGCATGACCTAATTCAACAACACCCTCGTGTTGATTTTAGCGTTTCACATCTCCCGTCCAGCGTATAGCCCCGCCACGCATTATAGCTTTGTCCGACGTCAGCCACCCCAACCACCACCGCCAGGAGTTTCAATGGTGAGCACATCACCCGCTTGCGCAGACTGGCTCACTTTCGCTGGAAGCAGCTGGCCATTTAACAAATTCCTCCCTGGCACCGCATCAGCGCCACCCGCCAAGCCCCAAGGTGCGAGGTTTCGACGCTCGGTGAGCAAGGTAAATTGTGTTGGCGCTAAAAATTCAAACTCACGCACGACGCCATCGCCACCCTTAAACTGACCCGCGCCGCCAGAGTTTTTGCGCAAAGCATAACGCCGCACTCTAAGCGGGTAGTGCATTTCTAAGCTTTCTACAGGGGTGTTTAAGGTATTGGTCATATGACTTTGCACCGCGCTTAGGCCCACCCCTTTCGCGTGTGCGCCCATGCCACCGGCGATGGTTTCGTAGTAGTTCCAGGTATCGCTTTCGCCCCGTGAGTTCACCGCGCCACCCATGGCAACATTATTCATACTGCCCTGACTCGCAGCGGGAATAAGCTCAGGCACCGCCTGCGCTAAAGCACCCAGCACCGCGTCGGTAATACGCATTGAGGTTTCTACATTACCCGCCGCCACGGCTGCGGGGCGCTGGGCATTGAGCAAACACCCCAGCGGTGCGCTCAAGCTAATTGGCCGAAACAAACCCATACACACCGGCACTTCGTTTGGCATTAAACACCGAAATACGTAATACACTGCTGCTGCAGCCACCGATAAAGGACAATTTATATTGCCTGCCACCTGCGCTGAAGTGCCGCTAAAATCGACTACCACCCCGCCATTACTTAGTTCGATACTAACAACAATGGGCAGATGACTATTGCCGAAACCATCGTCATCCATATAGTCGGAGAAGCAATAAATGCCCTTCGGCAATTCTGCCAAGCGGCGACGGGCAATGCCTTCGGCGTAATGTTGCAATTGCTCGACGGCGGCATCAAAGGCCACCGGCAGTGCCGACACCACGTCGGCCAAGCGCAGCAAACCACTGCGATTAGCGCTGACTTGAGCAATAAAATCGCCATGCTGGCCGTCGCCAAACCACGAATCGAGTAAGGCTTTATCTAAGACGCCAGCGCGGACTAACAAGGTAGGCGGGATGACTACACCCTCTTCGGCCAGCGTTTTGGAGAGCGGCATAGACCCCGGAGTTGAAGCGCCAATGTCGGCGTGATGAGCACGGTTTACAACAAATGCCAGCAACTCACCCCGCTCGTCAAAAAATGGGGCAATCACCGTTACGTCAGGTAAATGAGTACCGCCAAGAAAAGGATCATTGACCACAATCATATCGCCGGAATGCCATTCACAGGCACTCACAATGTCGACCATCGCGTATGCCATGCTGCCAAGATGCACGGGAATATGTGCCGCCTGCGCGCACAGCTCACCGCGCGCATCAAAGATCGCACAGGAAAAATCCAAACGATCTTTTATATTGGGTGAGAAGGCCGCACGCTGTAACACCGCGCCCATTTCCTCGCACACTGACTCCAGCCGGCTCACAAAAAGACCGAGCTTTACGGGATCGAGTATTGGCGATTGCGACATAAAAACACTCTGCTTCTGCTAAAGGCAAACATGACTATTGGCGGCATTATCCCTGATCGCGACTCGCCGCCACAAACAACGCATTCACGAAATAAAGTTTAAGCACTATGGCTGGCTATCGGAGCGTTAACGCCGCCGAACAAATCGCGCAAATTGTATTTACGACCCACAGCCTATTAAATAGCGTCTATACAATAAAGAGATTATCGCCATGACCAGCAATATCAATCTGCCACGCATTTTACGCATTGGTGCAGAAGCCAGCCGTATGCTGCCAGCGACTTTAAAAGAGCTGGGCTTATCGCGACCACTCTTAGTGAGCGATGCCTTTATTGTGAGTTTGGGGTGGCTTGCCAATCTGCAGCAGCAGTTAGATGACGAAGGTGTTTTTCACCGCAGCTTTACCGAGGTCGTGCCCGACCCGACCACCGACGCAATCTATCAAGGCTTGGCCGTGTTGCGCGAAAGCGAACACGACTGCGTGATCGCGCTGGGCGGCGGCAGTACTATCGACACCGCCAAAGCCATCGCTGCCATGGCAAATCGCGAGCGCCCAATACGCGACTACAAAGTGCCGCAAACGCTAGACGACGGGCTGCCCATTATCGCCATCCCCACTACCGCCGGCACTGGCTCGGAAGCCACCCGTGTTGCGGTGATCACCGACACCGAAACCCATGAAAAAATGTTGTGCATGGGCTTGGGGCTAATGCCGGTAGCGGCGCTGGTAGATTTTGAACTCACCATGACCATGCCGCTGCGCTTAACCGCCGACACCGGGTTAGATAGCCTATGCCATGCTTTAGAAGCCTATGTAAGCCGCAAGGCAAATCCGTTTACCGACACCATCGCATTGGCATCAATGAGCGCCATTGCTAAATATTTACGCACTGCCTGCCATGAACCGGACAACCGCGAGGCGAGAGAAGCCATGATGCTCGCCGCCACCCAAGGCGGCATCGCCTTCTCAAACGCCTCGGTCACGCTCATTCACGGTATGAGCCGCCCCATTGGCGGTCTATTCCATGTACCCCACGGCATGAGCAACGCCATGCTTTTGCCTGCCATTACCGCGTGGTCTATCAGTGGTGCTCCAGCCCGTTATGCCAGCTGCGCCCGCGCCATGCAGTTGGCTGATGCCGGCGACAGCGACGAGCAGGCGAACCAAAAGTTGGTCGCCGGCCTGCGTCAACTATGCACCGACTTACAGGTGCCAACACCCGCTAGTTTCGGCATTAGCAAAGCTCAATGGCAGCAAGCCATACCGACGATGGCCCAGCAAGCGCTGGACTCTGGCTCACCGGCAAACAATCCGCTTATTCCCAATGCCGAACAAATAGCCACGCTGTATCAAACAGTTTGGGGCGACTAATTCGCCGCCCCGACCTTATTAATCCTGCAGCAACGTAAGCCATTGCAAAACAAGGGCTGAACCGTAAGTTAATACTGACATACGGTAATTCTCACGTTCGGTGTTTTTCCGGCGCCAAGGCCTAGAATTCCCGCGTGGTTCCTTATATTATTGAGGCTCTGACTAGGCAGCACTGGCTGCCTTTTTGCGTTTTAAATCCTTTGTACTGCTTTTTTGCGCTGTTTATCGCACTTTAAGTGATATTCGCGTACGGAGATCTGTTGATGGCACAGCCCGCATTAATGAACACCTACGGACGGCTACCGGTAACCTTTACCCGGGGCGAAGGTGTGCGACTGTTCGATACAGAAGGTAAGCGCTATTTAGACAGCATTAGTGGTATTGGCGTAAATGCCCTTGGCCATGCCCACCCCGCCGTGACCGAAGCCATTCAAACTCAGGCCGGCCAGCTTTTGCACACCTCCAACTTATACTCGGTGCAAAAACAAACCGAATTAGCGGAAGCCCTGTGCGCCGTTAGCGGCATGGACAATGTGTTTTTCTCAAACTCTGGCGCCGAGGCTAACGAAGCGGCCATTAAGCTCGCCCGTAAGCACGGCCACAATCGCAATATCGAAATTCCCCACGTTGTCGTTATGGAACAAGCCTTTCACGGCAGGACATTAGCGACCCTAACGGCGTCGGGCAATCGTAAAATTCAGGCCGGTTTTGAACCGCTGGTCCGTGGTTTTATCCGCGCGCCCTTTGGTGACATTGCGGCACTGGAAACCATTGCCCGCAATAATGACAGCGTCGCCGCCGTCTTAATTGAGCCAATTCAAGGTGAAGGCGGTATTCACACCCTGCCGCCAGAATACCTCTCGCAACTGCGGGCGCTGTGCGATAAATACGACTGGCTACTCATGCTAGACGAAGTGCAAACTGGCAATGGCCGTACCGGTAAATATTTCGCCTACCAACATAGCGACATCATGCCCGACGTGGTCGTGACCGCCAAAGGTCTTGGCAACGGCGTGCCTATTGGCGCCTGCTTGGCCCACGGCAAAGCAGCCTCTTTATTTCAGCCCGGCAACCACGGTTCAACCTTTGGCGGCAACCCCTTGGTATGTGCCGCCGGACTCGCCGTGGTCAAAACCCTGACTAGCAACAACGCGATTGAGCAAGTAGCCGAAAACGGTCGCTACTTAGTCGCTGGATTAAAACAACAGCTCGCCAACGCTCCGCATGTAAAAGAAGTGCGCGGCCAAGGTTTAATGATTG
This sequence comes from Zhongshania sp., assembly GCA_018066965.1. Lineage (GTDB taxonomy): Bacteria > Pseudomonadota > Gammaproteobacteria > Pseudomonadales > Spongiibacteraceae > Spongiibacter. The sequence goes on along the minus strand of JAGPVP010000086.1, from coordinate 7,137 downwards.
GCATTGAGCTGACCACCCCCTGCGCTGGCCTTGTTGCTCTGGCGCTTGAGAAAGGTTTGCTAATCAACGTGACATCAGAGCGCGTGGTACGTTTACTACCACCACTAATTATTAACCAACAGGAAATTGATGAATTGCTCTCTATCCTCTGCCCGCTCATTTTAGCGTGGACAGAACAGAGCAGCGCGGCGTGATGCCGATTCAGCAGTATAGGTAGCCGAATGGCCTTAAGACATTTTTTAACTCTCACGGATTTGAGTCCCGCCGAACTGGAACAGCTTATTCAGCGTGCCATCGAACTCAAAGCAGAGCACAAAGCCCGCAAACCCAGCGTTCAATTTCCTAATTACGTGTTAGGCATGGTGTTTGAAAAGGCGTCCACCCGTACTCGCATTTCTTTTGAAGCGGGTATGGCGCACATGGGCGGCCATGCTATTTTCTTATCGCCCCGCGACACCCAGCTTGGCCGCGGCGAACCCATAGAAGACAGCGCCAAAGTTATTTCGTCGATGTGCGACATCGTCATGATTCGCACCTTTGAGCACGACATTATCGAGCGTTTTGCCGCCAACTCTAGCGTCCCGGTTATTAACGCACTAACCGACGACTACCACCCCTGCCAGTTACTCGCCGACATTCAAACCTTTGTCGAAAACCGTGGCAGCATGAAGGGCAAACAAGTCGCGTGGATTGGCGACGGCAACAATATGTGCCAGTCATATATTAAAGCGGCGATGATGCTGGACTTTACATTAATGGTCGCCTGCCCAGAGGGCTTTGAGCCCCGCGCCGATCTGCTGGCCGCCGCTGGCGACCGCGTGAAAATCGTGCGAGACCCAGTAGACGCCGCCCGCAATTCCGATCTACTCGTTACTGACGTGTGGGCATCGATGGGGCAAGAAGAAGAAAAGGCTGAGCGTCGCCGCAAACTATCTGGCTACCAGATCAATCGCACCTTGATGGACTTAGCCAACCCCGACGCACTGTATATGCACTGCCTACCCGCCAAGCGCGGTGAAGAAATCAGCGCTGAATTGATGGACGATCCTAACACCGTCATTTGGGACGAAGCAGAAAATCGCCTGCATGCACAGAAAGCCTTGCTGGAGTTTTTATTGCTTGAGGCACAGACTGCTTGATGCTGGACGGGAGAGGGCCTGCCCCGCGAGCGCAGCGAGTGCTTTGGGTACGGGAAACGCTAGGGCCTTACAACTGCGCCGCCGAATCAGCGCGGCAAAGCCGCGCCCGCTTTTGCATCTCCCGTCTCCCATCCGGCCTATAGCGGGTCCAAAGCCATGCTCCAAATTCACGAAATCCAATGCCAATACGCCAGCGACATTGTCGTCGACAAGGTCAGTTTTCACGTTAATGACGGCGATATTTGCAGCCTGCTCGGCCCCAGCGGCTGCGGCAAAACCACCATACTTAGAGCCATTGCGGGATTCCAACCACTCACCCACGGCAGCGTTATATTACGCGACCACTGCCTAAGCGAACCCGGCAAATTAATTGATCCCGAACAACGCAATATCGGCATGGTGTTCCAAGACTACGCCCTGTTCCCGCACTTAAGCGTTAAAGACAATATAAGCTTTGGCTTGCGCAAACAGAGCAAAATGCAACAACACAGCACCGTAAAACGCCTGCTGGAGCTGGTGCAGCTGGACGGCATTGCCCACCGCTACCCTCACGAATTATCTGGCGGCCAGCAGCAGCGCGTCGCACTGGCTCGCGCCCTTGCCCCCAGCCCAGACTTACTATTGCTAGACGAACCGTTTTCCAACTTAGATGCCGAGCTGCGTAAGCGCCTGAGTTTGGAAGTGCGCGACATTCTCAAAGAACTAAAAATCAGCGCTATTTTGGTTACCCACGACCAGCAAGAAGCCTTTGCCTTCAGCGACCAAATCGGCCTGCTCCACGGCGGCCAGCTACAGCAGTGGGACACCCCCTTTAATCTCTATCACGAACCCAACAATCGCACCGTCGCCGACTTTATTGGCGAAGGCTGCTTTTTACCCGGCGTAATCGGCACAGAGGCTAACACCGTCACCACCGAACTTGGCACCCTCATGGGTAACCGCGCCTATCACTGGCCGCCAGGCACCCCCGTAGAAGTATTGCTGCGCCCAGATGACATTGTATTAAGTGATTTTGGTGGCATTACCGCCACTATCGAGAAAAAAGTGTTTTCTGGCAGCGCCACCCTCTACACATTAAGCCTGCCAACCGGCAGTCGCGTGGAAGCACTGCTACCAAGTCATCGCAATTACGCGATAAATGACACCGTGCAAATCACCACCGAAGCAGATCATTTAATCGCCTTCAGCCGCGAAGAATTGCTGCACGGCGCAGCCTAAATTTTAAAGGCATAAGAAAACCTTTTTTATTCACAATCCGTCTACCGACCCACAGCGGGTCGGCAATCCAGCGGAAACCCACGTCTCGTGGGCATCTGCCACTTCATACCGTGTTTACCCACCACTTACCGACACTTTATCCACAGAAAATACACAGCATCTAGTGCTTGCGAACTCAGGCAAACCGCATTATCTTGTATGCCAGCTTCAGCCAAACCCCATATATAGGGTTTCAGCCAAACCAAAATAACAACGGATGACACATCCGAACTGAAACCAAGTTTCAAGGTTATTGAAGCATCATATAAAGCCCTCACCCCATATTTGGGTAGCAAGAGGCCACGCAGGAAGACTGCCGCACAATCGTTTCAAGGACATCAGCAAGGGCCCGGAGATATCATGCAAACCCAACAAGACAGCACCACCAGTGCCACAGGCATTCCCCCGCAAAACAGCAACGACGCAGAACTTAAAGCCACCGCTCCCGGTCAGTTACGGGTTATTAAGCGCAACGGCTCTGTGGTTCCCTACACTGACGACAAAATCAGCGTTGCTATTACCAAGGCCTTTTTAGCGGTAGAAGGTGGCAACGCCGCCGCATCTACCCGTATTCACGAAACGGTTGCCAAACTAACTGACCAAGTCAGCGCCACCTTTAAGCGCCGCATGCCTTCTGGCGGCACTATGCATATTGAAGAAATTCAAGACCAAGTAGAGCTGGCACTGATGCGCAGCGGCGAGCATAAAATTGCCCGCGGCTATGTTTTGTATCGTGCTGCCCGCGCTGAAGAGCGCAGCCAATTGGCCCCTGTTGGCGAAAAAGTTCACCCTAGCATTCGCGTTAAACACGCTGATGGCAGCGAGTCGCCACTTGATCTTGGCCGCCTAGAATTCATCGTTCAAGAAGCCTGCGAAGGCCTGAAAGATGTCTCTGCCGCCGAGGTTCAAGAAGAAGCCCTCAAAAGCCTGTACAACGGCGTACCAGAAGATGAGGTCAATACCTCATTAGTTATCACCGCCCGCGCCATGGTTGAGAAAGAACACAACTACAGCCTGGTTACCGCTCGCCTACTGCTAGACAAATTGCGCGCCGAAGCCCTGAACTTTTTAGGCGTAGCCCAAAGCGCGACCCAGCACGACATGAGCATTTACTACCCGCAGGCCCTGCCGGTGTATTTGGCCAAAGGCGCCGAGCTAGAATTGCTCGACCCTCGCTTAGAAACAGAATACGACGTAGCCGCACTGGGCGAAGCCATCAAGCCAGAGCGCGACATGCAGTTCCATTACCTTGGCCTGCAAACCTTGTACGACCGCTACTTTATTCACAGCAATGAAGTGCGCATTGAATTACCACAAATCTTCTTTATGCGTGTTGCCATGGGCCTCGCTATGAACGAAGAAGACCGCAATGCCCGCGCCATTGAATTCTACGACCTGCTGAGCTCCTTCGATTATATGAGCTCAACGCCAACACTCTTCAATGCCGGCACCCTGCGCCCGCAACTGTCTTCTTGCTACCTGACCACCGTGCCAGACGATCTACACGGTATTTACGGCGCGATTCAAGACAATGCCATGCTGTCTAAATACGCTGGCGGCTTGGGTAACGACTGGACACCCGTTCGCGGCCTCGGCGCTTACATCAAAGGCACCAACGGCAAATCACAAGGCGTTGTCCCCTTCCTTAAAGTGGTTAACGACACCGCTGTTGCCGTAAACCAAGGTGGCAAGCGTAAAGGGGCCGTGTGTGCTTACCTAGAAAGCTGGCACATCGACATTGAAGAATTCCTCGAGCTGCGTAAAAACACCGGTGATGACCGTCGTCGTACCCACGACATGAACACCGCCAACTGGATTCCTGATTTGTTCATGAAGCGGGTTTTCCAAGATGGCGACTGGACTTTGTTCTCACCCAACGACGTTCCAGACCTGCACGATCTGTATGGCAAGGCCTTCGAAGCGCGCTTTGAGCACTACGAAGAACAAACTCGCCAAGGTGGCATCAAACTTTATAAGCGCGTGAAAGCAGCCGACCTGTGGCGCAAAGTACTGTCTATGCTGTTTGAAACTGGCCACCCATGGATCACCTTTAAAGACCCATGCAACCTGCGCAGCCCGCAGCAACACGTTGGCGTGGTGCACTCGTCTAACCTGTGTACAGAAATCACCCTGAACACCAGCAAAGATGAAATCGCGGTATGTAACTTGGGTTCAGTTAACCTTGCGCAACACATCGGCGACAGCGGCTTAGATCTAGCCAAGCTAGAAAAAACCGTAAAAACGGCCGTACGTATGCTCGACAACGTCATCGACATTAACTACTACAGCGTGCCACAAGCTAAAAACTCAAACTTCAAACACCGCCCTGTCGGTCTAGGTTTGATGGGTTTCCAAGACGCACTATACAAGCAACACATTCCCTACTCGTCTGACGAAGCAGTGGAGTTTGCCGACCGCTCAATGGAAGCCATCAGCTACTACGCGATTAAATCATCGAGCGACTTGGCAGCAGAGCGCGGCTCTTACCAAAGCTACGAAGGTTCATTGTGGAGCCGTGGCATTCTGCCCATCGACTCAGTGGAAATTTTGGTGCAAGAGCGCGGCGCCGACTACATTGAAGTTGACCGCAGCCAAACCCTAGATTGGGACAGCCTGCGCGCCGTCGTTAAAACCCAAGGCATGCGTAACTCTAACGTGATGGCGATTGCGCCAACCGCCACCATTGCTAACATCACAGGTGTGTCGCAGTCTATCGAGCCGACTTACCAAAACCTGTATGTGAAATCTAACCTGTCTGGCGAGTTCACCGTCGTGAACCCCTACTTGGTTAAAGACCTAAAAGCACGCGGCCTGTGGGACGCGGTTATGGTCAATGATCTTAAATACTACGAAGGTTCGGTTAGCAAAATAGACCGCATTCCAGACGATCTTAAAGCCCTGTACGCCACCGCGTTCGAAGTTGAACCGCGCTGGTTAGTAGACGCCGCAAGCCGTCGTCAAAAATGGTTAGACCAAGCCCAGTCATTGAACCTATATATAGCTGGCGCCTCAGGCAAAAAGCTCGACATCACCTACCGCATGGCATGGTACCGTGGCCTAAAAACCACTTATTACCTCCGCGCGTTGGCAGCGAGCTCCACTGAGAAATCTACCGTGACTCAGGGCTCAATGAACAAAGTATCGTCGCAGTCAGCACCTAAAGCAGCCGCTACTGCGTCTGCCGCTGCACCGCAAGCCGCACCAGTACCACTGGCCTGCTCGCTGGACGATCCAGACTGCGAAGCCTGTCAGTAAGTGCGCAGGGGCCGCTGGCCCCTTAGTCGGACGTCGGATGTCTGGCGTCTGACGAAAAATACAGAGCAACACATAAAAGAATTGAGGTTATAAAATGTTAAGTTGGGACGAATTCGATAAAGACGAAGCACCCGCAAAAGCGCCTGTCGCCAAACCCCAAGCACCGAAAGCTGCCGAACCGGTTGTTAGCGCTGCGCTAAACACCATGAACAACGAAGACGGCGTTAGCATTGCTGATCAAAGCGTACTCGAGAAAGCCAACGCCGCTATCGAACACCTAGACGTTGCCGCTGGTTTAGAAGAACTGGAAATGGGCGCAGCGCGTCTGCGCGTAGAAGACAAACGCATCATCAACTGCCACCTCGACCTTAACCAACTCGTACCCTTTAAATACGACTGGGCATGGCAAAAATACCTCGACGGCTGCGCCAACCACTGGATGCCGCAAGAAGTAAACATGACCGCCGACATCGCCATGTGGAAAAATCCAGAAGGCCTGACCGACGACGAGCGCCGCATCATCATGCGCTCACTGGGTTACTTCTCCACCGCCGACTCCTTGGTTGCCAATAACTTAGTGCTGGCCGTATACCGCCACATCACCAACCCAGAGTGCCGCCAATACCTATTGCGCCAAGCCTTTGAAGAAGCCATCCACACCCACGCCTACCAGTATTGCGTAGAGTCACTGGGTATGGACGAAGCCGAAGTCTTCAATATGTACCGTGAGCTGCCCTCTATTGCCAAAAAGGCAGCGTGGAGCCTACAACACACCCACGCACTGGGCGACCCAACATTCCATACCGGCACCCCAGAAGCCGACCAAGAACTGCTCCGCAACCTGATCGGCTTCTACGCAGTAACAGAAGGCATCTTCTTCTACTGTGGCTTCACCCAGATCCTGTCTATGGGCCGTCGCAACAAAATGACCGGCATCGCAGAACAGTTCCAATACATACTGCGCGACGAGTCTATGCACCTGAACTTCGGCATCGACATGATCAACCAAATCAAACTGGAAAACCCACACCTGTGGAGTGAAAAATTCCAAGGCGAAGTCACCCAAATGATCGTCGAAGGCATGCAGCTCGAAATTGAATACGCCAAAGACTCAATGCCACGCGGCGTACTCGGCATGAACTCAGGCATGATGGAAGAATACCTCCAATTCATCGCCAACCGCCGCCTAAGCCAACTCGGCTTAAAAGAACAATTCCCCGGCGCGCAAAACCCCTTCCCATGGATGAGCGAAATCATGGACTTGCGTAAAGAGAAGAACTTCTTTGAAACGCGTGTTATTGAGTATCAGACTGGTGGGGCGTTGACTTGGTAGCATAAAGTCACCATTCGTGACAAAGAGGGAATTTTGTTGCAAAACTAATCAGAAATCTCTTCAAACCCTATAATTCAAAGCTTTTTAGGCGATATAACCCCGTAGGAGCGTAGCACTTCAGTGTTGCGTTTTTTACGGGGTTTTTTATTACCT
>JAGPVP010000083.1 GCA_018066965.1 Zhongshania sp. | reverse complement strand
AGGTAATAAAAAACCCCGTAAAAAACGCAACACTGAAGTGCTACGCTCCTACGGGGTTATATCGCCTAAAAAGCTTTGAATTATAGGGTTTGAAGAGATTTCTGATTAGTTTTGCAACAAAATTCCCTCTTTGTCACGAATTTCTAAAGCAAAGCGAAAGCCCAGGTGGCCGCCATTTGAATATCCTGCAATAAATGATTTGGCGGTGTCGCTGCCGTAGCGTTGCTGAAAGCGGTTAATGAGCGACGTGATAAATTTCAGGTCGTCGATATTTTCTGTGCGTGCGGGGTAGCGTGCTGCGCTCCGGCAATCATTCCAATTATTTTTGTATCCCGCAGGGTATACCACGATAAAGCCGTTTTGGTCGGCCAGTTGTTCAAACTGGTAGGCGGTAAATTTCCGTATGTCGGCCACGGATTGTAAAGAGCCGTGTAGCATAAATACCAATGCGGGATCTTTGTTCAGTGCAGTGGGTATATAAAATGTGTAGCTGCGTTCTATACCGTCGATGACGATAGTGTCCTCACCGAGTGTGCCGCTCAGTTTAGCTCGCAGTGGCGCTGAGCTGTAGCCATAGTAGCTAAACAGCGCGGCGCCGATAACGGCGAGACTGGCAATGACGATTAAACTTAGGCGAATTATGCGCACGGCGTGCTTCTATATTGGTGGATTGAGGTTGTGAGCTTGATCATAGGTTTAATTATAGCTCAGTAATAAAACTCTAATCCTAATTCAATATAGCTGTCTCTGCGCAGCGAGTAGATAGGATCATTATTACTATCGCTGTGAAAGTGATAAATTTCAGCAGTGATGCGTGTGCTGTCCCCTAGCCGAGTGCTGGCTTCCATAAAGGCAGAGCGACTTGCTTGTTCGTCTATATCTTGGCTGTAGCCAAACAGTAATTCGCTGGATGCAATATCATTCAGGCTGAGCCGACCGCCGACAAACACATCGTTTTGGAATGGCCCTGCCTTTATTCTGTCTCTGGTGTCGTGGGAATATTCTAACAATAGACCCAAATCCCAATACAGGCTGTTGATGCTCGTTAAGGTGTATTCAAAACCGGCGGTGCTGGCAGCAAAATCCTCGGTGATCGAATGGCCGATACCGCGTCGGTAAATGGCTTCTAGTTTCCACAGCCAATCACCACTCACATACTGAGCGTCCAAGCCACTTTGTTCTATGAGTGCGTAATAAGGCCGCAGAGTGACGCTTGTAGGGCTAATTTGCGGTAGGTAAATAGGTTCTCTCGATGTGCCCTGAAACCACGACAGTCCGATATTCCAATCGCCAAGATAATGACTCCAGCGCAGTGCATAGTCGATGTGCTCGTCTTCTTTGTCTGATTGGTATTGCTCGGTGTCGTTCTGGGTAATAGGAATTGAGCGCAGGCGTCCTTCTTCGCCAGCAAATTGTCGAGGCCGGAAGGCGGGCAGTACAAACACATCTACCACGCCCCAGTCTTGAATGCTGGCGTAGTGAATCATGGGCTGACCGAGTTTATCTTCGCCATCTGGCGCTTCAATAAAATCGGTTTGATTGATAATGTCGACTAGGTGCTGGGATTCTGTCACGCCCCAGAAAATAGTGTTTACGCCAACTGTTAGCTCCCAGTTGTTGCCCACGTGCTGCCAGTAGAACTCACGCAGGTCGGCGTGGCTACGCTCGTCGTCTTGGCTGTCGTAGCGATAAAATGCCTTTACATTAAGGCTGTCGTCGCCGTCATTCCACTGCTGATACCACTCGGGAGCGAGCACCCCTGATATCGTTTCTGAGCCCTGCGCTGGGTCAGCCGCCGTGCTTGGAAAAGCGCGTGCTTGTAGGCCGACGTAGCCAAGAAATTCGGCGTGACTTGGTGGCGCGATTAGACCGGCGAACAAAATGGCCGTGAGGTGTTTGCTGTTCATCATTTAGGCCAGTGTTAACGTGCGCGTTTTAAGCTATTTTCTGTGAAATCTTGCTCGTCTAAACCGCTGCGGAACTGATAATTGCGCAGAAGCACTTCGGTGCTTTTACCGTTGCGCTCGTTAACCATAGTCTGTTTCGCCGGCCGCCAGAATTTGTCTAAATGCAGCTGGTAGTCGCTTAGGGTAAGGGTCTTTAGCACGCCATCTTTACGGTCATAAAACTCTATTTTCATGGCGCGATAGTGCTCTTGATCTATCCACACAATTTCTCGTGTGTAGCCGGAGTATTTGTCGCGGGGAATAATTTCTACTACAAAGCACAGTGCGCCGTTTAGTTCTTCGTCACGTAGCCAGCGGTAGTCGTACTCTTCTACCTCAAAGGAGCTAAGGTCTTCATAGGAGAATTCGCTGCCCATAAACGGGCCTGATTTGTTTTTAGAGGCGATGCGCTTTACGCGTTTTAAGGCCGGCAAATACAGCCATTGATCATCGTCGGCATTGTTATGGGTAAAGCTCAGAAAGGCAGTGCCCTTAACGTCGTTGGGGCTGTCGAAGATGGTCATCGACTTGTCGCCGTCGTTTTGAACTTCTAAAGCCAAAATTCGCATCTCTCGGCGGGTTTCCCGCCCGCCGCGGCTATGTAGCACCATTTCCATTTCGGCGCTGCTATCTACCCAGCCACGGTCTCGGCTTTTCATTTCTTTGGCGATTGATAGCCCCTTGTCTTGTGCCTCATCGGCGCTGAGCAGAGGTGAAATAAGTAAGCTCAGTGAGCATAGGATACTCGCGGTAAATGTTCTTATTGTCACGCTAGGTGCTCCATAGTGTCGGTGTTTGCTTAAATCTAATGCGTATTGTTTATGTGCGCCAAGTTAAAGCATAATTGCCTGATAAATCAAATCCTCGTGTCGAAAATTACGTGTTGGTATCGGTAAGAGGGTGCGCTATAGATTTTGTGGCGCAGCTGAACACCGAGTTTACATATTTGATAATAAGCATAATAGGGAGTGCTAGCGCTGATGGCCGTTACGGAAAATAAATTTGTAGATCGCGTAGATGCGGTATTTGGCAGTGTCGCCAACTGGGCGGTGAATCATCGCCTCATTGTCTTGTTATTGTCACTTTTGATGCTGGGCTTGGGCACCTACTTTGCAGGCAAGGTGCAGGCTGACAATAGTTTGGATGCGTATTTTGATAAAAGCGATCCGGTGTATGTGTCTTACACCGAATACTTGGATGAGTTTTTGTCAGACGAAGTGACCTACATTATTTATCGTGTACCCGATCGTCCACACGGGCCGTTTAATTACGAGGCAATGGGCCAGATTGCTAAATTAGCCCAGGCCTTTGAAGATGAAGTGCCGTACGTGCGCGACGTGATAAGTTTACCAACGGTGGAGTTTATTCGCGCCGACGGCGATTCAATCAACGTCGATGAATTGATGTTGGACTTCCCCGCAGATCAAGAGGCTCTGCTAAAGCTACGGGACGAAGTGTTAAGTCGTCCGCTGTATGTTGATTATCTTATAAATGCAAAAGCCGATTACGCTGCCATTATTTTAGAAATGGAGCGCAGCAGTGTTGATCCCCTCGAAGACATTATTTACGACGAAGCCAAGGGCAATCAGCTAGAAAACCTTTACCCGCAGGTCAGTGATAATAAATTGCGCGAGATTATGGCGCGCCCAGAATACGCTGGTATCGATTTCTTTATTACCGGCGATGTGCCGATGAACTCGGCCTACAACCATGTTTTCATGGAAGACTCCGCAATTGGTACGTTAATTACCTTGGTCATGTTGGCGGTCTTGTCGTTTTTACTTTTCCGCGTGAGTTTGCTCGGGCTATTTGGGCCGTTGGCGGTGGTAGTACTGAGCATTGTTATGGTGCTAGGTGTGATGGGCGCATTTGGCTGGGTACTGGGATTGTTCTTTGGCATTGTCCCCACCTTATTGTGTGCGGTGGGGGTGGCGCAGTCCGTGCATATTTTATTGGAATTCCAGCGCGCATTTGGGGAAACCGGCGACCGTAAAGAGTCGGTGAAAACCGCGATCTCAAAAGTAGGTGGTGCTTGTATGTTGGCGTCGATCACCACCGCGGTTGGCTTTTTGGTGATGACCGTGTCGCAATTAAAAGTACTGAGCGAAATGGCCTTGTACGCGGCCTCTGGGGTTATGTTTACCTTTATTTTATCGATGACCTTATTGGTGGTTGCCTTAGCGTCGGGTAAGTCAGGAACGGCCAAGGCCACTAAGAAGAAAGGGCCGGCGGTTCAGCCGAGTATTCTCTGGTTTGTCGAGCGTTGTATTGCGCTTAATTTAAATCACCCCAAGGCACTGCTTGGTGCCGGTACCGTGATCTTGCTGTTCTTTTTGGCTGGGCTGAGTCTGGTTAAGGTGGATTTTAATTTCCTAGAAGACTTTAAACCCGATGTAGAGTGGCGTCAGCACACCGAGCTTGCCGAAAGTGTGATGGGCGGTATTTTGAATGTCACTTATATTATAGACACCGACGAGCCTGAAGGGGTTAAAAATCCCGAAATTTTACACGCGATTGACCGCATTCAGCAGTTTGCCGAATCACAGCCCTTGGTTAAGAAAACGTATTCCGTGGTGGATATTCAAAAAGATCTCAATCGCAGTTTTCACGGCGATGATCCGGCGTGGTATCGCCTGCCTGACGACAGAAACCTGACCGCGCAATATTTCTTGGTCTATGAAATTTCTGGGGGCGAGGAGCTTGCGGAGTTTGTAGGACAAGGCTATAGCCGCACCGTGCTGGAAATGCGAGTTGAAATGAGCGGCTCGGCTGATATTACTAAACTGCTTTCCACAATCGACGACTATATCGCCGAGAACCCGATTCCCAATGCGACGGTACGCAAAACCGGCATAGGCTTAATGTGGGTCAAAATGGGGGAGTATATTGCAGACACCCAGTTGATTGGTTACAGCTTGATATTTGTGATGGTGGCGGGGTTTCTATGCTTGGCGTTCGGTTCGGTTAAGGTTGGAATGTTGGCAATGATTCCCAATCTAGCCCCGGTTGTTGTTGTGCTAGGTTTAATGGGATGGCTGGGAATTCATCTGGACTATATGAAGTTACTGCTGGCAACCATTGCCATCGGTATCGCAGTGGATGACACCTTGCACTTGGTTATTCGATTCCGGCGCTGCTTTATGGCTAGCGGTAATTATCGTACGGCTTTGGCTGACTCCATGCACGATGTGGGGCCGGCGCTGGTGATTACCACGATTATTCTGCTCGGTGCCTTCTCATGTTATTTACTTTCTCAGCTCGCGATAATTTCTAGTTTTGGGGTATTGCTAGGTGTTGCCATTAGCGTCGCATTACTGGCCGACATGTTGTTTATGCCAGCCTTGCTCTTGATAACAAAGCCATTTGGTCCAGAGTTTACGCCTGCGAGTAAGACTGGCTCGTAGGCTTGATGCCAAAAATTGCGGTGTGGATTGCTAGCGTAATTCAATGTGGGCGTGTTTTGATTCGTCTTAAAATTGGCGCAGTTGTCACGATAGCGGACATACACGCGCAAGCGTAGTGCCTGTTGCGTTGATCCCAAAATGGGACTAGTATGTATTCATGCGTATTATTGCTCTCTCAACTTTGAAGGCCTTTTGGGCGATCTCTCCGGCTTACGGGGATTCAATCGAGCCCGGAATGGCTTGGTATAGAGAGACATTAAAGGCGAATTGGTCGTCCCCGAATGAGGTGAAAGCCAAATTCTCAAGCGCCAGCATTCTCAAAGATGGAAGAGTTGTGTTCAACATTGCCGGCAACAAGTATCGACTGGTCGTTTGGATCAACTATCCATATAGAGTGGTTTACATTCGTTTCGTTGGTACACATAAGCAGTATGACGAAATTGATGCACAGACAATCTGAGGTGACCCATGGAAATTCGTCCAATTAAAACCCCGACAGACTATCAAGCAACGCTTAAAGAAATTGAGTTGTTAATGGTGGCGGAAGCGGACACCCCAGAAGGTGATCGGCTGGATGTTCTTGTGACGCTTGTTGAAGCATATGAACGAGAGCACTACCCAATAGATTTTCCTGATCCAGTGGAAGCTATTAAATTTCGTATGGAACAGCAAGGCCTCTCAGTGGAGGACCTTGTTCCAGTGATTGGTCGCAAAAATCGGGTCTATGAAATCTTGGCGCGTAAACGCCCACTTACGCTCAGAATGATAGAAGGCTTACATGAAACTTTTTCAATTCCTGCAGAGAGTCTCATAAAACATTCATCGCATCGTCGAGGACATGCTGCATAGGTTAGCTAGAGATTGGCATCTCAGCGAGCCAGGAAGTTCCTCTGCTAACGATCAGTGTGGCTGGCTTCAGCGTCACAAAAGCGGACGTAAAAAGTCCGGGCAGGCTAATACCTTGGCTGCATACATCCGCGTATTATCCAATCCTATTGCTATGGTACGAGTACTAGCGGGGAAAGACGGTCAAGAAGCTTATAATTAGTTGTCTTTAGCCTGTATATCAAACAAGGCGTTAAAATATATGACATCGACGGATCATCAATATGATACTTTTTGGCCGCGTTTTTGGGCGTTGTTAGTTGATGGATTATTGTTCTTTCCGTTAATTTTTCTTGAGGACTTTATCTACGAAGGCAATAATTCTAAAAATCTAGTTTTTGGAGTGTATTTTTTATTCGGTGCGGTTAGTTACAGTCTTTATAGAATAGTGATGCATGGCAAGTATGGCCAAACACTAGGGAAAATGCTTCTGAAGGTGAAAGCAAGGTCAATACATGGAGGCTCCATGAATTACCGTCAAGCTTTGCTAAGAGAAATCGTTCCGCTGGGCTTCTCGGTAGTGATTGCCTTGTTGTCGGCGAGCGCAATTTACTCTGGTGCAGCTCCCCATAATGCGTATGAGCTTATTCCAATCGCTCAGTGGTTCGACTGGGGGCAACTTTATGGGTTGTCATCGATATAATGACATTTTTCTCAAGTTACCAGTGTCGAGCGCTTCATGATTTCATAGGTAAGACTGTCGTATATCGAATTTAATCAGCGGCCTTGTTCAAAGAAGCAATTTATTTGGGGGATTACCTTTGCAGCTCGGGAAATATGGCTTTAGGTGAGTAATATGACAGTGTCGTCACATTAGCGGTCATTTTCTGAATCTGCCAAACCCGTATTCAGCAGCATTGCGCTCACTAATCCCGATATGATTCACTTAAGTAATTGATTTTTATTTAGAAGTGATTATGATCAGAGCCAAGGGATTCCACATCAAATGCAGGATGCACGAAGTTGAAAAAATCATCTCATACTGACTATCGCCCTGATTTAAATAGAATTTTCCTGCTTAATCATCTTAAGGCTTAGACTCGCTATGTTCACGAGTTATAAAGCGCAACGCATTAGAATTTACTGTTAAATGTCTATGAAGATTTTCGTTTTTTCCACAGACGACCGAGGTCTTGAAGTATTCGAATCAAAAGAAGCGGCTATTGCTGCTTGCGAGGGAATCGACGTTGAAAACGGAGAATGTTTATTCTGGGACGAGCACGGCATTAGCTTAGAGGTAGTATTCTCAAAGCCAAATAAGCGGGGCAGCTTCACAGTCGTTTCTGGCGTGTACGATTTGCGGCCGTTTCCGGAGGGGCTGGAGCTCCTAGAATTTCTGCCAAATGTAGGATACGTAGAAGGACATGGCATGTTTAACTCTGTAGCAGAAATCCAGCAACATTTAACAAGGTAAGGCAGGGCGACGCCAAAAAGCGGCGCGCCTGCTTACGACGTTAACTGTTTAGGGAGCGTCATGAGCGAAGTCGCAAATTCTAAAGGTAAAGCTCTAGCCTTGTGTCTAATTCCAGCTTTGATGCTGGCCTATTTCGTTGTCGGCGCATTATCAAGTGGTATATCTATTCCGGGTCGAGATGGCGCGCTTACCTTTTCAGGTAAAGCAGCATGGATAGCTTGTCTATTCCCATTGCTTTGGTTGGTAGGTGATGTAATTCGTCATTATCCAGCAATAAAACTATCTGGTGCTAAACGTAAAATTATCGCCACATTACTTACCGTTACTGGAGTAGGGTTGTTCTTCTATGCAATCATTATGTAATCAACAGTTAACAAGGCAAGGCAAAATCGCCCTTCGGGCTGGACGCGCTAACGCGCGTCTTTGCTTGCGACGTTGTTATGTTTCTCCAACATCCAAGTTTTGATACTTAAATACTATGATCCCACTGCGAGAAAAAGTGCAGACGTACTCCACGCGATATAGCACCCGCGGTGTAGTTATCCTAGTTCTATCCGGATTCTTCTTCCTACTTACATGGGAACTTTTTCAAGCATTTGTCTTCGGTCTGGTAATAGAGCTTTATGTTGTCGACTACTTCACAGCTAGAATGATGCCACCAGCATTTATGTTCTTAACTGAAAGTCAGGTTGATCTGCGTCATAACGACCCTCTAGTTACAAGACTTTTTCTGTGTGTGAACGGGGTGTGGGTAATATTTCTAGTGGGAATTGTAGTATGGGTATCATGAAACATAATCGGGTAGCCAAGGGTCTCTAACCCTCAGCCCCCACAACACCCTGCATGCGAATCGCTCGGAGCGATCGTACGTCCGCTTTTTACCCAACTCCGGCCATCGATTCCGCAGCCACAGAACTGCGATACCATAAGGTTATTAGTCAATTGCTATACAGCCTCCCGCTCGCTACCGCCCTTCAGCACCGCTGAGCACTGCAGCAAGTAACGGGTTAAGCGGGAAACTGTTTGAGCCGCAGGCGAGTTTTTCCCGCGCCGTTACTTGTGAAGCGCGGATGACAAAACGGCAGGATAGCCGTTTTGAACGCCCGTAGGGGCGGCCTTTAGGCCGAGGGGCAGGACGCCCCGAGTTAACTCGATGGCGCTTTTTGCCATCGACGGTGATGTAGGGTGCCTTTTTTCTTTGCTTACTTTATTTTTGGATTAAGCAAAAAGACATGGTTTTCTAATTGATCGCCGCTTTTTGGTGACCCGTAGGGTGAGGCACGTAGTGCCGAATAACGTAGTCGCCCAGCGAGGGCGAAACCAAGGCTAGCAGTAAACTGAAAAACTAGTCCAAAATCAGGTATCTAAACAAAGGCATTCGCTACGCTCACCTGGATACCCGATCGGGGTCGGGTATGACGAGGTACTAAAGAATTTTCATCTTACGGTTGAGATAGCTTTTACCAAAATAACCCCCGCGGCCACCAATCCCTTCAGCTCCGCTGAGCACTGCAGTAAATAACGGGTTAAGCGGGAAACTGTTTGAGCCGCAGGCGAGTTTTTCTCGCGCGGTTACTTGCGACGCGTGGAGGACAAAACGGCGGGATAGTCGTTTTGAACGCCCACAGGGGCGGCCCTTAGGCCGAGGGGCGATACGCCGAGTTAACTCGATGACGAATTTTTACCAACACCGGCCGTCAGTTGATCACGCTCAACACGCTCATATCTTACGGTGCTCAGTGTTAACTTTTATCATCGGCACGAGCAAAAGGAATATCCCCAGATAAATTGCCAGTTGTGCGTCACGTAAACTACTTGCTCATTTCATCTGGCGTGGCTGCACTGTCGTGAATACTGCCCCGCACAAATTTTTGCAGCAGCACGGGCAGTAGGGTGAGGTCGGCGATGAGCGCGATAATAATCGCCAGTCCCGTCAGTAGGCCAAATAACACGCCCGGCACAAAGTCGGAAAAGGCGAGCAGCGCAAAGCCGATAGCAATAATGAGTGAGGTGTAAATCAGCGCATAGCCGACACTGTGGTGGCTGCGTTCTACAGCTATTTCAGGGCTATTGTTTTCGAGTTCCTGTAAATAGCGGTGGGTGTAGTGAATGGTGTCATCCACCGCGATGCCCATCGCTATTGCCGCTATGGTCATTGTCATAAAGTCGAGTGGAATTCTCAGCCAGCCCATCACGCCGAGTATGGCAATCGCCGAGATAATGTTGGGAACGATGGCGATTGTGGCTATTTTAAGAGAGCGAAATATTACGCAGAAGGCCAGTCCTAAGGCGATAAATACAGCGCCCAAAGTGAGTATTTGCGAGGTGAATAATTGCTCAAGCATGGCCTGATAAAGCACAAATAAATTACTGAGTTGGTAGTCGTCTTTTGATATACCTAAAGCCTGAATTTTCTTGTGAATGTCAGCAAGCATGGCGCCGCGATCTAGACCTTCTGTGCTGTCTTTAATCCTAGCGCTAATTCGCAGTTGCGCAGGCGGTTCTATAAAGAAGCTATTCAGTAAATCTTCTCGAATACTTTTATCTAAAGTCCAATAAATCGCAGTCAGCTCATATTCGGTTAGCGGTTTGTTATTGTTAATTTGTTTGGCGAGCTGGGTGAAGTTGAGTACGGATAGGCGGGTGCCCATGGCCTCAAATTCCCCTAGCGCCTTTTGTATACGCTGCACGTTTTGAATATCTTTGGCACGTAATACTAGGTTTTTATCCGGCCTAGGTTCTTCCGGTGGGGTGTAAATAATATCTAGTGGGGTCGAGCCGCCAAACTCTTTGTCGATAAAACTGAGCTCTTTGTGAGCGTCGGTACTGTCGCTAAAGTAATTGATGAAGCTGTTTTCTACATTCAGTTGCAGTGATCCGAATACACTGGCGGTAAAAAATACCACGCTGAAGAGAATAATGGCTGTGCCGTGACGGATGCAAAGCCCCTGTAGTTTGTGAACGGGTTTTAACAGTATGGAGTTGTTGTGCGATGCCTGTTCGCGGGGGAATAGCAGTAGCAGCGCTGGAAAGAGTAGCAAGGTACATAAAATGGTCACCGCCATGGCGACTATCATCATCCAGCCAAATGCGGTGACGGGCTCAATTTCGCTCAGTAGCAGTGACGCAAACCCTAATGAGGTGGTGAATCCCGCGAAAAAACATGGCGCTATTTTGTTTCTTAGCGCGCGTAGAACAAGTTCTCGTTGGCTGATGTCGGGGTGAATTTCCGCGTCCTCGCGGTATTGCACTATGAGATGGATCACAATGGCAAGACTGAGTATTAATTGCAGTGATATAAAGTTAGAGGAAATGACGGTGGCTTTTAAGCCGAGTAAACCAAATGCGCCAACGGTGATAAGTAGACTGCTAGCGCAGCATATTACGGTAATGAGTACCCAGCTGAAGCGTCGAAACACCATGAAGACTAGTAGGCAAATAAGCAGCGCAATGGCGCTGCCGAACACGCTTAAATCATGTTGAATAATACTGATGAGCTGGTAGCCAAGCACATGTACGCCACCTAAATAGAGATCGGCGTCGCCGCTATAGTCTTTAATAATACTGCGCAGGCTTTCAATTTCTTGGTTGCGAGTTTCTCTAAGTGCTTTTTCGAGGGGAGCGGTCTTTGCCTTTAATGCTTTTAAACTGGCTTTGTCTTCTTTAGATAGCGGGCCGTCTAAGCGCTTGGATTGAATGGCAAGAATATCGGCGTCTAGGTTTTGTAAAATGATATCTGTTTTAAAAAGTACTTGAATCCCCGATGCGGTTTGCTCGTGATTTATCAGTAGGCCGTCATAAATGGGGTGGTCTTTAAAGAGCGTGCGCAGCTCGGCGGCCGGTAATCGTAGTTTTTCTTGGGTGAAGTCGTTGGGGTCCATGTCCGCGCTGAGGCCCTGTCCGGCTTTGGATAGCAAGGGCACATTCATAACCGAGCGCACGCTTTTGACTCGATTCAGCTGTTTTATCTTTTTGCTGATCTCTGAGATGTTCTGGAGGCTTTGCTTAGAAAAAATGTCGCCATCTTTGGGGCGGTAGGCAATAATTAAAAATTCTTCGGGTGAAAATTTCTGATTTATTTTTTGGCTTTCTATGAAGTCGATATTGTCTTCAGAGATTAAGGTGTCTGCAGATGCGTTTATTTCAAAACTGCGGCTATGCCATGCAAAGAAGCCGACCAGTACCGCGAATAGCAACAGAATAAGTTTGTGACGAGCGAATAGCGTGTCCAGCATGGATCGAGTCCCTGTTATTGTTCTGCAGATTTAGTTGGCGATTCATCAGTCTGGTATTGCTGATCTCGTAGTAATCCCTGCAAATACATATTGCGGAAAAACAGATAGGGGTCATCGCTTTTGGCGCGCAGTGTTTCGTAGCTCTCGGCTTTTGGCGCAAAGCCTTGTACCGCGTCAGCTGCCATGATGTAAGTACTGTCGGGCTGCTCGGCAATATAGGGAATCGGGTTTAGAAAATAATCCGCAACCACGCCGGTGCCGCTGCGCAAGTCCGATGGCCCAATAAAGGGAAGGACTAAATACGTGCCGTAGCCGCTGCCGTACTCTGCCAGCGTGTCAGAGAAGCCGGTTTCCTGCTTGGGTAAATCAAACCATGCTTTGGCGGGGTCAAATATTCCGGCAAGACCAATAGTGGTGTTAATTAAAAACCGGGCGGTGGTACTACCGGCTTTTGATGGTTCCCATTGCAATAGATGATTAACAATATAGATGGGCGCTTTGATGTTGGAAAACACATTGCTAACGCCGGTTCGCACGGGTTGCGGGGCAATGTAGTTATAGGTTTTGGCGACGGGGATGAGTACATAGCGGTAGCTGAAATCATTAAACGCAAACATAGCGCGATTAAAGCCCATTAAGGGGTCGTGGTATTCGCTTTCTTGGTAGCTGACGACGGTAATTTCGTCTTCGCTGAGATCGCTTGCTGCAGAGGTAGATTGGTGCTCGGTATTGGTTTTTTCTTCGCTTGCAGCAAAGGCGTTATTGCTAAGTGGTGCAAGTAGCAGGATTGCGCTCAGCAGCAACAGACGTAGCGTGTTGGTATTGCGGTGGCGCAGTGTAAGTATCGAGTTTTGGCGTGTTAATGGCATCCATTCACCTAGCTTAAATTAATGTTGCCAGCAATGTCGTAGCGCCAGCGCCTGAGTTTAGAAGGGGGAAGTGGTCAATCGTTCCCTTGTTAGATTGTGCTCGGTATTGTGCGTTTAGCCTGCGGTGCTGTCTTTGCTACCGTGACGGCCAGCGCCTTGCTCAAAGCGTTTTGCGCCAGAGACTGTTTCGCCACTGGTGAGGGTTTCTAGTCCCCATTTGAATTCATTGTTAATAGCTTCTGCCTCGTCCATTCCCCATTGTTGGTAAGCGCTGCGGCGGTCGTTACGCAAACACTGCTGGGGAAAGGCCGCAATTTGCAGGGCCAGTTGTTCAGCGCTGTCACGTAGTTGCTCAGGCGTGACGACTCGGTTTGCTAAGCCCATGGCGAGGGCTTCGCTGGCGTCTACTGCGCGGCCGGTTAGAATCATGTCCATGGCGCGGCTCATGCCTATCAAACGAGGTAAGCGCACGGTGCCGCCGTCGATAAGCGGCACCCCAAAGCGGCGGCAAAACACGCCAAACACCGCTCGCTGGGTGGCTATGCGCATGTCACACCACAGGGCAAGCTCTAATCCGCCGGCAACGCAGTAGCCGTCGATGGCGGCAATAACGGGCTTGTTCAACTGCATACGGCTTGGGCCCATGGGGCCAATGCCGTCGATATTGAGCGGGTTGCGGAGCACGGAATCTTCGCTGGCAACTGCCTTTAAATCTGCCCCTGCGCAAAAACTGCCTTCGGCCCCAGTTAAGATGGCGACAGAAAGCTCTGGGTCGGTGTCGAAGGCTATGAATGCCTCGGCCAGCGCCCGTGCCGTTTTACCGTCTACCGCATTACGGACGTTTGGGCGATTTATGGTGATCCACAGCAAGGGTGGGCGGCGCTCTACTATGACGGTGACTGATGTGTCTGGCATTGCGGTTTACCGTGCTATTTTTATAGGGAATGTATTCTTATATCGCATTTAGTGTGGCACTTTTTTAGTGTTCATGCCTTATATTGGTGTTTTATGCTCGGCTAGGGCATTGCACTAAATAGGTTTTGATTGGTCTCAAAAAGGGAAGCGACCGCGTCGAATAGTGTTTTATGTATACGGCGAGATACTTAAATGGATTTTTCCACCGGATTGCCACCGCGGTGTGATTGAGGAATGGATAAATGGCTAGACCAAGAGTTAGGGAGCAATTATTAGACGCGGCGTATAGCTTGCTACAAAGCGAGGGTATTTCCGCAATGACCACTCGCCATATTGCAAATTGCGCGGGCACCACGGAAGCCAGTGTGTTTAATAATTTTGGTGATAAAGCCGGTTTGCTATACGCCTTGGTTGGCGAACGGTTACCCGAAGTGCAGGTCGTAAAGGCAGCGGTTAGCGCTGATCCTAAAGGCGATTTAGCCAATTGGTTACAGCAGGTTTATAAAGCGGCTGAATTATTTTATATCGCCATTCTTCCGCTGACGGCCTCGTTGTGGGGGCGAGAAGAATTTATCGGCGGGATGATGGGTGACAAGCGGCACCCTTTACACAGTTTGGTGGTGGCGCGATTTGTAGAGTTTCAGCGTGAAGGGGAGTTGGCATCAACAGCCGATGCCGAGGCATTGGCGACGATTGTGCTAGGCGCTGCCTTACATAATGGGTTTAATCTTGTTGCTCAGGGCCAGGTGGCTTTGGATGACGGGCCATCAGAAAAGCTTGGGCGGGTCGTAATGACCTTGTTGCCGTTGTTGGTAGGTGAGCATACGTTACACGAATAGTTTATTTAGCGAGGGTTGGGCAATTTTTATTGCACCGACTACAACTAAAAGTAAGTCGTTAATAAAAAAAGCCGGCACCACCTTAAGTGATAGCCGGACGAGGGGGAGACTACGGTTAAACCCGACGCTAGGCGTCGTTTTATATTGGTTAATGACTAAGGCGAACCTGCACAGATTCGCCTTCTGTGCGCACGTCGTAGCACGCAATAGATATGCTGTCGTCTTCCAGGCATTTGCCTGCCTCAAGACTAAAATGTTGTTTATATATAGGGGACGCTACGACAAGCGTGCCTTGAATGCTGCAAACAATACCTCTAGATAACACGTTGGCATTGCTAAATGGGTCTTTGTTGGCCAGCGCGTAAACGGCGTCGTTAACGCGGAATATGGCCACTTGGGTTTCGTCAATTAAGGCGGCAACGCCGGTGTTTGGCAGTATGTCATCGAGGCGGCAAACAGTTGTCCACGACATGGGGTAATCCTCATATAAATTTAATACTGACTGATCAATCGGGATTGATCAGTCTATTAATTAAGTGTCTTATGCGACCGCAATCAAATCGGTGTCGGCGATTTTTTCGGCCTCAGAGGCTGGGCGAATTTGACCGCGCTCTTGAATGAATACAATTTCCTTGTCGCTCTTGTCGGCATTCACAAAGCTGCGGAATTGTTTTACTTTCTCTGGGTTTTCAACCGTGGTTTTCCATTCGCACTGGTAGGTGTCTACCACGTGTTCCATTTCGGCCTCAAGATCAGCACAAATTCCCAGTGAGTCGTCGATGATGACTTTGCGCAAGTACTCTAGGCCGCCTTCGAGGTTTTCCATCCATACCGAGGTGCGTTGTAGCCGGTCTGCGGTGCGAACATAGAACATTAGGAAGCGGTCGATGTACTTGACCATGGTGTCGGTGTCGATGTCGGAGGCAAACAAATCTGCGTGACGCGGTTTCATGCCGCCGTTGCCACACAAGTACAGATTCCAGCCTTTTTCGGTGGCGATAACACCCACGTCTTTGCTCTGTGCCTCTGCACATTCACGGGTGCAGCCAGACACGGCCATTTTAAGTTTGTGCGGTGAGCGTAAACCCTTGTAGCGGTTTTCAAGGTTGATGGCTTTGCCGACGCTGTCTTGCACGCCGTAGCGACACCATGTTGAGCCGACACAGGATTTAACGGTACGCAAGGACTTGCCGTAGGCGTGGCCAGATTCAAAACCAGCGCTGATCAACTCTTCCCAAATGCGCGGTAGTTGGTCGAGGGTGGCGCCGAATAAATCGACCCGCTGACCACCGGTAATTTTGGTGTAGAGATTGTATTTTTTCGCGACTTGGCCGACGGCAATTAAGCCATCGGGGGTGACTTCACCGCCCGCCATGCGCGGTACGACAGAGTAGGTGCCGTTTTTTTGCATATTGGCTAAGAAGCGGTCGTTGGTGTCCTGCAGACTGGCGTGTTTTGGCTCCAGAATGTAGTCGTTCCAACACGAGGCAAGGATAGACGCGGCGGTGGGCTTACAGATTTCACAGCCGTGGCCGCTGCCGTGCTTTTCTAATAATTCGTCAAAGGACTTGATCTCACCAACCCGCACCAAATGATAAATTTCTTGGCGGGTGTAGGGGAAGTGCTCGCAGAGGTCGGTGTTGACCTCGACGCCCATTTTGGTCAGCTCGGCGTTCAGTACTTGGCCAACTAGTGCGGTGCAGCCGCCGCAGGTGGTTGCTGCTTTAGTGCAGGCTTTTAGATCGCCAACGGTCATGGCGCCGCCTTGTACGGCCGCGCATAAATCACCTTTGCTGACATTATTGCATGAGCAAATTTGGGCGACATCGGGCAGGGCGTCAACCCCAAGACCAACCCCTGCGCTGCCATCTAAGCTCGGCAGAATCATGCCTTCGGGTTGCTCGGGCAGGGTGATTTTATTCAGTGCAAATTGCAGTAGGGTGCCATAGTCATTGGCTTCGCCAATTAATACCGCGCCCAGCAGGTGTTGACCGTCGTTGGTGACAACGATCTTTTTGTACACTTCGGCCTTTTCGTCGATAAAGGTATAGCACTTGGCGCCGGCGGTGGTGGCGTGGGCATCGCCAATAGAGGCGACATCAACGCCCATCAGCTTAAGTTTGGTGCTCATGTCAGCGCCGGTGAAGGCTTTTTGCTCAATGCCGCCCAGTACGTGGTCGGCAGCAACGCGAGCCATATCCCAGCCCGGTGCGATAAGACCGTAAATGCGACCGCCCCACAGGGCGCATTCACCAATAGCGTAAATGGCAGGGTCAGAGGTTTGGCAGCTATCGTTAATGACAATACCGCCGCGCTCGCCAACATCGAGTTCACATTGGCGGGCCAGCGCGTCTTGTGGACGAATACCGGCCGAGAACACCAAAATATCGGTTTCTAGTTCGGCGCCATCGGCAAACTGCAGTTTATGAACGCATTCGTCGCCATCAATAATTTGTTGAGTATTTTTCTGGGTGTGTACTGATACCCCCAGCTCTTCAATTTTACGGCGCAGTAGCGCACCACCGCCTTCGTCTACTTGCACTGCCATAAGACGAGGCGCAAATTCAATAACGTGGGTTTTTAAGCCTAAATCCATAATGGCCTTAGCGGCCTCAAGACCGAGTAGGCCGCCACCAACAACGGCGCCGACTTTGGCGTTGGCCGCAGCAGCAGTAATGGCTTCTAGGTCTTCAATGGTGCGATAGACAAAGCAATTTTTACGGTCATGGCCGGGTACCGGCGGTACAAAGGGGAACGACCCAGTAGATAAAATCAGTTGGTCATACGCATATTGCTGACCTTTGTCGGTGCTAACTATCTTGGCCGCGCGGTCAATTTCAGTGACTTTCTCGTTAGTCAAAGCTGTAATGCGGTTGTCTTGATAAAAGCCTTCTTTCACCATGTTTAGCGCCGCCGCTTCGCGGGTTTCAAACCATGCTGTTAGATGAACTCGGTCGTAGGCTGGGCGAGGCTCTTCGCCGATAACGGTAATGTCGAATTGATCGGACTGACCGCTCTCGACTATGGATTCGATAAATTGGTGGCCAACGGGGCCGTTACCAATAATAAGCAGGCGGTGTTTGTCAGTCATTTTTACTTCCTTTAATGCTTGCGCGTGCACTGGCCGGGGCCACAGCAATTTTGCGGGTATCGATACAATCTGCAAGGTTATTAGCAAAGTCTGTGCCACTGTTTGGGTCGTTAATTAAGTTATTGATTTTAAATAATAAAATAGTATTTCTGCGCCTTGTTGGGGCGATTTTGCCAATGAAAGTCACGTGAAGTCTGGGGTTTGCTGGGGCGCTGAGGTTCAAAATGGTGCATCAATGCGAGCTAACTCAGGCAGATGTGAGCTCCATTTTGGTGCGTATGCGTGGATTGCGGGGTGTTTTAATAAAAATAAGTTAATAAAAACAACATCTTATCTTTCTTCCGATTCATATAAAGCTGAGCTTGGCATAGGGATTGCTCATAGGCCTACAGATACCTTTATATCTTAATTGGAGCTGTTGATGTCTTCCTCAACCCTGAATGTGCTTGATCTCAAGCAAGATAAAATTCGTTTGCTACATCTAAGTTGGTTTGCTTTTTTTCTGACTTTTGTAGTGTGGTTTAACTTTGCGCCGATGTTGTCTTCTATTAAGGAGGCATTTGATTTGAGTAATCAGCAGGTTAAAGCGCTGATGATTTTGAACGTCGCCTTAACGATTCCGGCACGGGTTATTGTCGGGATGCTAGTAGATCGCTTTGGTCCACGGATTGTGTTTAGTGCCTTGCTCATTCTTGGGGGCTTGGTGTGTGTGGCATTTGCGATGGCGAATAGCTACGAAATGATTGCACTACTTCGATTCCTAATGGGCTTCATCGGTGCGGGCTTTGTTATCGGTATTCGTCTGGTTGGCGAATGGTTCCCCGCTCGGCAGGTCGGTTTAGCCGAAGGTGTATATGGCGGTTGGGGTAACTTTGGCTCTGCAGCTGCAGCGATGACTCTGCCAACCTTGGCGCTTTATTTCGGTGGCGATGATGGCTGGCGTTATGCGATAGCAACTACCGGTGTGATGGCGTTTGCTTACGGCTTTATTTTCTACTGGCGCGCTCGTAATACCCCAAAAGGTTCTACTTACTTTAAGCCGAAGAAGTCTGGTGGTTTGGTAGTGAGTAGCAAGCGCGATTTAGTGTTTTACATCGCGATGTGTGTACCTATGTATCTTGCTTTGGCGGTACTGACCTGGAAGTTGTCGCCAGTAAACCTCGGCTTGTTAAGTGAAACTGCGTCAATCGCCTTGTATGTGGTGTTGGCGGTGTTGTTTGTTGTACAGATTAGTCAGATTCTGCGAGTGAATAGCGATGTATTAAATAACGTGGCTATTCCACCGATGCAGCAATATAAGTTTAAGCAAGTTGCTATTCTAAATGTTGCCTATTTTGTGACCTTTGGTTCTGAGTTAGCCGTGGTGTCAATGTTGCCGTTGTTCTTTATGGATACATTTACCTTAAGTGCGGTTGAGGCTGGATTACTGGCGTCCGGATTTGCGTTTATGAATTTGGCGGCACGCCCAGGTGGTGGTTATTTGTCTGATAAATTTGGGCGCCGTAAATCATTGTCTATCCTAGTTGCAGGGTTGGCTGTGGGATATATGGTGTTGAGTCAGATCGAATCGGCTTGGCCGGTATGGTTGGCCGTTGTTGCCACCATGTGTTGCTCTTTCTTTGTGCAGGCCGGTGAGGGTGCAGTATTTGCGATTGTGCCATTAGTGAAGCGTAGTATGACCGGCCAAATTGCAGGCATGACCGGCGCTTACGGTAATGTTGGCGCAGTTATCTTCCTGACAGTGTTGTCCTTTGTAAGTAATGCCGATTTCTTTATGGTAATTGCAGCTTGCGCAGCGGTGGTGTTTGCGGCAGTGCAATTTTTAGAGGAGCCGCAGGGGCATACCGCAGAGTTGAATGACGACGGTAGTGTTGCTTTGATTGAAGTAAGCTAAAGTGCATTGATAAAAACCTTGTTTCTGGAATTGTCTCGATGCATTTTGACGGCAGCTTAAAATTGTCGATTGTCCAGCACAGTAGTGCTGGGCAAAAAACGGTTAATGAAGATAGTCTGGGCATTCGGGTGCCAGATGACGAGCAGCTCACTACCAAAGGTGCAGTTGCCGTTATCGCCGACGGTGTTTCAGCCGCGGAGGCGGGTAAAGAAGCTGCGGAAACCTGTGTTACTGGTTTCTTAAGCGATTACTTTTCTACGCCAGATTCTTGGTCGGTAAAGCGATCCGCGCAACAAGTATTAAATGCATTGAACCGCTGGCTATATGGTCAGGGTCAGCATTATCTGCAAGCTGAAAAGGGTTATGTGTCTACGCTGAGCATAGCCATTTTTAAATCACAAACTGCCCATTTATTCCATGTTGGTGACAGTCGCGTCTATCGTTTAAGGGATGGCTTCCTTGAACAGCTCACTCGTGACCATGCGATGCCTATTGGACGGGGACAGTCTTACCTGACCCGCGCTATGGGCTTGGATATTAACTTAGATGTAGATTATCGCGCTGTCGATGTTGCCGTTGGTGATATCTTTTTATTAAGCACCGATGGTATTCACGATGTGCTGAATAGTTCGCGTATGCAGGCGCTTATTAGTAGTTATGGTGATGACTTGCACGCTGCTGGCCAGTGCTTATTGGATGAGGCATTGGCTGCTGGTAGCGATGATAATTTAAGCTGTCAGCTCTTGCGGGTGGACGCTCTGCCTCTAGAAGATGCGGGTGACGTGTATCGTAAATTGACCGCCTTGTCATTTCCTCCGCCACTAAGCGCGGGAATGGTACTTGATGGTTTGGTCATCGAGTGTGAAATTCATGCCAGCCCTCGCAGCCAGCTTTACAAAGTATTTGATGCAACAGCTGATCGTCATTACGTTATGAAAACGCCGTCGGCAAACTTTAATGACGACCCCGCTTATATAGAGCGCTTTATTCTAGAAAGTTGGATAGGTCGGCGTATTCAGAGTGACTACGTCATTGACGTTATCGAGCCACCGCAAGCGCCAAGTTATTTATATTATTTGTCAGCCTATTCGCCGGGCGTCACGCTGGGTCAGTGGATGTTAAAAAATCCTAAGCCTGCGACTCAATCGATGTTAGATATAATTGTGCCGGTGGCGAAAGGTCTTCAGACCATGCACCGGCGAGATACCTTTCATCAGGATGTGAAGCCTGACAATATTTTGGTGGGTGACGACGGCTCAATTAAAATTATTGATTTTGGTTCTTGTTATGTTGCGGGCTTGGCTGAAATAGCAGTACCTATCGAGCGTGACAAGGTACTGGGCACCGCGCAATATTCCGCACCAGAGCATGTCTTGGGTCGACGGCCGAGCGGTAAGGCCGATCAGTTCTCGCTGGCCGTTATTGTTTTCGAGATGCTTACCGGGCAGCAGCCGTATCAAGGTCGCTTACAAAATTGCACAACCACGGTAGCATTTTCTCGTTTAGAGTATGTATCTGCATGCCACTACAATCCCCATGTGCCGCTTTGGTTAGATGCCGCATTAAGTCGGGCCCTTAGTATTAGTCCTGAGCTGCGGTATAGCGATGTGTCTGAATTTGTGTACGACTTAGAGCACCCTAATCAAGAGTTTATGAAGAACGAATTTCAGCCCCTGCTAACACGCAACCCCCTGCGTACATGGCAAGGAATATCGCTGTTTTTGTTTGTGTGCCTGTTGTGGAGCTTACTGCGCTAGCGATTCCCCATCTAATAATCAGTTCTTTGTCGGCTTCTGTGTTCGGCCGGAAAAGCAACTTTATTGTGTTGTTGTGGTGCGCAGCTAATTTCTAAATGTTTAATTTTGTGTTCTAGCTTGGTGCGTTTGCCAGCTATTTGGGCGGAATAGGGTTATCTTTTTTCAGTGCATTAGTCGCTGCTCCTTTCATTTTTGTGTACCACCCCGCATTTTTACTCGAATAAGCAATCACGACGAGCACATACGTCAGTAATTCCCCTAGGTTTAAAAATCGTTGGCGCGCCTCTTGCAGAGTTGACGTTAGGGATTAAATTTTAAACACGTGTTGAATGATTCTGGCGGCGAAGTAATGACGTATTTCTCTTTGCATAAAATACAGGTTTCGATAGCAATTTTATTGATTTTTAAATCAATAAATATATTTGCGAATGATGTCGATCTGGCGCGTCTTAAGACAGATGCCTTGTATGTGAATACGGAAATCAAAAAAAACGAGAGTAAGAATTGTCATATTTATATTGGCAGCAGTGCCGAGTCCTTGATCCTTCAGGCTGCTAAAATCCAAATCGATGACAATCAAGTTGTTCGTTATACCTACAGTGAAATGGAGTCTAAGGCCTTATTGGCTGGCGGTTTACACACCATCAATAGTCTTAATCTTAGCGCGGGAGAGCATCGGATTCGCGCTGAATTCGTCGCTATGGGCGCAGACGCGGGGCCCAATTCAGATCGAATATTCCCCAAAATTGATCAGCATATTACGGTTGGCAATAGCACATATATCGAGTTAGAGCTTATTAGCGACGGTATGACAAAAATGCGTGGAAACGCTGAAATAGTCATGCGTGATTGGCAGCCAGCATTATGAAATCAACTATATTAATTGCTTGTCTAGCCTCTTCCGTTAGCACCTTGCTGCTCGCCGAGTCATATACGCCGGGTTCAGAACAAGACCCGAAACTTAGAGCTGCATACTTTAATGCCCGAACCCATAAGCCGTTTGATGCGCTTTCAGAAATTGCATCAGTGGCACAAAAGACCGGCAGTCATTTTTCACCTTCAGACAATATGAAAACGGCATTTCAGGCCGCCGCCAATGAGCTGGGTTTGAAAGTGGAAGATATTGGAATATCGCCGTCTGTATTGCGTACACCTGTAGATGGGATGGACACGTCCGTTGGCATTTATAGAAATTATAATCTCGGCATTTCCTTGCTTAACACAGCGTCACCTAATGACGGAATAAAAATTCTCAGTGATATATCGACCTCGGAATTTGTAAAACATGATGAGCTATTGCTAAAAGATAAAGCCAATTTAACACTGGGATATTATTTTTTAGAGCATGACGATAACACTTCCGCGGCCAATTATTTTCGTTCAGTACGACGCTTAAGCCCCTATGCGAATAAGGCCTTGGTGGGCTTGGGTTGGGCCTTGTTGAGCCCCCGCGCAACGTCGTTAAAAGAGCGAGGGGAATCTAGTGATTCGTCAGCTGCCCTAGCGGGAGATTATCTGTGGTCTGGATCAGACGATGAGGTAGCATGGTCGCGGCGAGATGCGCCATTTAGACGTGCTTGGGCAGTCGCAAAAGGTGAGAAAGAACAGGATTTATTAGCAGCCCTCGTGCCATGGATGGAATTAATAAGCCGTGATCCGCTTGATCCAGCGGTGCAAGAAGTAATGCTGATAATTCCGTACTTGATGTTGCATTGGGACGGTCAAGAAGCTCGGTCTCAGCAATATTATGTTTCTGCGGTGGCGAGATTAAAGCAGGCAAGATTAGATTTAACGGCAATAGAACAAGATATTCGCAGTGGCGGATTATTGAAAAGTATCCATGACGCCGATGCCGTAGATGATAGTGGCTGGGATGCATGGCTTAGCGATTTAACTGCGAATCGTCTGGGGGGGTATTTAAGCCTATTAATTGATAGAGCGGATTTCCGCTATGCGCTTACTCAGTATCGCCAGCTTAATCATATTCACGCCCGCTTACAAAGCAGTATTGACGATCGCAGTAGCGAGAATATTGCCGTGGTGCGGAGCGTAATGGCGGAGATAGAGCGTCATCGTTCCGACTGGTCGACGACCTTAGAGAAGCTAGCCTTAGAGCGCATTATCGAACGGCGTCAGCGCACGGAAGCTTACTCGGCAGAGGCTGAATTTGCACTCGCCCGTAACTATGAACGCCTTCATCAACAGTTGTCGGGCGTAGCGTGGAGCGAAAGCGAATCATGATGCGAAATCGTAGCCTCGTAACACATACTCGAAATAGAGTATTAGCAAAAGCGCCAATTTTGTTACTCGCCGTATTGGGTGTATTGCATGCTCATGCAGCAATAGAAGGTGATAAACAAACAATAGGCAATTTACTAGACAGAAGTGCACAGAACCCCGGCCGACTGATATTAAGCGCGATGCCCAAGCGGGAGATAAAAAATCCCGGCAAGGCCAAGGCGGGCGCGAGAGCAGCTGCCATTGAGCATTATGAGCGGGTAATTAGCTTGAATGCGGCGCCTGCGATTCGTGCTGAAGCGATGCGCCGTGCCGCCGATCTGAGAGTAGAGCTTGCGGATTCTGAATTAGCGAACGAGGGGCGCAGTAGCGGCGCCGAGTTACAAGTCGCTATTAGTTTGTATTATCAATTACTGCGAGAGTATCCAGATTATAGTGCCGCGGATTTTGTGCTCTATCAACTTGCAAGAGCCTATGATTTAAGTGAAGACGCCATAAACTCAATAGATACTTTGCGGCGTTTAGCTGTGGAATATCCACAGTCAAAGCGGCTAAATGAAGCATCGTTTCGCGCAGCAGAAATGTTGTATTTGCATAAGCGCTATGAGGAGGCAGTAGTTGAATACGCTCGTATTACTGGGGGTAACCCTAATGCGGGTTATTGGTGGTTGGCACAGTACAAGCAGGCGTGGACCTATTACCAACTAGATGATTATAGTGGCTCTGTTTCAGCATTCTCGAAAATTTTAGATCAGCTGGATATTCATTCAGATATTAGTCGTCTAGATGAGCTACTTGTAAGCGCGCCAGAAAATAAGGCGGAGTTAGTTCGAGACGCGGTGCGGGGGATGAGCAAGGCGTTTTCAAAATATACTCAGATAGATGGGATCAATACCTATTTTTCTGACAAGAAAGATCAATATTATTACCCGCTAATATATCAGGGGCTTGCAGAAATATTTGCTCTTGAAAAGCGCTATACGGATGCAGCCAATGTTTATGAATCATTTTCCAGATTGCATCCGCGTCATCAGTTGGCGAAAGAGTTTAATGAGCAAGCAATAGGCTCATATCTGGCAGGCGGATTTAAGGAGCTTGCCGTTACTGGGCAAGAGCAGTATTTAGTTGTTTATGGGCCAGAAAGTCAATTATGGCAAGATCAAGCGTTGCCAGATAGCCATCGCGCACTAATACGCCAGTATATGAATGACGTTGTTACATTTAGGCATGAGGAGGCCCAAAATCTTGTAAACAATGATTCGGAAAAGGCAAAGCAGCGCTTTTCTAGTGTCGCCGATAGATACCACACGATTATTTCAAGCTTCCCAAATGATGAGCGTCTCGATGAGGTGACTAGTCATTATGCTGATGCGCTTTATGAGGCCGAGCGATTTAATGAGGCCGCCATTCAATTTGGGAAACTAGCATACGAATTTAAAAATCCAGAAAGCGCTGGTGATTCTGCCTTGGCGCAAGTGAAATCGTATCGGCAGTGGTACGAAGTTCTGAAGAAAAATCCGAAAGACGAGGCGCTTGTTGGCGATGCGCAGACGAATGTCTTTAATGCAATGTCTACATTTGCAAATAGTTTCCCCAATCATCCGCAACGGTCATTTGTGCTACTGGCGGGAGCGGAGGATTACTATCAGTTAAGCCGCTTTGATGAGGTAGTGGCGATATGCTTACCGTTGGTTAAAGCCGATGATTGGCAAGACGAGGATCTTCATAATAAGGCTTTGGGTTTGCTTGCAGATGCTTACTTCGCCAAAGAAGATTTCCTTAACTCAGAAACCTTTTATACCTCATTGCTGCCGCGTTTAGAGCGTGGTGATGCTGAGCTAAAAAATATCGCGCAGAGCCGCTTGGCAATATCGGTGTATCGTCAAGCTGAAGTCGCTAGGGAGAAAGGCCAGGCCCGTGTAGCGGCCGCGCTATTTCAACGTGCAGCAAGCTTGTCGGTTGATGAGAATTTAGTAGCTGATGCATTGTTTAATGCCGCAGGGCAATTGTTTGAAGTAAATGAATGGTTGCAAAGCACTGCGGTATTAGAGCAGTTTACTGCTAGATTCGCCTTGCACAACATGATAGTTGAAGCGGATAAGATGCTGGCGACCGCCTACCAAAAGTCAGCTAATCCTAGTCGTGCTGCAGAAATATATGAGCGCATAGCCACTCGCCCAACCGCGGCTGAAGATCTTCGCAGAACAGCTCAACTAAGCGCTGGAAAATTGTACATTTCTGCTGGTCAGCGCGGTGAGGGAGAGCGAGTGTTAGCGGCATATATAAGCAGCTATCCGGCGCCCTTGGATGATGCCCAGCAGACGCGCTTAATGCTCGCTGAGCTGTATCCGGCTACTTCCAAAGAACATTTTACGTGGTTGTGTAGCATTGTAGCTGCTGATGAGGAGGTTGGCGGCGGAAGTGCTAAGTCTCAACTTATGGCTGCGGATGCGAGTTATAAGCTAGCGATGGCTGATGTGAGTTTTGCGAATTCGATACGCTTGTTATTACCGATTGAGAAGAGCTTACCGCGTCGGCGAGCGGCGATGGAAAAAGCGATTTCGTCACTGGCAAAATCATCTTCCTTTGGCTTTTCAGATATCACTACTTTAGCAAATTATGAGCTTGGCGAACTGTATAGGCAGTTTGCTTTAGCACTGCTTGAGTCTGAAGTGCCAAAAAAATTGGATGGTGATGTGCTTGAACAGTACATGATTTTATTAGAAGAGCAGGCTTATCCGTTTGAAGAAAAAGCAATTGCGGAATACGAATCGAATATGGCTTTAGTCGGTGATGGAGTGTGGACGCCTGGTGTTCGTAAAAGTTTGATGGCATTAGCGAAATTGGCGCCGGCGAAATATGGCAAACAACCTCAGCTTGAGAAAATTTATGATTCCTTATATTAAAATTATTGGTATCGCGTATCTGACGACGTTCATCATCGCGTGCTCAAGTACGGGCTCGGTAGCGAAAAACGAGAATGGGTCGTCTCGATATTCCTCAGATTTTAAAAGTGCTGTTGCGGCAATGCAGTCTGGTGATATGGAATCTGCCAAAATTGCATTAGAAGCCCTGACGCAAAACGCGCCTAATTATACTGGCCCGTGGACAAATCTCGGTATTATTTATGCTGGTCAGCGCGATTATACGACGGCGGAAAAATATTTTAATGAAGCCCTTAAGCGCCAGGCAAAAAACACCATCGCGATGAATTGGCTGGGTTATTTAAGCGCCGTAAAAGAAGACTATCAATCCGCTTCAGCCTGGTATTTACGTGCTATTGCAATAGAGCCTCAGTATGCGGAAGCCCATTTAAACCTTGCGATGATATACGAGGCAAATATGCGTAGACCTAAGGAGGCACTTGAGCATTACCGAATCTATCAATCGCAAACCGGTGGGCGCAATACATTGGTTAGTGCGTGGATTCGCAATCTTGAAGAAGGCAGTAGCTATCTTGCATCTAATAGAGAGGTGGAATAGTGAACATTCATGCAGTCTTGGCTAGCTTGGTGTTTATATCCCCTGTCTTTGCTGCAGGTGAAGACAATACAAACGTCCCTGACAATGTTGCTATGGGAATGACGGTTCACGGCGACGCTGCGGCGGCGGTTGGCTTATATCTTATGCCGTGGAGTAATGAGCAAGCTAGTGATGTTGATCGGCCTCCGCGACTATTGAGTGAGAATGTTGAAGCGGTAGATTCGCAGAACTTTAAACAAGTGGCGGAATGGGATCAGGCGCGACGCGACTACCAGATATGGCGATTACAAAGAAACAATTGGTAGCGACGTTAAATTAAACAATTATATTTGTGATATCGGTGAGGAAGGTATATGGAAGCCATGGCTGGGTTTGTAGAGTTTTTTAACAATGGCGGACACTTTATGTATCCGATTGCGCTGGTGCTCGCATTTTCATTGGCGATTAGCATTGAGCGATTTGTTTTTTTGGGAAAATCGCTACGTGATAATCGCCGCTTATGGGCCAAGGTGTCGCCTCTACTTGGTGGGGATGATCTAAGTGAAGCGCAGGCGATGGTAGGGAAATCAAAAATTGCGGTTGCTCGTATCATAAACGAAGGCCTGGGGCAGGCAACGACCGCACGGCGCCGCAGCGAACTTGAAATGGCGACCGAAGACAGCTTGGTTTCAATCTTACCGACCATTGAACGCCGAACACACTACCTTGCTACATTTTCGAATGCGGCCACCCTATTGGGTTTGTTGGGTACGGTGTTGGGTTTAATTGGCGCATTCGGTGCGTTAGGTAGCGCCGATCCAGTTGAGAAAGCGAACTTACTTTCTGCCGGTATTTCTGAGGCAATGAGCTGCACCGCGTTTGGTCTAATGGTTGCTATTCCCAGTTTATTTGCTCATGCCTATTTACAGAGTCAGGCAGAAGAATTGGTGAACACCTTGGAGTCGGCCTGCGTCAGATTTGTGTCCTTGGTTAGCAGCAATGGCGCGGTGCATATTAAGTAGTTTATAGCTGAATTTACTGTCATAAACATCTAAGGAGCTTGCTGTGACCTCACTATTTCAAGCTGAACCAGATTTTGAAGAGCCCGAATGTCGGCGCTCGCGCCGGTCTCGCCGTTTGAAAAGGAAGCTGAAAGGACGCGCTGATGGTGAGTTGAATATTGTATCTATGATCGATGTTTTTGCGGTGTTGGTGTTTTTCCTCTTAGTGGGTTCATCTATATCTGCGAGTAAGCTACATACTTTGAATTTGACGATACCGGTTGCTAGCAGTACGCCAGTAAAGACTGATGATGATTTCCATCTAGCGGTAAGTCTTTATAAAGATAACGTCGTGGTTACACAGGGAGAAAAAGAAACTCGTTTAGCTCATGTTAATGGTGTGGTCGATACGGCGTCACTAGCTAAGGTATTACGCCTTATAAAGTCTGAGCGCCCAGATGAAGAACGAGTAAGTCTGCTCGTCGAAGACTCGATTCCCTACGGTCAAATAATCCGTGTGATGGACAGTCTTCGTACTGCTGCGCCGTCATCGAATATCGACGGCGCGGAAAAACTTTTTCCCGCCATATCGATGGGTGATATTTCTTTGCAAAGTCTTGATGTTAACGATGCAGGTGGCAAATGAGTTATACCGCTAGCGATAGACGCATCATCCGTAAGATTAAGCAGTCGAAAAGACAGGTGTCGATTAACGTCGTGTCGCTTATCGATATATTTGCGATTCTGGTCTTTTATCTACTCGTTAACGCGTTAGTCGTAGAGGTGATTCCGGAGTATCAGAACCTTAAATTGCCGGATTCAGTGTCGCGCGATGAGGCGAAACGAACGGTGGCAGTGGCCATTAGTGATAAAGATATTTTGGTGGATAACGATGTTGTCATGAGTGTTGAGGCGGCATTATCAGAAAGCACCAGAACACTTGCCTCGTTAGCGGCAATTCTTAATGCCAGAATGCAAGAGTCCGAAAAGGTAGATGGTGACAGTGTTTTAGGCTTACTCGATGTGAATATTGTGGCTGACCACAAAACGCCGTACCACCTTCTAAAGAAAGTATTAGCGACATGTGTAGATGCAAAATTTGGGAAAGTATCATTGGCCGTAAGGGCGCTGGAGGGAGGTGATACGCGATGAATGCAACGGTTAACAATACTATTTTGGGTTTTGACTACTGGGGTATTCATCAGGACGCAGACCGTCGATTCCGTAAAATACTCATTAATGTCCTTGGTATTACGTGTTTGTTTTTTATTGGTTTGCCATTTTGGGTGATCGATCCGATCAGCGATATCGAGAAAGCCGAACCGGAGGAATACTATCTCGAAATTGTGCAGCCTGCGCCCATCGTAAAGCCAAAAGTTACATTAGCTAAAGCTCCCGAAAAAAAAGCGGAGCTGCCCAAGCCAGTAGAGCAAATTAAGGCGGCTGCGTCGGTAGTTACGCCGCCGGCAGATTCTATTCCTGAGCGTAAGACAAAGACAAATGATGTCGCCGCAGCCAAGAAGGTTGCGGCTGCCAGTGGGATTATGGCTTTTAGCGAGCAGCTTGCCGTATTGCGCGACACCGATGCTAAGGCAATGCTATCTAGCAAACCATTGCGGGACAGAGGGAGTGTGGTGGAAGAAATGCGACCGTCTTCGTCTAATATCCTTAGTACCAGCACTCGCGGTGTGGATGGCGGTGTGGATAATGGCGAAAATATCAGCGATCAAGGTAGTAAGATCGCCATAGGTAAGCACAGTACTCAAAAAATTGTTGCTAGTGGCGGTGCTCAAAGTGTGCTCGCGGGTAAGAGTGGTTCTCTTGCTGCCGGGCCGCAGGGGAGAAGTTTGGAAGAGATTCAACTGGCATTTGACCAGAGTAAAAGTGCGTTTTATGCCATATTCAATCGTGCAGCGAGGAGCGACTCAACAATTGGCGCAGGTACAGTTGTTGTTTCCTTAACAATACAGCCAGATGGCACCGTAAGTGATTGTTCGGTAGTGTCATCGAGCTTCTTTAATCCTGAATTAAAAGACAAACTTATTCAGCGCGTAAAACAAATAAGATTTGAGAGTAAAGCCGTGCCCGTGTTTGTGTATGGAAGCTATCCAATAAGTTATGTGCCGAGGTAGTAAGATTGGAAGTGCTTGGTGGTTTAGAGTGATCTAACTATGTGAAATAGAGCTATCCATATTGCTGGTGGTGTATGACATCACCAGGAAATCTATTCATTCACCGCAGGCTTTTATTGGTAACGTGGTTTTAGATAAGTAGTAAAATCCAGTTACTATCATTCAAGTTCGTAGTTGGAGTTTGCTCAGTTTACTTGCACACGCTTTGATTAATGCAATAACGACTATGAAATCCTTCGTATGAATAAGCATAAAATGCTTCTATTTTGTCTTCTGGTGTTGGCCTGGATTTTACAAAAATTTGAGCCGAAGGTAGCAAAATTATTTTTATATGGTAGTTAAAAAGGCGGAGCTAACTTGTTGTCTATTCAGGGGAGAAAACAACAGCTGATAGCTAGCTCCGCAATGCGCGAAACCTAATAATTAAAGAATTCCGCCAGCCATAACTCCGTCGACCAATGGAATTACTACGTCTACAGTTTGCAGGACGGCAGGTAGTGCACTGTTTAATACAGGGCCAAGCAAGTCGCTAGTAAGTGGAACCAAACTGCTAAGGAGTTGATTACTTAAAAGCCCGTCTACCATCGGTAGTGATGAGTTAAGGCCTGGTAAGGCGCCGTTCAATACCGGGCCGAGCAAGTCGCTGGTAAGCGGAAGAACCACGTCACCAACCAAACCGCCAACGAGTTCGTTACTTAAAAGACCGTTCACTAGCGGTAGTGATTGATTTGTAAGATCAAGAACGCCAGGTAATATTCCTCCTAAAAGCTCTGAAGGAAGGCTCATTAATCCAGTTTGAGCATGTGCATGACTAGCTATAGATAGTGCCGTACTAAGTATTACTGCATTTAAAGTTTTCATTAGAACTCCTAAATAAATTTAGATAAAGACGTGGGTTACTGTTTATATCTAATAGCAATTACAGTGCCAAATTGGGTTTTAATATTTTTGTTATTGCAGTGTAAATTAATAAGGAAGGAAATGTAATTTCAAGATCAATGCAGCGGTAATGACATAATTTTTACGATGAAATTTTAGTTTTTGCATCCGAATTGTGCGTGTGAATAACAAACGTGCAACATGTTAAGCGTTGTTGTGGTGCTATATATTGCTTTAGGCACTATTTTGGTGGTCAAGCGTATAGTTTTAAAAGCCTGGGGACTCTAATTCACAAATATCGGTTAGCGAGAATAATGTCGAGGTTTTTGTATTTAATGGGTTGATGCATATGTTGCTAAAGGTAACTTTGGCTCCTTATTGGTGCAAAACTTGATAGTGTCACCCTTCATACTTTGGCTGCAAAATTGTGCAGCTGAATATGTAGTGATATTTTTTGAGATTTTAAAAATAAAATTTATGCACTAATATTTCTCATTTGTCGTTCTTTTTAGTTCCATAATATTGCGAGTTGGTATGTACATTAAGAATATGGCCCTTTAATAGGGCGATATAGGATTTTTGTGCAATTTGTTTTTGCCCTAATACGGGTCATCGATATATTTGAATTTTCCCCGATAGATATCATTTTGATATATGGCACACCCGTTGCTAGTTGTGTTGTGCACCCTTAAAAAGACGGATTTCATGCTTTGAGTTGTTTTGGGTTTTGTTAGTCACGCTCTAATGCGTCGCCAATTAATTCCATGATTATATTTCATAGCAAAGAATTTTCGCGAGAACGCGGGGCATTTATTTATGCATTGTGGTTTGTCTATTGATTAGGAGCATCAAAATGGTAGAAGCAAAAAGAAGTAAGTTTGCTGCAGGTAAAGGTGCGGCGGTAGTCGTGGCAATGCTCGCTAGCGGTGTCTCACACGGCGACTGGTTTGACAGCGGTAAGGTGTTGGCAACGGGCGGCGTTAGTATGATTGATGGCGCTGGTGGTGGTGGTATAACCCCGTGGGCAACCATAACGGGCTATGGAACGGACCAAGGTATTAATGGCAATCTCCATTACACTTATGCCCCTCTTGCTAACTACACCCTACATTCACTTGGGGCTGCAGTCGGGTTTTGGGACAGATTTGAGCTGTCATATACCTCAAGCGCATTAACGACTGGCTCAACTTTTGATACGGTTGGCCTAGTTGCTGATACCTTGGGTGGCGTGACAGGTTCACTAGCGGGCACCCCGATTAATACCGGGATAGAGCCGTTTAACACAACTATAGAGATGGAGACTATAGGTGCAAAGGTTCGTGTTTTTGGAGACGCGATATACGATTCTGACAGTTTTATTCCACAAATTGCGGTCGGCGGTTTTTATAAAACGAATAAAAACGACGATTTGTTACGCACTCTTGGGGCGGATAAGGCTAAAGACTGGGAAGCCTATATTTCTGCAACCAAAATATTATTCCCTATTAATACCCTGATAAATATTACTGCTAGATACACTGCGGCCAATCAAACCGGTTTGGTAGGTTTTGGCGGTCCTGACGGTAGTGATAAAGAGATTCGGCCAGAAATATCTCTAGCTTATCTACTTCGTAAAGATACTGTTATTGGTATTGAATGGGCGAAGCATGGCGACAACCTAGAAGGACAGAGCATAGAGATTGCTGGTTTAGATTTAACTGCCTTGCAGCCTACATTGGATTCCTTGGGTTTGGGCAATGTTGCGGGAACGTTAACTCAGTACGAAAGTGATTGGTACGATGTGTTTGTGGCATTTTTCCCAAGTAAAAATCTCTCTATCACAATGGCTTATGCGATGTTAGGGAATATTACGCTAACTCCTGATCAGCATGGCTTTTACATGTCTTTACAGGCGAGTTTCTAAGTGTATTTAAGATAATTTTTGATTTTCAGGAGAGAATTATGAAACATGTATTTCGTACTATCGCGATGACATTTGTACTGTGTGTGGCGGCAAGTCCTAGTTTTTCGGAATCAGGTAAGACTAAAACTTACCCGCCAATAGACAGTGATGCACTAGAGCAATTTGGTGGTCCTGAAGGTGTTCGCAATTGGGTGGAGGGTCTTTTTTACTACATCATGCTAGACAACCGAATTAATCATGTATTTCGGGAGTTTGGGAATATCGAAAGGCAAATCTTCCTAAATACGCAGTTTTTGCAGGTTGTGCTTGGCGGAAATGACGTCGAGTATCAGGGGGCTAGTATGGCGGCTGCACATTCTGACTTGGCAATTACTGTAACTCAGTTCAATGCTGTTGTTGAGGCGGCTTACAATTCTTGTGAGCGGATACAGCTTACTTATGAGGCTTGTAACTTAATGATTGCTGGTTTGGCTCCTTACAAACACGCGATTGTAACTCGTTAATAAGCACTAGGAGAGCGCATGCTTTATCAATATGAAAAAACGGGCGAGGCGGCATCGACAGATGCCGCTATTCTTGCCCCAAAGTCTAGGGTCGTAGTTTTGCTAACAGGTTTGATGTTGGCATTACTATGTTCGATGTCAGTTAAAGCGTTTGAGCTTTACAAAACCTTTCAGACGCCAGAGGTTTTTCTTGGAGAGGTATTTAATAGCAAGGTGCCTGCGCCAAAACTGTTGGTATTAAACGCCGAATCGCAGAGAAAGATTGCTGCGGTATTTAATAGATCGTTTCCTCAGCAGCGTATTCGTTACTGGGAAAATGGCGATAAAACGGTTTGGGTTTTTGATGACATTGGTAAAGAAGGATACGTACCAACAACTAGCGGTTTTGTTGTTAACAATGGTGTTGTGGAGTCATCAAAAGTCTTAATTTATCGAGAATCTCGCGGTGAGCAAGTTGCAGAGCCATCGTTCCTGAATCAGATTAACGGGTCGAAGGCGGCGGGTAACAACTTGGATAAGCCCGTGGACAATATTACAGGTGCAACTTTGTCGGTAGATATGATGAAGCGCATGGCGCGTACTGCGATCACTTTAGATTCATTGGTTGAAAAATGAAATCGGTTTTACGGAGGTAATATGCGTGATCAAAATGCACTTCGAGCTGACGAAGTACAAGATCTTAGATCCTCTGCGCTTGGGGAGGCGCCAGTGAAGCGAAAGGCAGTGGTGAATGCGCTTAAAAAGCCGTCTACCAGCAAGCCTAAGCTTAATGTTTCGATGTTGTTACGTAAGTGGCATCAGCGTATAGGTTTATTTGCTTTTATATTCATGGGTTGGCTCGGCTTTAGTGGTGTTTTACTTAACCAAAGTGTCAGCATGGGTTTAGACGCGATTAGAGTTAACTCGATTGTACTAATGTCGATGTATGGTCTTCATGCGGAGGTTCCAGAAAGTGGCTTCCGCTCCGGTGATCATTGGTTGGTCACTACTACGGAAAATACCGTATTAGATGATATTGCATTGGAACAACATATTGCATCGCCGCTCGGCTTTGTAGATGTTAACAACTCGCTAGGTGAGATTTTGTATGTTGCAACCAGTGACAAGTTAACTTTGCTATCTCCTGAGGGTGCGGTTATTGAGGAGCAAAGCGGGTATATGCTGCCGGTGGGTCATATTCGTAGTTTGGGTTTGTTAGAACGGGATGGTCGTTCGTATCTCGCCCTGCAAGGCGAGAATACCTATATTACTGAAGACGGGCTAACTTGGAATGAACTTGATTCTCCTGATCAAGTTACTTGGTCAGCCTTGGCAAATTTGTCGGACGAAGCTAAAACTGATGTTGAGCCGTTTTCTCATCCTACTGTTGCACTTGAACAGGTATTAATTGATTTACACAGTGGCAGATTGTTCGGGGCCATGGGTACGACTTTAATTAATTTTGTCGGTGTTGCGGCAGTGCTGCTTTCCATAACTGGCGTGTGGATGACTTGGCGTACTAACCGTATGCGTAATTCGCGTCAGAAAAAGTAATTTTCTAATCAACGCTATGCTCGCACATATAATTGTGATGAGCGTAGTGTCAGAGGTTTTTATGAAAAAATATTATTGTCTCTACACACTGCTGGCGGCGTTAACAATGTTTTTAGGTGCCGCGATATCGTCGGATGTATTAGCGGGAGGTAACTCGACTAAAGTTGAAATTAAAAATTATAAGTTTGGTCCTGAGGTCGTCAATGTTAAGCCCGGTGAAAGTGTCGTTTGGGAAAATCTTGACGGTTCCGCGCATACTATTTTAATCGATGGTAAAGAGAGCCATCGGCTCGGTAAGGGCGCGGATTACAGTCAGGTATTTTCTGAGCCAGGTAGTTACAAGTATCAGTGTGGTCTGCACTCCTCTATGAAGGGCGTCATAAATGTGACGGGGGCGGGAGGACAATCTATGCCGGTGCCGGGTTCGGCTCAGCCCCATTCAATTCCGTCAGCCCCAGGTGCGGCATCTAATCTACCAAAGCCTGCGTCGATGCCAAAGCCCACGCCGGTGCCAAAGAAAGTTACGGCAAGCAGTGGGACGGGTATAAAGAAAATTGGCTCGCCAAGTCCGGTTGTTGTGTCAGCTGATGCCGCTGGCAAAGAGGCAGCGGGAAATGTTGTTTCTATAGTCGATTTTATGCGTTTCTCCCCTGAGGTGTTGACCGTGACGGCGGGCACTGAGGTTACATGGAATAACCTTGATGGCTCTAATCATATTATTCTAATGGGGGATGTTCGTAGCCCAAGGCTTCATCAGCATGTGGGCTTCTCTCATATCTTTGATAAGCCTGGTGAGTATTCGTATATTTGCGGTATTCACGGCGATAAAATGTCAGGAAAAATTATTGTTAAGTAATTAAGTCTATCTATTATTCCGCCCGGGCACGATAAGGAGTTTAACGGGCGGTTTATCTATAAATACAGCCCGCCTCAATTTGTATACCTAGTAATTATCAAACTAATAACAATATAAAATTGTGTGTTTAATTAACTCCTTTAAAAATTGCATATAGTTCATGGTAAACAGGCCTGCCTTTTTCGCCAGTAGGTTAGCTACCTTCTTTCCTTTCTTTCCCTTAGCTCTCACCTGAGAACACAGTATTTTGCTGTCGTTTTTTTAAGGCTTTCGACCTTCAATTCTGCGCCCTTTCGTATAGTGGTTATTTGCGAAGATGTGGACGCTATTAAATTAATGTTGACGGTTATCGGAATAACAAATTGGTTTATGTGCAGGCTAGTTATAAATGCCTTTGCAAATTTCCGGAAAATTTCTATAGACGGTATGGCTCCTAAATCTTGAGCTATAAGTGCGCATTGTTTATGCCCTGTAATCTAGCGTGCCTTTTATGTGTGTTCTAGTGGTGCATTTTTGCACCAACATCAAACTTGCTTATTTTTTGATGGGTCTAAGTTGGTGCATATTATGATTTTGTGTGAATCTTTTAGTTGTAACTATTTGATATTAAAGTGTTAAATATTTAGTTGCACATATTTTTCAATTTTGGCCCCCTCTTTGCTTTTGCGTCTGCGTGCCAGTTATTTACAGCAAGTGGTTTGCGATACCTCGCAACATAATGGCGCGAAAGACTACTTAATTCTGAGGTGTTTATGAATATTGGTAACTCTCCGCGAGTACTGCTCATTATCTGTGCGTTGTGTAGCACCAAAACTGCTCTTGCAGCTGAGTCATGTAATGAGGCATTTTCTGGTGGTGAAGTGCATTTGGATTTGCGTTTGCGTTATGAGTCAGTAACGGAAGATATGGCCGCCGGAGAAAATACCGGTAGTGCGGTAACGCTGCGGACACGTCTGAACTTTAAAACTGATACGTATCAGGGTTTCTCCGGTTTTATCGAAATGGACGACGTGAGTAATTTCACGGGTAGTTCAAACGACGGAGTTAATGGCAATGTTTCCGAGCCTTTGATAGCAGACCCCGTTGGCACGGAAGTGAATCAAGTATTTGTGGCCTACAAAAATTGGGATACGGAATTTAAATACGGGCGCCAGCGTTTAACTTTAGATAATCACCGTTTTGTGGGGCACGTTGGTTGGCGTCAAAATGAACAAACCTATGATGCGTTTACCGTTGCGAATAGCAGTATTGATAAGCTCAAGTTTACTTACGCTCATATTTCAAATGTGAATCGTATTTTTGGAGAAGATAGCGTAGTAGGCGATACCGAGATGGATTCGCATTTAATCAACGCCAATTACACCTTTACTGCCGGTAGTTTAACGGGCTACGCCTATTTGCTGGAAACCGACGACAACTTTGCTGGTTTTAAGCGCATGGACACAGATACCTATGGTGTGCGCTGGCAGGGTAAGGCTGGCATCGTCGCGTATAACCTTGAGTATGCGACCCAGGAAAGTGCCGGGGACAATCCCGCGGATTACACTGCGGACTATATGCTAGCCGAGGCAAACATTAAGGTAGCGCCAGTGGTGATTGGGCTGGGTTATGAAGCCTTAAGCGCAGACGACGATGGGTTTTTCATTACACCTTTAGCAACGCTGTTTAAGTTCCAAGGCTGGGCAGATAATTTTGTGAACAAGGGCTTGGGTAATATTAGTGAGGGCCTTAACGACGCCTACTTGACGGTTTCTGGTGCTGCATATGGAATAACTTGGCAGCTGGCCTACCATGACTTTAGCTCCGATCAGGATAACGCCGCTGGCAGCAGCGATCTCGGTTCTGAATTTGGGGGAT
Organism: Zhongshania sp.; assembly: GCA_018066965.1. Lineage (GTDB taxonomy): Bacteria > Pseudomonadota > Gammaproteobacteria > Pseudomonadales > Spongiibacteraceae > Spongiibacter. The sequence continues at coordinate 60,693 of JAGPVP010000083.1, read as the reverse complement.
TTGTGGGTAAAGGCTGGGGGCCGTACTCTGCTGAATTGCGTTATGCCAGCTACAGTGCCGGTGATTCCAGTCCGTTTAACGGCGGCGGTTTAAACTTGGTTGACACTCAAAAGCTTTGGCTAAGCTTTAGCGCAAACTTCTAAGCCTTCACTTTGTTAAGACCACCGCGTTAGCGTAGAGCTGGCGCGATAGCGGTGATACCATGCCACACAGAATTTTCTGTGTGGCGTTTTAATTTATGCACCTACATATATTGGGTATTTGCGGTACGTTTATGGGCGGCTTGGCCATTCTCGCGCGGGAATTGGGGCATACCGTTACGGGCTCTGATGCCAATGTGTATCCGCCAATGAGCACCCAGCTTGAAGCGCAGGGCATTACCCTGATGGAAGGCTACGATCCTGCGCATTTATCTCCTGAGCCTGATCTCGTCATTATTGGCAATGCCATGTCGCGGGGTAATCCCGCGGTAGAGCACGTTTTGAACCGAGGTATTCCCTATACCTCTGGCCCCCAGTGGCTGAGCGATAATGTCTTGCAAAGCCGCTGGGTGTTAGCGTGCGCGGGTACTCACGGCAAAACTACGACTAGCAGTATGTTGGCGTGGGTGCTGGAAGATTGCGGTTTTCAGCCAGGATTTTTGATTGGTGGGGTGCCGGGTGATTTCGGTTTATCTGCTCGTCTTGGTGGGACTGACTTCTTTGTTATTGAGGCGGATGAGTATGACAGCGCCTTTTTTGATAAGCGCTCTAAGTTTGTTCATTACCGTCCTTATACTGCCATTCTCAATAACTTAGAATTTGATCACGCCGATATTTTTGATGATTTGGCGGCTATTCAGCGTCAGTTTCACCATTTGGTGCGCACAGTGCCTGCGATTGGTCGCATTATTGTGCCTGCCTCCGAGCCGGCATTGGATGCAGTGCTTGAAATGGGCTGTTGGAGTGAGGTCGAGAAGGTGAGCAGTCATCGAGGCCAGCTTGCCGACTGGCAGGCCGAAGCGCAAAGCGATGATTTCTCTATTTTTGATGTATTTTATAGGGGGTTGTTGCAGGGGCGGGTAACGTGGTCACATACCGGCGCCCACAATATTAGCAATGCGCTGGTAACACTTGCTGCGGCGCATCATATTGGCGTGCAACCAAAAGACGGCATCACCGCACTGTGTCAGTTTCGCGGCGTAAAACGGCGCATGGAATTATTAGCTACGGTTGCCGGTATCGCGGTTTATGATGATTTTGCGCACCACCCCACAGCAATAGCGACTACCTTAGAGGGCTTGAGGGGACGGGTGAATAGCGGGCGAATTGTGGCGCTGATTGAACCGCGATCCAATACCATGCGTATGGGAGTGTATAAAGATCGACTGGCGCCAGCCACAGCATGTGCAGATGAGGTGATTTGGTATCAGCCACCGGGTTTGGATTGGTCCTTGGACTCAGTCATTGCTGATAGCCACGTGCCAGCGCGCTTGAGCACCGACTTGGATTCGAGCGTGCGTGAATTGGTGACGTCGCTAAAAGAAGGTGATCATTTGGTTATTATGAGTAATGGCGGCTTTGGTGGCGTGCATCAGCGCGTTATTAAAGCCTTGCGAGCTCGGTGGGAGCAGGCTGAATGAAGAAGGCAGTCACCCTTGCCATGACGGGCGCGTCGGGTGCGCAATACGGTCTGCGTTTATTAGAGTGTTTGCTCGGTGCGGGTTGCGAAGTGCACTTTATGATCTCTAAGGCTGCGCTGCTGGTTGTCGCAACTGAAACCGATCAGCCTTTACCTGCGCGGCCAAGTGTCTTGTTAACTTATTTATGTGAGCGTTTTTCTTGCACCCCTGAGCAACTTAAGGTGCACGGCCCAGAAGATTGGATGGCGCCGGTAGCCTCTGGCAGCGGGGCGCCATCGTCAATGGTGGTGTGTCCGGCGAGTACGGGTACATTGTCTGCCATTGCCTGCGGCGCGAGTAATAATTTAATTGAACGCGCGGCTGATGTCGCACTCAAAGAGCGCCGCCAGCTTATACTGGTGCCAAGAGAAATGCCCTTATCGGCAATTCATTTGCAACACATGCTCAGCTTGACGCAAATGGGCGCGACTATTATGCCGGCGTCGCCGGGCTTTTATCGGCAGCCGCAAAGCGTGGCTGATCTGGTCGATTTTGTGGTGGCACGTATTCTCGATCACCTCGGCATAGAGCAAACTTTATTGCCGCGTTGGGGCGAGTAGCTGAGTTTTTAGGCTGCGCAAGTAGCGAATATTTTAAAAAAGGACCGGATGCGTGTATATGCAATCTGGTAAGAAACGGCTTATTGAGGGTTTGGCATGGCTGCGGCGCTGTTTTCATTGTATCAACGCATTGTTTTAAAAAATGCATTCTGGGTGATGGTGTTATTGCTGGTCGGTATAGGCTGGTTGGCAACGTATATTCCCTCCATGAAAATGGACGCGTCTGCAGATGCGCTGGTGCTAGAGGGCGACACCTCGCTGGAGTACTACCGCGAAATTAGTAAGCGCTACGGCTCGGAAGACTTTTTACTCGTCACTTATCAGCCCAACGGCGACCTCTTTGCTCCTGAGCAGTTAAACACCCTCGATGAGCTGCGCGGCCGCATGGCAACCTTGCCCAACGTCTCGTCGGTGAATTCTATTCTCGATATCCCCTTGCTGCAAAGTCCGCGAGTGTCGCTAAGCCAAGTCACGGCTGGCGATATTCCGACTCTGCGTACGCCGGGAATTGATATCGAACAAGTAAAAAGAGAGTTGGCGAGTAGCCCAATTTATAAATCATTACTAACTAGCGTTGACGGCACTACCACCGCGATTCAGGTTAACCTCAAGCGCGATGAGCGTTATTACCAATTGCTGAATGAGCGCGATGCACTGCGTGCAAAGGCGGCAAATAATGAGTTAAGTAGCGCAGAACACGACGAGCTCGCTACGCTTGAGAAAACCTTTGCCGATTACACTAGCGAGGCGCATGAGCGGCAGGCAGACTTGGTCGCCAAGGCGCGGGATATCGTTAAAGACTACCGTGGCGATGCGACTGTGTTTCTCGGCGGCGTGCCGATGATTGCCGTGGATATGATCGACTTTGTGAAAAGTGATTTACGTGTATTCGGCACGGGTATTTTGCTTTTTATCGTTGTGCTATTAGTCGCTATTTTCCGCAGCTGGCGCTGGATGCTATTACCGCTGTCGACCTGCGTGCTCACCGTGACATTTATGTTGGGCTTACTCAGCTTTTTAGACTGGCATTTAACGGTTATTTCCGCCAATTTCGTGGCCTTGCTACTAATTATTACCCTGTCGGTCACCATCCATTTGGTAGTGCGTTTTCGCGAGTATGCCGCGGCACAGCCGAATGCGGATCAATTTACTTTGGTATCCCAAACGGTTGGCGTAATGCTGCGCCCCTGTATTTACACTTCATTGACGACTTTGGTGGCGTTTGCTTCTTTAGTAGTAAGTGGTATTCGGCCAGTCATCGATTTTGGTTGGATGATGACGATCGGCGTGCTAGCCGCATTGGCGATGACGTTTATCGTTTTACCTTGTGTACTTATGATCCTAAAGCCGCGCGAAGAAAAAGGCGGAAATGACGATTCAGCTACCTTTACTCGCTATTTTGCAGCGGCGACCGAGCACTACGGCAAAACAATCTTAGTTGTCTCGGCGGGCTTGCTAATACTAAGCGTGTGGGGGATTACCCAGCTAAAAGTAGAAAACCGCTTTATTGATTATTTCCATGACACCACTGAAATTTATCAGGGCATGGAGACTATCGACTCTGAGTTGGGTGGCACTATTCCGCTAGATATCATTTTAGATTTGCCTAAAGCCAAGCCGGTTGCAGCTAAACCCGCTGCCGCGACAGATGATTTTAGCAATGATTTTGCCGACGATTTTAGCGATGACTTCGGTGATGATTTTGGCGGCGACGACTTTGGTGGTGGCAGGGGCGCGTCGCAGAGTGAATGGTTTACGGTTGCCGGTATGAAGCGTATTCAGTCAGTGCACGAGTACGTTGATGGCTTGCCTGAGACCGGTAAGGTGCTGTCTCTGGCGACTTTCTACGAGGTGATGCAGATCGTGATGGGCAATGTTGATGATCTGCAATTGGCCTTAGCTCAGCGTTCGCTGCCAGAGTCGATTACGTCAATATTGATTGATCCGTATTTATCTGCCGAGGTCGATCAGGTACGTATTAGTGTGCGGGTGAAAGAAACCAGTCGCACGCTGCACCGTCAGCAGTTATTAACCGATATTCGCGCGCACTTGATTGACGACTTGGGTTTTGAGCCAGAGCAGGTTCATCTCACGGGTATGTTGGTGCTGTATAACAATATGCTGCAAAGCCTGTTTACCTCTCAAATTATGACTTTAAGTGCGGTGTTTGTGGCAATTCTAGCCATGTTCGTGGTGCTGTTCCGCTCCTTGAGTTTGGCCTTTATCGCGCTGACCCCAAACCTGCTTGCTGCAGGCGCGGTATTGGGCGGTATGGGTTTGGTGGGTATACCACTAGATATGATGACCATCACTATTGCGGCGATTACCGTGGGTATTGGTGTGGATGACACCATTCATTATGTTCATCGCTTTAAGGAAGAGTTTGCCCACGATCGCAATTACCTTGCGGCCATGTACCGCAGTCATGCCAGCATCGGTAAGGCTATGTATTACACCTCCATCATTATCGTCTTTGGCTTTTCGATTTTGGCGTTGTCTAATTTCACGCCCAGTATCTACTTCGGTTTGTTGACTGGACTCGCGATGCTTGCCGCTTTATTGGGCGCTATGCTGTTGCTGCCAAAGCTCATTTTACTGATTAAACCATTGGGACCAGAAGCGGGAGACAAGGGCTGATGTCAGATGCCGTTGCCAATAATAGTATTGAGTTGCCGCTGTTTCCGCTGCGCACGGTGCTATTTCCTGGTGGTCGGATGGGGCTGCGGATTTTTGAGCGCCGGTATTTAGACATGGTGCGCGATACGCTGCGAGCACAGGCGAGCTTTGGTATTGTCTGGATGCCCGAGGGTGGCAAAGAAGTGTTGTCGCCCGGCGAGCGTCCTGCAACTCTGGCAATAATCGGTACTGAGGCGCGTATTGCCGACTGGGATCAAACGGCCGATGGTCTTTTAAGTGTGGTGGTTGAAGGCGGTCGACGTTTTAAAATTAATCACGCTCGGCAGGCCGATGGTGGCTTGTATATGGGCGATATTGAATGGCTGCCCGAGCAGTTGGATCAACCGCTGCCGCCGCGCAGCGAAGAATTGCACGAGCTATTGAGCCAATTAGGCGAACATCCCCATGTTCAGCGTTTAGGTATGGTGCTGGATGTTGATGAGGCGGGTGCCCTAGCTAATCGACTCGCCCAACTTTTGCCTTTGCCAGAAGAACAGTCATATCAACTATTGAGTATTGACGAGCCTTTGCGGCGTTTAGATGCCTTGCATGAGGTTCTTGACGGTCTCGCTAGCTAGTCTTAATTCCGCAGACCGATATTGTCGATAGTGAGACCATTTCCAATCCGTTATACTAGCCCTCTTTTTTTATCCTCAGCGGAGTCTCTTCGCTGCGGTTTTCGTTTTGTGGCGTTTTGCTACGACGATATTAGTGATTAAGTCCGCGTGTTTTGACGCACGCGGCGTGGGGAAGACAAGGTCGATGGACATTAAACAATACATGAGTCAGCTGGGCCGTCAGGCTCGACAAGCCTCCCGCGCAGTTGCCGCTGCCGACAGTGGCGTGAAAAATCGCGCCTTGTTAGCCATGGCTGCCGCCGTTGATGCGCATCGCGACGCCATTATTGCCGCTAATGCCAAGGATCTCGCCGCCGGCGAAGCAAATGGTTTAGAGCCCGCGCTGATGGATCGTTTGGCGTTAGATGCTAAAGGCATCGACGGTATTATCGAAGGTTTGCAGCAAGTTGCTGCATTGGCCGACCCAGTTGGCGCCATTAGCGATATGAATTATCGGCCCAGCGGCATTCAAGTGGGCAAAATGCGGGTGCCGCTTGGCGTCATTGGTATTATTTATGAGTCGCGTCCCAATGTGACCTTAGAGGCCGCCAGCCTGTGTTTGAAATCCGGTAACGCCGCGATTTTACGCGGTGGTTCTGAGGCGATTCACTCCAACCAAGCGTTGGCGCTGTGTATTCGTGAAGGCTTGGTCGCGGCGGGCTTGCCTGAAACCGCTGTCCAAGTATTAGAAACCACTGATCGCGCCGCAGTTGGTGAATTAATCACCATGCCAGAATTTGTCGATGTGGTGGTGCCACGCGGCGGTAAAGGGCTGATCGAACGTATTGCGCGCGACGCCACCGTCACAGTGATTAAGCATCTAGACGGTATTTGTCATGTCTATATTGATGACGCAGCCGATGCGGATAAGGCGTTTAATATTGCTTTAAATGCCAAGACCCATCGCTACGGCACCTGCAATACCATGGAAACCCTGCTTATTGCCGAGAGTCGAGCAGAAGAATTATTGCCTAGAATCGCTGATGCGATGATCGAAAAAGGCGTGGAATTGCGCGGCTGTCCGCGCACTCGTCAGGTTCTGATGGGCGCGGCTGAGGCGACGGATGAAGATTGGGCGACGGAATATCTGGCACCCATTTTGTCTATTCGGGTCGTCGCTGGACTAGAGCAGGCGATGGACCATATTGCCCAATATAGCTCGGGTCATACCGAGTCGATTGTTACCGAGAATTACACCACGGGTCGTCGGTTTTTGCGTGAAGTGGATTCAAGCTCAGTGATGATTAATGCCTCGACGCGCTTTGCCGATGGCTTTGAATATGGTCTTGGTGCTGAAATTGGTATTTCGACTGACAAGATTCACGCCCGCGGGCCAGTGGGTTTAGAAGGTCTGACCTCGCAGAAATATATCGTGTTAGGCGACGGCCATATTCGTGGCTAAATGACAGACTTGTCGCAGCAAACATCAGGGATAAATACTACAGGGTGCTCAGTCGCGATATTTGGCGGCACGTTTGACCCTGTGCACAACGGTCATTTGCGTTCGGCAATTGAGATAAAAGAATCGCTGGGTGTCGATGAGCTGCGCTTAATGCCGAGTCATCGCCCCCCTTTACGTGACAAGCCTGGTGCCGAAAGTCGCCAGCGCTTAGCGATGGTAAACGCTGCAATCGCGGGTGAGCCAGGTCTGTGTAGCGATGACCGCGAGTTATTGCGTGATGGGCCGTCGTATACGGTCGATACGCTGCGTGATTTACGCGCAGAATTGGGTTTGGCCGTATCACTTACGGTGGTGATGGGCAGCGATGCGTTTAATCAATTGCATCGTTGGCAGGATTGGCAGTCGTTGTTTGATTTGGCGAATGTGCTGTTGTTGCACAGGGCAGATTACCCTTTGGCGGCTAACATCGCAGTGACAGAGTTTGTTGAGGCGCGGCGGGTCGCCGAGGCCAGTGCGTTAACGGCGGTGAGCGCCGGTGGTTTTTATGAGTTAGGTCTGATTCAGCTGCCCATTTCGGCAACCGATATTAGACAGCGGCTGGCCTCCGGCAGGTCGATTCGTTACCTTGTTCCCGACGTTGTCGCGGACTATATCGCTGAACACGGTTTATATACATAGAGTAAGACATAGGAATTCCTGTTTGATGGATGCTGAACAACTAAAGAAGCTGGTTATCGACTCGCTTGAAGATGTAAAAGGTCGCGATATTGTGGCCTTAGATGTGCGTGACATGAGCGGCGTAACCGACTTTATGGTGGTGTGCAGTGGCACCTCTAATCGTCACGTAAAATCCCTGGCAGATAATGTTTGGGTTGAAGTGAAAAAGCGCGGAATCGTGCCGCTGGGTATGGAAGGTGAGAATACCGGCGATTGGGTCTTGGTAGACTTGGGCGATGTTGTGGTGCATGTGATGTTGCCAGAAGCGCGCTTATTCTACGATCTAGAGCGCTTGTGGCAAGTTCCTGTGCCGGGAAGCGATGAGAGTTAGCCTAATTTGCATCGGCACTAAAATGCCGGCGTGGGTTGAGGACGGCGTAGCGGAATATCGCAAACGCCTTCCGGCGGAAATTAATTTTGAGATTAAAGAATTGCCCCTGCCTAAACGGGGCAAGAATACTGATATTCGTCGTGCTATCGCCCAAGAGGGCGAGGCGATGACAGCGGCAATTCCCGCTGGTGACAAAGTCATTGCCTTAGATGTGTTAGGCAAAGCGGTAAGCACAGATGGTTTGTCAGAGGCCCTGCGGAGCTGGCAGATGGACGGCGACAACATCAGTATATTGGTGGGTGGCCCCGACGGCTTAAGTGCCTCATGCTTGGCTTTAGCAAAACAGAAGTGGTCGTTGTCGGCGATGACTTTGCCGCACCCGCTGGTGCGGGTGATATTTGCCGAGCAGCTTTACCGCGCTTGGACTATTCTCAATAATCATCCCTATCATCGCTAATGGCTGAGTGAAATGAGACGACGCCAGCAGCTGAAAAATACTTTTTATGAACGTCGTGTTTACCGTCACCGCGTTACATTATCCATTTTGATATTGTTGGTCATGACCATGATTGTGGTTGGTCGTTACTCCCAATTACAAATTTCAGATTACGATATTTATAAAACCCAGTCAGATCGCAATCGTATTCAGTTATTGCCTATTGCCCCTAAACGCGGGCTGATTTTTGATCGCAATGGCCTGCTACTCGCCGAGAATATTCCCAGCTATACCCTTACCGTGGTGAAGGAGCGGGTGCAGTCGCTGGATGATACCTTGGCGGTCATCAATGAAATTATTCCCCTTAGCGACGATGATATAGAGCAGTTTCGCAAACGCCTAAGCCGTCGTCGGCCCTACGAAGCCGTGCCTCTAAAATTCCGAGTGAGCGATGAAGATATCGCTAAGTTGGCGGTAAACCGCTACCGCGTGCCGGGGGTGGAAATTGATGCTCAACTAGTGCGACATTATCCGCAGGGCGAATTGTTTTCTCATATGCTGGGCTATGTGGGGCGTATTAGTGAACGCGAGGTCGATGTTATCGATCCAGTCAATTACAGCGGCACCCACCATATTGGTAAAATTGGTCTCGAAAAATATTACGAGGAATTACTGCATGGCACGGTGGGTTATCAAAACGTAGAAAGTAATGCTCACGGCCGTATTTTACGTGTTCTTGAACGGCACGATCCCCTGCCGGGTGGCGATATTACTTTAAGTGTCGATGCCTATGTGCAAGAGGTTGCTTACGAGGCTTTAAAAGGTCAGCGTGGCGCGATTGTTGCGCTGAATCCACGCACCGGTGGCGTTATCGCTATGGTCAGCGCGCCGGGCTACGACACCAATTTGTTCGTTAATGGGATCAGTACGACGGACTACAATGCGCTGCAAAATGACCCAGATCTGCCTCTGTATAACCGCGCTTTACAGGGGCAATATCCACCGGCATCCACCATTAAACCGATATGGGGGCTGGCCGGTTTGCATTACGGCGTGGTGACACCGACTACCCGAATTTATGACCCCGGTTGGTTTAGTTTGCCAGATGACAGTCGTAAGTATCGCGACTGGAAACGTGGTGGACATGGCACGTCGGTGAATTTGGAGCAGGCTGTGGTGCAGTCCTGCGATGTTTATTTTTATGAGCTGGCTTATAAGTTAGGCATAGATCGCTTACATAGCTTCGCCACGCGCTTTGGTCTGGGCGACGTAACGGGTATTGATAATACCAATGAGCGAGCGGGTTTGATGCCGTCGCGAGAGTGGAAGGAAAAAATTCGGGGTGGGCACTGGTATCCAGGCGAAACGATTAACGTCGGCATCGGCCAGGGCTTTATGTTGGCAACGCCATTGCAATTGGCAGTGGCGACGTCAGTTATTGCTTCTCGCGGCGAATTGCGCGCGCCACGCTTGGTGGCAGCCGTGGGCGATGGCCCGGTAGCGTCGGCACCACTACTAGGTAAAATGGAAAATGTTTCTAATGCTCAGTGGGACGTAGTTACTCATTCTATGGAGCAGGTAGTGAACAGTGCGCAAGGAACCGGTCGGGGCTTAAAAGCAGGTTTGACATACCGCATGGCGGCTAAGAGCGGTACCGCGCAGGTCGTTGGTATTGCCGCGGGGCAAAAATATGATTCAAGTGCCCTGCATGCTCGCAACCGAGATCACGCCTTGTTTATCGCCTTTGCACCCGCAGACGATCCGCAAATTGCGGTGGCAGTGGTCATTGAAAACGGTGAACATGGCGGCAGTGTTGCAGGGCCGGCGGCGCGTAAAGTGATTGATGCGTATTTATTGGGTAAGCCGGTGCCAGAGATTGTTCCTGAAACTGACAGCAGCGGGCCGGTATTGGGCGCGTTAGCGGGAGCCGAAGCTAATGAGTAATTCTGACTTTTTGCGCCAAATGCCCGGCGGTAGCCGGAGCATGAGTGGTCAGCGCAGTATTAGTCAGCGCCTGCATATCGATATACCGTTACTAATATTGCTGCTTATTTTAAGTGGTGTCGGTTTAACGGTGTTATATAGCGCCAGCGATGGCAGCATGGATACCGTATTAAGGCAGGGGCGCTTTTTATCGGTGGCGTTTGTCGTCATGATTCTTGTTGCCCAAATCCATCCCGATCAGTTGCAGCGCTGGGCGCCGTTTGCCTATATAGGGGTGTTGATTTTATTGCTGGCGGTGGATTTTGTGGGTGTGGGCGCGAAAGGCGCCCAGCGCTGGCTTGGTGTGGGAGGCTTTCGTTTTCAGCCATCAGAAATTGCCAAGTTAGTGCTGCCGATGGCGGTGGCGTGGTATTTATCAACACACCCCTTGCCACCGGGGATTCGGCACACGTTTATAAGCCTAGTATTGATTTTGCTGCCGACGGTTTTGATTGTGATGCAGCCGGATTTGGGCACGTCTATATTAATAGCAACGTCGGGCATTTTTGTGTTGTTTTTGGCGGGCATAAGTTGGACGTTTATTGCCTGCTGCCTAGGCTTATTTGCATTGATGGCCTACCCAATGTGGGAGTTTGTGCTCCATGATTATCAGCGCCAACGTATCTTGACCTTGTTGAACCCCGAACTCGACAAATTGGGCGCTGGTTGGAATATCATTCAGTCTAAAACGGCGATTGGTTCTGGTGGGTTTGAGGGCAAAGGTTGGTTGCTGGGAACCCAGTCGCATTTAGATTTTTTGCCGGAAAGCCATACCGATTTCATCATCGCGGTTTTGGCAGAAGAATTCGGCCTCAGGGGGGTATTACTGTTATTGTTACTCTATGGCTTGATCATTAGCCGAGGCTTATGGATTGCCTCGCAGGCAAAACATTGCTTCGGCCGTCTGTTGGGCGGGAGTATTATTCTCACTTTCTTTGTCTATGTATTCGTAAACATGGGCATGGTGTCAGGTTTACTGCCAGTGGTGGGTGTTCCCCTGCCATTGGTAAGCCAAGGCGGTACCTCGCTGGTCACCTTATTAGTGGGGTTTGGAGTTTTGATGGGTATTTGCGCAGATGAGCGTTTAGTACATCAATAATGATAGGACACAACGTGAAAACACAAAATAAGCAAAGACATATCGTTAAAAAATTATTCAGTGGTGCAGTTGCTGCGCTGCTGATTTCTGTTACTGCACAGGCGGATTACAGTAGTAATCCCGGCGCAGAAGCGTTTATCAAAACAATGGTCGAAAAGCACAATTTTGATCGTGATTGGGTGTTGGCTATATTGAAGCAGGCCGAGCCCAAACAGTCGATTTTAGATGCGATGTCACGACCCGCAGAGTCAGTGATGACCTGGGGCCGCTACCGCAATATTTTTATTCAAGATTCCCGTGTTACCCAAGGTGTGGAGTTTTGGAAGGAGCATCGCGAAGAGTTAGCGCGGGCTGAGAAAGAATACGGTGTTCCGGCGTCAATGATCGTCGGTATTATCGGGGTCGAAACGCGTTTTGGTCGTAATATGGGGAGCTACCGCGTGGTTGACGCGCTGGCAACCTTAGGTTTTGATTTTCCGCGTCGCAGCACATTCTTTCTTGGTCAGTTGGAAGAATATATGTTGATGGCGCGTGAGCAAGGTATCGAACCCTTTAGTTTAAAAGGTTCTTACGCCGGAGCGATGGGCTACGGCCAGTTTATCCCCAGCAGTTACCGCGCCTATGCAGTTGATTTTGATGGCGACGGCAAAATAGATATCGTAAATAGCACGGTTGATGCTATTGGCAGTGTGGCTAACTACTTTAAGCGTCATGGTTGGCGTTATGGTGAGCCTGTCGTGAGCAGTGCCATTTTAAAACAAGGTGCGGATCAAAGTTTATTTAACGCCGATCTTAAGCCAGTGAAAACCCTTGCCGAGCTCAGTAAGGCAGGCATAGGCAGTGATCGCGTTTTAGAGCCAACTCAAAAAGCCACTGCGATGAAGTTAGAGGGTGAAAAAGGCGACGAGTACTGGATTGGCTTGCAGAATTTTTATGTCATTACGCGCTACAACCACAGCGCAATGTATGCAATGGCCGCGTACCAGTTAAGTCAGCTGATTGAAGCTGGAATGCGCGAGGCGCCGGGATCTTGATCTATCGCGCTCTTGCAGTAGCAGTGTTGATGGCAGCGGCTGCGTGTGCGCCGCTGCCACAGGTTGAACAAGCGGGAACACCGTCTGCGGGCACTAGCAAAAAGGCGCCAGCGACTGCCCATGGTAAATCCCGTTATCAGTTTGATAAAGACGGTGCGCCGTTACAGAAATTAGATCCAAATACGATTGTTGACGCTCAGCCGCGCCCTGAAATATTGCGGGTGGCGGGAAATATCAGTCCGTATACCGTTAACGGCACAGAGTACCGATTATTAGAGCAGTATCGTGGTTTTAAAGAGCGGGGCACTGCGTCGTGGTATGGCACAAAATTTCACGGCCACTCAACCTCGAATGGTGAAACGTATAGTCTTTATGAAATGAGCGCGGCCCATCGCACCTTGCCTATACCTATTTATGTCAAAGTGACTAATTTGGATAATGGTCGAACTGCTATTGTGCGGGTGAATGATCGAGGCCCATTCCACTCTGATCGCATCATTGATCTGTCATACGCGGCGGCGGTAAAGCTAGGCTATGCAGATCGGGGCACTGCGCGGGTGGAAATTGAAGTCATTGATACGGATAATACCCATGCTACCGCCAGTGGCGAGACAGCACGTTATTATTTGCAGGTTGCGGCCTTTACGCAGTTGGCGGCAGCCAATGCCTTGCAGCAGCAATTAAGCGCCGACTTAAGTTATCCGGTGGTGATTGCCACCAGCGTCAAAAGCAGGTCGGCAATGCACCGTGTCAGAGTGGGGCCGTTTGTAGATTATTCGTCAGCGCAGGCAGCGAAAAAAGTATTACAAGAACAATGGTCCGGCGAGTCCCATTTAGTGGTCGAAGCCGGTGACTCATGAAGTTAACGAAAACAGATAAGGGTCTTATGTTTAAGCAAGTATTTGCAGCCTTTGCGGCAGCGGTAGTTATGTCTTCAGGTGCTATGGCTCAGTCAGATATGGTTCCTGCCGCACCAGGTGTCGCGGCGTCGGCCTATTTCCTAATGGATGCCAACAGTGGCGAGGTGTTGATTGAGCACAATGCCGATGAACGTTTGCCGCCAGCCAGTTTAACCAAGTTAATGACCAGCTACGTGTTGTCTTACGAGCTTGAGCGTGGCCAGGTTAGCAATGATGATATGGTGACCATTAGCAGTAACGCATGGGCACAAAACCCGATTTTTAACGGTTCGTCATTAATGTGGATCGAAGTGGGTAAACAAGTTCCGCTGGGCGAACTGCACAAGGGCGTGGTGATTTCTTCTGGTAATGATGCCAGTGTCGCGGTGGCAGAGCATGTTGCCGGCAGTGAAGATGCGTTTGCCGGCATGATGAACCAGCATGCGGCGAGATTGGGCATGACCAATAGCCACTTTGTGAACTCGCATGGCTTGCCTGACCCAGATCATTACACCTCGGCGCGAGACTTGGCCATTCTGTCTAAGGCGATCATCGCCTATAAAAATGAATATGCCTTGTATAGCGAGCACGACTTTATTTTCAATAATATTCGTCAAAGTAATCGCAATGGCTTGTTGTGGAGCGATCCGAGTGTAGATGGTTTGAAAACCGGCCACACTACCACCGCAGGGTATTGCTTGGTTACATCCGCTAAGCGCGAAGGCATGCGCTTGATTGCGGTGGTGATGGGAACGAGTAGCACCCAAGCGCGCGAGCGTGAAACTCAAAAACTACTATCTTATGGCTTCCGTTATTTTGAAACCCATCAGCTTTACGGAGCCGGTACCGAATTGGCTAGCTCTAAGGTCTGGAAGGGCGACAGCGATGTGGTGAGTTTGGGCGTACAAAAAGACGTCTTTATTACCATTCCGCGCGGTAAAAGCGACGCTCTTGATGCGCAGCTAAATGTCGATGAAGTACTGATTGCGCCGATTGCTGCCGGTCAGGAGCATGGCGAGCTGGTTGTCAGTTTGGCAGGTGCGGAAAAAATGCGAGTGCCACTTGTGGCTTTAGATGCAGTGGAAGAGGGCGGTATTTTAAAACGTCTTTGGGACAGTATTGTCTTGTTCTTTGTGAACCTGATTTCTTGATTATTTGATTGTGCGCGGGCGACCCCCGCGCGAGCTGTATTATGAATAAATTTACCATGACCGAATCCAACGAAGGCGGTAAACCCACGCTGGAGTTTCCCTGCCAATATCCTATTAAAGTCATTGGTGTTGCTGATCAAAACTTGCGCCAGCGAGTCATCGAGATTATGCGAGCCAACGCGGGCGATATTGATGAGTCGCAAATTGCCGAGCGTGAAAGTAGCGAGGGTCGGTTTTTATCTGTAACGGTGGTTATTACCGCAACGGGAAAACCGCAGCTCGACACAATATTTGCCGAATTGAAAGCAACGGGCATTGTTAAGATGGTGTTGTAATGAATCGGCCAGAGACACTTTGGCTGCGCAAACTTGGTCGCCAAAATTATGAGCCAGTATGGCGTGCAATGCAGCACTATACCGATATTCGCGATGCAGACAGCCCAGATGAACTGTGGTTTGTAGAACACGATGCGGTGTTTACACAGGGCCAGGCCGGCAAGGCCGAACATATTCTAATGCCCGGTGATATTCCTGTTGTTCAAGTAGATCGCGGTGGTCAAGTTACTTACCACGGCCCAGGCCAGTTGGTTGGCTATGTGCTAGTGGATTTGCGCCGCTTGGGTATGGGCATTCGCGACCTTGTAACCGCGATAGAAAATAGTATTGTTGCAGTATTGGCTCGCTTAGATATTGCGGCGCATCCTCGTCCAGACGCTCCCGGCGTGTACGTTGAAAGCGGGGCTAAAATTGCTCAACTCGGTTTACGGGTGCGGCGCGGCAGTACCTTCCACGGTTTGAGCTTGAACATCGATATGGATCTCAGCGTGTTTCAACGCATAAACCCCTGCGGTCATCAGGGTATGGAAGTAACAGATATTCGCCGTCAAAGCGCAGCGGAACCGCTGTCACAGAATGAACTTACCGGTATGCTTAGCACGGAATTGGCAGGTTTACTGGGTTATTTACATTGTCGGGAAGTAAGCGAACATAGCTTACCTGACGCCTCGGGGGTTTTATGACATCAGAAAGTGGAAGCGTAGTAGGCGTTGTGCCGAAAGCGGCGGCGAAAAAAGTTGTTCAAGGCGAGAAGCTGCGCGGTGCGGAGAAAGTCGCACGTATTCCGATTAAAGTGATTCCCACCGTTGAGTTGCCGACAAAGCCGTCGTGGATTCGGGTCAAAATGTCGACCGGCCCAGAGGTCAGCCGTATTAAAGCGGTGTTGCGTAAGCATAAATTGGCCTCGGTGTGCGAAGAAGCGGCCTGCCCAAATTTAGGCGAATGTTTTAGCGGCGGTACGGCTACGTTTATGATTATGGGCGAGATCTGTACTCGTCGTTGCCCATTTTGCGATGTTGCTCATGGCCGCCCCAACGCGCTTGACGAAAACGAGCCGCGTGAGTTGGCCGAAGCCATTGCCGAAATGAATTTGAAGTATGTGGTGGTCACGTCGGTGGATCGCGATGATTTACGTGATGGCGGCGCCCAGCATTTTGCTGACTGTATTCGCGAAACCCGCGCTCGCAGCCCAGAGATTCGTATTGAAGTCTTAGTGCCAGATTTTCGCGGGCGCATGGACATCGCATTAGATATTTTAGAACAAGAAGCGCCAGATGTGTTTAACCACAATCTTGAATCGGTGCCGAGTCTGTATAAAAAAATTCGCCCGGGTTCGGACTATCAATGGTCGCTAGACTTACTTAAAAAATACAAAGAGCGCCGCCCAGATGTGTTAACCAAGTCTGGCTTGATGCTGGGTTTGGGTGAAACGGCAGAAGAGCTTATTCAGGTCATGAAAGATATGCGCGCCCATAATATCGACATGATTACTATGGGCCAATATTTACAGCCCAGCCGTGATCACTTGGCGGTTGAGCGCTTTGTAACCCCGGAAGAGTTCGACGAGTTTGGTCGCATAGCCAAAGAGCTTGGTTTTAAAAGTGTGGCTAGTGGTCCTCTGGTTCGCTCGTCTTACCACGCAGACAAACAAGTGGATTTGAGCTTGTTAAAGTCATTGTAGTTCTGTTTCATTGTGGCGCGTGCCAAGCTGTTGCGTGCGGCGCCACAATTTCGTTCTAAAAATAATTCACGGCGGTTTATTGCTAGTTTCATGTTTATTCTTTGGTATTTATGTGAGCGCGTGATGTATTACTTTGTGAGCTTATATGTCTGAGCAACCCCAAGTACCTCTCATTGTAATAAGCGGTGCATCACAAGGTATTGGCGCGGCGATAGCGCAGTGTTTTGCCGACGCCGATTTCCCGGTTCGATTGGCCTTAGTAGCGCGAAATAAATCGGCGCTCGAGGAGGTGGCAGTCAGTTGTAGCCGCGCTCAGGAAGTTCGCTGCTATTCGGTTGATGTTAGCGATGAGCAGCAAGTACAGACCTTTTCAACGGCCTTATTTCGCGATATGGGCGATGTTAGCGTATTAATTAATAATGCTGGGAGTTGGCACGGGGCGCCGGTTCAAGAGATGGCGGTTGCTGATTTTGATCGCGTCATAGCGGTCAATTTACGTAGCACGTTTCTTTTAAGCCAGATGGTGTTGCCCAGTATGTTAAAACGCCAATCCGGCGATATTTTTAATATGTCATCAACCGCGGGGCTTGAAGGTTATGCGGGTGTCTCGGCGTACTGCGCGGCGAAACATGCGGTAAGTGGTTTTACCAAGGCGTTGCGAGAAGAGGTGCGAGGCAAAGGTATTCGAGTATCGTGTATATCGCCTGGCCCTACCTATTCACCATCGTGGCATGCTTCAGGGGTTTCTAAAGAGCAGCTGATGCCGGCAGAAGATGTTGCCCGTGCGTTTTTAGAGATTTACTGCATGGATCGCAACGTAGTGGTAGAAGATATGGTGTTGCGCCCTCAGTCGGGGCATATCAGTAGTTAAGCATTAATCAAGCAAAGCGTCTTGTTTCATCGCGGTCGCGGTTTCATTTCCTAAATATCGCTCAATGATGTAGTGCACTGCGTATAGCAGTGGCGTCATCACAATCGCCATCAGAAACTTGTAGATATAATTTACCACGCCGATGGCGAGTACGAGTTGTAAGCTCCAGTCGGCGCCGATGTAAAAAGCGATAAATAACACCACAAAACTGTCGATGAATTGGCTAACAAGCGTCGAGCCAGTCGCTCTGAGCCAGATCATGCGCTCGCCGGTGATTTGCTTTATACGCTGAAAAATTGTGATATCAATAATCTGGCCGACCAAAAAAGCAACTAAAGAGCCAATGATAATCCACAGACCTTGACCAAAAACCAATCTAAATGCCGCGTCATAATTCCCAACCTGGCTGCGAAGTAATGCTTGTTCTTCTAGGGGAAGGTTTGGGTTTATGTGAGATTGCGACCAGAAATCGGCGGGGGTGAGGTGTATGCCGACAAAGACCATGGCAAAGGCGTAAACGATAAGTCCAGCCGTTAAATATGAGAGTAGGCGAACGCCGCGTTTACCGTAGTACTCGTTAATTAAATCTGTGAGTACAAACACAAAGGGCCACAGCAAAACCCCCGTCGTTAAATTAAAAGAGAGGCCGTCTATACCAAATACATTTAAGTCTAGTGGCGCAATACCAAGGCTGTGCTCTAGGGAGAAAATCTTGACGCCAATCAACTCTGCGAGTACGGCATTGGCAACAAAAAAACCACCGAGCATAATAAATAGTCTGGTGGCTTTATTGCCAAGCACATTATTTTGCACAAACTTCTCCTAGGTTTAGCTTGCTAAAAGTATCTCTATTACTCTGTGGTTTAAATAAAGCGCATAGATAAGTCGATGGCTTGGGCGTGTTTGGTTAGCGCGCCAATCGAAATAAAATCCACCCCAGTTTCGGCAATTGCCGCTAGGGTTTGTGTGCTGACATTGCCCGATGCCTCTAGCTTGGCGCGACCAGCGGTAATGGCGACACCCTTGCGCATATCGTCGAGGCTGAAATTGTCGAGCATGATAATGTCGGCGTCGCCTTTTAGGGCAATATCGAGTTCGTTTAGGTTTTCTACTTCGACTTCAACGGGTTTGAGGGGGGCAATATCGCGGGCGGCGGCAATAGCTGCGGCTATGCCACCACAGGCGGCAATGTGGTTTTCTTTAATCAGGAATGCGTCGTACAGGCCAATTCGATGGTTGTGGCAGCCTCCACAGGTAACCGCGAATTTTTGCGCGGTACGTAATCCCGGAATAGTTTTACGCGTGTCTAATAAGCGTACATTGGTATGGGCAACCAAATCTGAGTAGTGTTTACAGATTGTTGCTGTTCCAGACAGTAGTTGTAAAAAATTGAGTGCAGTGCGTTCACCGGTAAGAAGTGACCGAGCAGGCCCAGTTAGTTCAAATAACACGCTGTCGGCGGCGACGCTGTCGCCATCTGCAACGTGCCAGGTAACTGTGACTGAGTTATCAATTTGTTGAAAAACCTCATTGACCCAATTTACCCCACAAATGACGGCGGTTTCGCGGGTAATGATACGTGCGGTGGCGGTGTGATTCGCGGGAATAAGTTGGGCCGTAATGTCGCCGCTGCCAATGTCCTCTGCTAGCGCGAAACGCACGGTTGCGGTGATGTCTCGCTGCAGAGCGTCTGAAAATTGCATTGTGGTTTTCCAAGCGGATGAGTTAAAAATATTACTGAGCAGCTATTCTATCAGCACATTTTGGAATGTGCGCCTTTTGTGTGGTTTTGCGGGCTCTATAAGTAGTTTTAGCAATGGCCGAGAGAAGACTTTTTAACGTATATCTATATCATGCTTGGCGTTTGTCGCAAGTTACGATAAGTTATGTGCAGTTTTACTTAGTATGGCAATGCTATAGTTACTCTGGGGCAATAAAAAATAATGAGAATGTATGATTGATCAACCCTCAAAAGTAGTGGAATTAAACTCGCGACGAGAGTCGGGGGTGTCTGCTACGCCGCTGCCTGACGCGCTGGTGGCCTTGCGTGATAAGGCCAGTGGATTTTTACAGGGACGCATGTCGGTATTTCTCGACGAGGTTGATGACACATTATTTGAATTGGCCGATGAGGCAAGTAACGCCCGTGAACAGCATGTGTACTTTGATGCAATGCGGGAAATTAGGGTTAAGCGCGAGAGTATTGAAAAACGTTTCTCTGAAGTCTTTATCAATACTTTTGCCATTATGGCCGCTGATGTTCGCGCGGCGTCATCGCTTGAGCGCGGTCAGGCAAAACTCAAATTGTTGGAGTCTGAAGCGCTAGAGGAGTTGGTTGCGCTTGAGGGCATGGCTAATAAAGCGGAGCGGCGTTTTCTGCATGAGGTGTGGATTTTATGCACCGCCTGGCAGCATGTGGTTAGTGGTCCAGTGGTGGCGGCTAAAGAATTACCCATGGGGCCAGCCAAAATCGCGGCTGCTTTAGGTATTGCCTGCCAGCTATTAGATATCGATATTAAAGCCAAGCTGGTGATTTTTAAGTTATTCGATACCCATGTCATTGCGGCCTTTGGCGAGCTTTATGAATTACTTGTACCGGTATTAGAGTCACAGGGTTTGCCGCTTGAAAAGCTTGAAAACAAACCTGCAAATCGCCGAGCTAATACTCAGAGTCCTATTCAGCACTCCGCAAGGCAGGAACAGGAAGCGGCGCCAAATCACTCGCAGTCCGCAGAGCTGGTGACACGGCTATTCGATGCCTTAGACAGCTTGCTGGGTAACGAGAAAAGCGAAGTAGGTGGTGTTAAGTCAGCTCTGTCTAAGCCATCATTCATGGTTGCGCTGCAGGAAATGCAGCACGAACAATTTACGCAATTTAATATAAAAGTGCCGTTGGACGGCGAAGTTCACACTGATTTTACTGCCATGGCGCATAAGTTAGTGGCGCGCTTACAGCAGGTAAATTGGGTTGCCAACACGGATGTGTCAGCACTCTCGTATCAGCGCGATCAAGATACCATTAATTTTGTTGGCGCCTTGTTCCAGTTTATTCTGGATGGTGATGGTTTAGCCGAACCATTAAAAGGCCTTATTGCACGACTACAGATCCCCGTTTTGAAAATGGCGATGCTGGACAAGGGCTTTTTTAGCTATGACGAGCATCCCGCACGTAAATTATTAAGCTCTTTAGTCAGTGCTGGCATTGGTTGGTCGCCAGTGGGTAGTGTTGACCGAGATCCGCTATACAAAAAGTTCGAAGACGTGGTTATGCGTATTTTGCGAGATTTCGGTGTTGATACCCAAGTCTTTGTGGACGCCTACGACGATTTTTCGGCCTTTCACGAAAAGGCCAAGCGTCGCGCCGAATTGGTTGCGCGTAGAACGGTTGACACCGAAGACGGCAAAGCCGCCGCCGAAAATGCACGGATGTATATTGCTGCTATTTTAGAAAGTAAATTGGGGGGCGTTGATTGCCCGCCGGTGGTGACTAAAATTTTGCAGTTGGGCTGGAGCAAAGTGCTGTTTTTAAGTTTTATCCAGCATGGCAAGGACAGTGAACATTTTAGCGATGATGCGGGGCTGATCGAACGCTTACTCTGGAGTGTGCTGCCATCTGATGATGTAGGTCATCGCAATGAGCTGATTTCGGCACTGCCGGTGCTGGTCGAAACCCTACGTTTAGGGTTTACGCGAGTCTCGCTAAATTCCTTTGAAACTGATCGTTGGTTTGAGCAATTAGAGCGTTTGCATCTTGCCAAACTTAGCCGCAAAGAGCCCCGTGTGGCTGCGCCACCCGCATTGCAAAAGCCAGTTTTAGACATTCAACAGAAAGATGCTGCTGATTCAACAGCGTCAAATGAAGAGCCTGTTGGTATTGACGCAAACATTCACGCAAGTACAGAGGCGAGCGATCTAGCGAGTTTAGACGCGTCCTTGGCTGAAAGCCTTGGTGATGATACCGAGTGGACAGCGGCGCCGGTTCACTCTGTGCCTTTAACGTCGGCTGCTGAAAATGTCACGCCAGCGGATTCACAGGCAGAGCCCTTAGTCAGTCGTATACAAACCTTGCGAGTGGGTAATTGGGTAGATTTTCGTCAGGACGACGGCCGTATGCTGCGCTGCCGTTTAGCAGCGGTGATTAATGGCATTGGTAAGTATATTTTTGTAAATCGCTCGGGTATTAAAGTTGCCGAGCTTAATCGCGATGAGCTAGAAGCGGCACTTATTGAGCAGTCCGTTATGCTGATTGATGATGATCGTTTGTTTGACCGCGCTTTAGAGTCGGTGATTAGTAATTTACGTGACATGAAAGACAAACCCTTATAATTAGATTTTAAATTTTCTTACAAACCACCCTCAAAAATACCGACTTACTAGCACTGAATACTTCCGCTTCGGTGTTTGTAGTGTCGGTCAGTCAGTTGGCGTTGCGCGAAAATTAGCAGGGCCCACCGGCATCGACCCACGCTTTTAAGGCTTCTACAAAGTCAGGCTGGCTGAGTGGCGGCGTGGTGCGATTACCACCTGGCGTCCATCCCCACAGTACTAGTTCGTCCTCACTCATATGTTTGAATAGGTCTGCAAGACTGCGATTGCCATTTTTGCTGGTGTCCTTTAATGCCTGACAAAGTTGGTTGGCGTTTAAGCCCTCCCAACCCATACTCAGTGGCGCTAGCCCCCAGTGCGGTGCGCCAGGCACGGCGTCGTCCGCGACATTTTGGTCTTGATGGCAAGCAGCGCACTGCAGGGTCGGAGCGCCTTGATTTTCAGTGCCTCTAACCACTAATTGTGCGTGGCGGCGCCGGTCGTCACCTTGGCGGGGAAAGTCGGTAACGGTATGACAGTTCATGCAGCGCGGGTGTGTTAACACCTCATACAGCGGCTGAAATAAGGCGGATTGCGCGAGTGCACTGTTTGTTGTCAGGCTCACAGTGGCTAGTAGTGCGAGGGCGAATATCAGGCGAGCGGTAGGTGCGATTGTTGGTGTCATAGTCAGCTCCCTGATTAGGCGATTTTAAAATTGCTACGGGTGAGTGGCAGTTCGCGAATACGCTCACCGATGGCACCGAAAATGGCATTGGCCAGTGCTGGACCTACGCAGGGCACGCCCAGTTCACCGACCCCGCCGACCGGGTTTTCGCTGTTCACTATGACGGTTTCAATCACGGGTGTTTGATGCATGCGCAACACGGGGTAATCGTCAAAATTGCTTTGTTGAACGACGCCGTCTTCTAGCAAAATCTCACCAAATAGAATGCTTGAAAGCGCGAAAATAATGGCCGATTCGACCTGTGCTATTACCAAGTCTGGATTAACTGCGGTGCCGCAATCGACGGCGCTGACGACACGGTGAACCGTGAGTTCTCGGTTCGCCGAAACAGAGACTTCAACGACTTGGGCGACAAAACTATTCCAGTGGCCCATAACGGCGATGCCCTGGCTTATTCCGCTATTACTAAAGCCCCAACCGGCGGCGTCGGCAACAGCATCTAATACCGCGCGGTGACGTGGTTTTTCTGAGAGCAGATCGCGGCGGAAATTATAGGGATTTTTGCCGACTTTCATGGCGAGTTCGTCGATAAATGTTTCTTGGGCGAAAACGTCTGAGAACTTGTTGACTGAGCGCATCCACAGCGCCGGCATGGCAAGGTTGACGGTGAGGTGGGCGTCCATCAAGACATTGTCGATTTTATAGGGCATGCCGGTTTCAAAGTCGGTGAGTTCTTTGAGTGGTGGTAGTTTGAATTCTGCGAGGCTGTCCAAAAGGTTTTCTGCATACAGTAATGCGGTGACATCTTGGGTGACTGAGCGGTGGGTCCACGCGCTAATATTATTCGCGTTATCGATAGACGCCGAAACTCTAACGGCGGCAGCGGGCCGGTAAAAACCGCCTTTCATATCGTCTTCTCGCGTCCAGATCACTTTCACTGGTTGCCTCAATACCTTGGCCACGGCACAGGCATCGCGTACAAAATCGGCGAGGGGATTACCCCTACGACCAAAACCACCACCGGAGGGCATGGAATGAAAGGTGATTTGGTTTGGCAATAGGCCAAGTATGAGGCCTGCAAAGATTTTGTCTAAAGTGGCGGATTGAGTGCCAGTCCATATTTCGGCGCTGCTACCGTCATAGTCGACTACAACGTTTAGCGGCTCCATCGCGGCGTGGGCCATGAAGGGAAAATAGTAGTCTGCACTGAGGGTTTCGCTGGCTAAGGTTTGGGCAAGAAGTGGCAAGCCATCGACCCTAATGGGCAGGCCGGGTAGATTTAATCTTAGATTGTAGGCGCTGCGCTGAAGGTCTGAATCTGTACGGCCCGCAAGCAACTCGTTCCATTGAACAATGAGGGCTTTGCGGCCTTTATCCGCCGCCCAAAAGTCATCAGCAACAACGGCGACACCGCCGAGAATGGTGTGAACGCTGCGAACACCGGGAACGGCGAGGGCGGCATTGTCATCGACATTAAGGGCTTGGCCATTGAATCTGGGTGGTCTGGCAATCACGGCGGTGAGCATATTGGGGATATCAACATCCATGCCGTATTTAAAGCTACCGTCGGTTTTGTCAGCGGCGTCTAAGCGCTGCGGCGAGGTGCCAATGATGCGGTAGTTTGCGGGATCTTTCAGTGGTGGATTATTGGGGACGGCTTCTTCTGCTGCCGCGCTAGAGAGTTCGCCATAACTTGCGCGGCGTCCGCCAATATCGTCAATCACGTAGCTGGCTTCGGTGCGCAAAGTATTTGCTTGAACGTTCCATAGTTTGGCGGCGGCGTTGATTAGCATTTGCCGAACTGCGGCGCCGACACTGCGCTGGCCTTCAAAGTAACCGCGAACGGCAGAGCTGGCGACGGTAAATTGCAGCAGGCTTTGAAAGTAAGGATTGTTGAAGGTAGCGGCAACGGGAGATAGTTCTGCGTTGACTTGGCTCCAGTCGGCGTCGAGCTCTTCGGCGACAATCATGGGGATGGCGGTCAGTGCGCCTTGGCCAAGTTCTGCGGCGCCGACTAGAACGGTAATTTTGTTGTCAGTGCTGATGCGCATGAACTGACCGACTTGAAAGGCTTCTGCAGGGGTGACTGGCGATCCGCCATTCTCGGTAGGTGGATTGCCGCTAGTGTTGCCGCCAGATGAGCTGGAACCACCACCGCACGAGACTAGTAGCCCGCCGCCGGCCATGACGCTAACGCGAATAAAATGGCGACGCGATAGGTTTTTGAAATCAGTCATTGCGGCAACCCCTATAGTTGTTCGGTGGCAATTTTATGAATGGCCTTGCGTATGCGTGGGTAGGTGCCGCAGCGACAGATATTGCCAGACATGGCTTTATCAATATCTTGGTCGTTGGGTGAGGCGTTATCTTTTAGTAGCGCCGTTGCGGCCATAATTTGCCCAGACTGGCAGTAGCCACATTGGGGGATATTTAGGGTTTGCCAGGTCTGCTGGACTAGGCTGCCAATATGTTCGTTGCCGATGTCTTCAATGGTGCGAACTTGTTTTTCGCCAACGGCGCTGATGGGCATTACACAGGAGCGGGTAGGTTGGCCGTCGATATGCACGGTGCAGGCGCCACACAGCGCTTGGCCGCAACCGTATTTAGTGCCGGTGAGTTTAAGATTTTCTCTGAGTACCCATAGTAAAGGTTTGTCTTCGCTGGCATCGACGGTATGTGCAATACCGTTCACGCGGATGGTAAACATTCTGGCTCCTGCGCTCTTGTTAGAGCGGTTTTTATTATGTTTAACCACGTAGCGCTGCGCTTAATATTGTCGCGGCAGTGGGCTGGTTTATTGTGGCTTACATTTTATGCAGGTTTGTTCTGCATGTTTATTGTGATGGTTAGCGTCGTTGATAATTGATGGTCTAACGCTTGCTGTTATCTGTGAACTCACAAAATAGCAGTTGATGTTATACGTGTAAACACTGGCGCTAGATCATAGCTACAGATAGTCGCTGTTTGAGTGTTTACACGTGACGGGCGCGCGAGTTTTGCGCTAGTAGGGCATGCGCAGTGGCGGTTCTTGCATTAACGCGAGTTGCTCTCGTAATTGCAAAATGTGCTCGCCCCAGTAGCGTTCGGTATTAAACCAGGGGAAGGCTTTGGGAAAGGCGGGGTCTTGCCAGCGACGCGCTAGCCAAGCGGCGTGGTGCATAATTCTTAGGCTGCGCAGGGCTTCAATTAGCCCTAGTTCGCGGGGGTTAAAGTCGTAAAACTCTTGATAGCCTTCCACTAACTCCATAATGGCACGTTGCTGCGCGTCCGGCTCGCCAGAGAGGAACATCCATAAATCTTGAATGGCCGGGGTCATGCGACTGTCGTCAAAGTCCACCAGCCACGTTTCATCATTGCGCGACAGAATATTACCCACATGGCCGTCGCCGTGACTGCGAATATAGGTCGGGTTTATCTCGGTAAAGCGTTGCCGTACACGATGGAGAAGATCTTCGCTGATCGTCGAATAGGACTCCCGCAGGCTAGCGGGAATCACATCGGCCAAGATGTCGCGGCGGCTGTCATCACCAAAACTTGCCACATCTAATTTGGGCCGAAATTTATATTCGGCGCTAGCGCCCACCAAATGTAGGCGGCCAAATAGGCGGCCTAACTGGAAGAGGTTGTCCATGTCGTCCAGCGCCGGTGCATGCCCGCCGCGGCGTGGGTAGAGTGCAAAGCGGTAGCCTTCAAAATGAAACAGGCTGTCGCCGGCGGTATTTCGCCAAGGCGGAATAACGGCAATATCGGTATCTGCAAGCTGCTGTGTAAATTGGTGTTCTTCTAGTATTTGCTCGTCGCTCCAGCGCTCCGGGCGATAGAACTTAACCACTATTGGCGCTTGTTCTTCTAACCCAAATTGATAAACACGATTTTCGTAACTGTTAAGTGCAAAAACCCGTAAGTCGCTGACGTAGCCAAGGCTTTCAACCGCGTCAATAACTCGATCTGGGGTAAGGTTGGCGAAATCTGTTTGTTCCATACTAGTCATGGTGTAAGCCCGTATTCGTTGATTAAGGCGACGGTTTTAATCTGCGCAAAGACCTGTTGGCCTTCTTGAAGTAGTAAGCGGTCGCAGGATTTACGGGTAATGTGCGCTAATAAATATTGCTCATTAAGCTTAAGACGAATGGTAAGCTGGGCGGCTAAAGATGCCGGTGACTGCTGTTCTATGGTATCGATTGTGCACGGCAATATATTCAATATGCTGCTTTGCGTAGGGGCGTCTAGACAGATACTGACATCTCTTGCGGCCACAAATAGCCGCACGGTTTGGCCGTGGTCGGCGGCAATTTGCTTGATGCTGAGTTGGTGCTGGCGGTCTATCGATAAGGTGCTGAGCTGATACTCCGGGTCGTGTTCGCGCAACTGCGCGGTGAGTACCGCGCCGGCCCCTTGCTGATGGCTGATGGGAAGGTCTAAGCGAGTGCTTAAACTAATTAGATCGCCCTCGGCAATGAGCTGACCTTTGTCTAATAAAAGCACATGGTCGGCAAGCCGGCTAATTTCATGAAAACTATGACTGACGTATAACACGGGAATATCTAAGTGCTTGGGCAGGGTTTGTAACACATCCAGCATTTGCTCTCTGGCATGGTCGTGTAATCCCGCCAAGGGTTCGTCCATCAGCAGTAATTGCGGGTGGCGAAGCAGGGCGCGGGCGATGGCAACGCGCTTGCATTCACCACCAGAAAGTTTGTCCACCGCACGGTTTAGCAATGGCGTGATGTGCAGCCAGTCGCAAACCTCGGCAGTGGACGGACCTGCGGTATTGAATTGGCGTTTGCGAGCATAATCGAGATTGCCCGCCACGGTGAGGTGCGGAAATAGCTGGGCGTCTTGAAAAACTAGGCCAATGCCGCGCTGTTCGGTTTTAAGCATGGCGCGCTCGGTTTGCCAGTCTTGTCCGCTAAATTGCACCATGCCATTGGGGGCGGTATCGAGACCGGCAATACAGCGGAGTAAGGTGGTTTTGCCGCTGCCGCTGGGCCCACAAATTGCGGTGATGCCGCTGGTGGGTAATGCGGTGTCAATATCGAGGTTGAACTGACCACGTTGCAGGTGTAGCGATATGAGCAGGCTCATTTGGCGGTCTCGCTATTGTGTGCCAGCGAGGTGAGACCGCGGTAATTGTTGACTAAATATACGATGCTGAGAACCAGAAGCGAAAAGGCGATAAGGCCGCCGGCCATCCAATGTGCGGTCTCATATTGTAATGACTCTACACGCTCGTACAGCGCGATAGAGAGTACTTGGGTTTGGCCTGGTATATTGCCGCCGATCATTAGCACTACCCCGAATTCACCCACGGTGTGGGCAAAGCCGAGAGTGCTGGCTACCAGAAAGTTGCTGCGACACAGCGGCAAAATCACACTAAAAAATCGGTCGATGGGGCCAGCGCCAAGGCTGGCGGCGGTGTCTATTAAGGGTTTGGGCAGTTGCTGAAAACCACTTTGTAAGGGCTGCACCACAAAAGGCAGTGAATACAGTACCGAGGCGATAACCAGCGCGCTAAAACTGAAAGCCAAGGTGCCGCCGGTGAGGAATTGCCAGAGTTGGGCAATGCCAGAGTTGGGCGCAAAGGCGATGAGTAAATAAAATCCCAGCACGGTGGGTGGTAAAACCAGTGGCAGCGCAATGACCGCCTCTAAAATAGGTTTGATACGGATGCGGGTATGGGCCAGCCACCACGCGAGTGGTGTGCCAATAAGTAATAAAATAAGGGTGGTTAAGCCGGCTAGCTTGAGGGTTAGCGTAATGGCGAGCCAGTCGTTATGGCTCATGTAAAGACTCGCAAGCTAGGGTGGAGGGCGCGGTGACTGAGCATTAAAGTGTCCTCCATAAAAACTATATTGCTTTAAGGGGTGCGGGCTAGACACCAAATATCTACACGGGCAGCGCCGTTGCGCGCCAGTATAGCGGCCAAGGTGTTGGCTGTCGCGGTCGTTGTAACCACATCGTCGATCACCGCAAGGTGTTTGCCTTTAACGTCAGCGCCTTTTACAAACGCAAAGGCTTGCTGCAAATTTTTACGGCGCGCAGCAGCACTTAAACCTTGTTGTGAGTGGCTGGCGCGGGGGTGGTTAATGGCGTGGTTAACGGGAATGCCAAGGGTGTTACTAAAGTCCTTGGCCAATAGAAGAGATTGATTGAAGCCGCGCAGAATTCGACGCCGCCAGTGCATCGGCACAGGTATTAATTGGTCTGGTAGTGTGTCGAGTTGGCTTTGGCAACGGCTCAACCAGAGCGCGGCTAAGACAGCGCCGTAATTGAGTTTCTTCTGGTGTTTAAAACCGGCAATGAGGCGGTCGACCGGGAAATCGTAGCGCAAGGCGGTGATGCAGTGACTAAAGGCTGGCGGTTTGCGCAGGCATTGTCCGCAGTGAGTTTGGTCGTGGTTTTGTGGTAATGGCAGCGCGCAACGTGCACAGCGGCTGCTTAGCCATGGCAGCTCATTTTCGCAGCCTAAGCATAAGTCTAAGTCCCGTAGGCTGGGGCTTTGGCATAAAATACAGCGCCCCGGAGCAAACTGATAGCTTAGTTTGTGGGCACTGTGTACATTAAACCTGTTAACCATGAGCATCCTTGCTGGTTGACAGCTTGCGATAAGCCTTTATCATTGTGGTCTTGAAACACTGCAAATTTCACGTTGGACTTTATCATGACTACCGCCGCTTTAACGACAATTCGCACAGACTGGACTAGCAAAGAAGTTCAGGCTTTATTCGCCCTGCCATTTAATGATTTGTTGTTTCAAGCGCAAACAGTTCACCGCGCTAATTTTGACCCCAATGCGGTTCAAGTAAGCACCTTGCTGTCTATTAAAACTGGCGCCTGTCCTGAAGACTGCAAGTACTGCCCGCAAAGCAACCGTTATGACACCGGGCTTGAAAAAGAAAAGCTAATGGAAGTTGAGAAAGTGCTTGCCGAAGCGCGCGCTGCGAAGGCTTCGGGCACAACTCGTTTTTGTATGGGTGCCGCGTGGCGCTCACCTAAGAAAAAGGATATGCCCTACGTGACCGCGATGGTGCGGGGCGTAAAAGAAATGGGGCTAGAGACCTGCATGACTTTGGGCATGTTAACGGGTGAGCAGGCATCTGAACTTGCCGAGGCAGGTTTAGACTATTACAACCATAATTTAGACACTTCGCCGGAGTTTTATGGCGAGATTATTACCACACGCACCTACCAAGATCGTCTGGGGACTTTGGGTAATGTTCGTGACGCCGGCATTAAAGTCTGCAGCGGTGGCATTGTGGGTATGGGCGAGTCGATTAAAGATCGTGCCGGTCTGCTGTTGCAGTTGGCGAATTTACCTGTGCAGCCAGAGAGCGTTCCGATCAATATGCTGGTGAAAGTCGAAGGCACACCGATGGCAAATGTCGCTGACTTAGACCCCTTTGATTTTATTCGGACGATCGCGGTAGCGCGGATTATTATGCCGAAATCCCATGTGCGTTTGTCGGCAGGTCGCGAGTCGATGAACGAAGAAATGCATGCCTTGGCTTATTTTGCTGGTGCAAATTCGATTTTCTACGGCGAGAAGCTACTGACCACGCCAAACCCAAAAGCCAATAAAGATTTGGAATTATTTGGCCGCTTGGGAATAAAACCAGAAGAGCGTCATGTTGACCATGACGACGAAGCGCAAAGCGATGCCTTGTTAGGCGCAGTTGAGCAGGCTAAGAACGACCGCTTCTTTTACGACGCAACGGCCTAAGCCGCTACGGTTGATTCATCATGATGACTGAAGCTCTGCAGCGCCGGCTAGCAGAGCGCCGCCAACAATCCCGTTATCGCAAGCGCCGCGTGCTGGAAACCGCACAGGGTCCGAGGGTTGTTGTTGATGGGCGCGAATTCTTATTGTTCTGCAGTAATGACTACCTCGGTTTGGCAAATCATCCGCAGCTTATTGCCGCGATGCAGAATGCTGCTCAGCAATATGGCGTTGGCGGAGGGGCCTCGCATTTGGTGTGTGGTCATTCTGCCCTGCATCACCAGCTAGAGGAGGGTCTTGCCGAGATTACTGGTCGAGACCGCGCCATACTATTTTCCACGGGCTATATGGCCAATCTTGGCACCGTTACCGCGCTGGTGGGTAAGGGCGATCATATTTTAGAAGACCGCTTAAATCATGCCTCATTACTCGATGCGGGCTTGTTGAGTGGGGCGAAATTCCAACGTTTTCATCATAATGATTTAAACGATCTTGAGCGTCGCCTACAAAAACTGCCTGACGAGGGCCAGCGTTTGATTGTGGTGGACGCGGTTTTTAGTATGGACGGTGATATGGCGCCCCTGCCTGAATTAGCAGCTTTGGCTAAAAAATACGATGCGTATTTGATGGCTGACGATGCTCACGGCTTTGGAGTATTAGGCCAAAGCGGCGCCGGAAGTGGCGAATTTTTCGGGCTAGATCAAGAGCGGTTGCCGATATTGATGGGCACCTTGGGTAAGGGCATCGGTAGTTTTGGCGCCTTTGTCGCGGGCAGTGAGGTGTTGATTGAAAGCCTTATTCAATTTGCTCGGCCTTATATCTACACAACAGCGATGCCACCTGCGGTGGCAGCGGCCAGTTTAGCTAGCTTAGAGTTACTGCGTTCTGAGTCTTGGCGCCGCGATCATTTACGCGCGTTGATTAAACGATTTAAATCGGGCGCTGCACAAATAGCATTGCCTTTAATGCCGTCAGACACTGCGATTCAGCCTTTACTAGTGGGCGATGAGTCGTTGGCAATGGCGATTAGCGCGGGCTTGGAGGCCGAGGGGGTTTTGGTCTCGGCAATCCGTCCACCGACGGTAGCGGCTGGGCAATCTCGTCTTCGTATTACCATAACTGCAGCGCATTCAACGGCAGATATTGATGCTTTGCTTGCTGCGCTGCATAAGGTTGTCCCTGCTGAACTACGTGTTGCGCTGCCGCAATTATGACGGTTATTTATCGCGAGCATTTGGCGGCTTATCGAAGTGACGCTGCAGAATTGGTGTTGCTTCATGGTTGGGCTAGCGACTCAGAAATTTGGCGAAGTTTAATTCCGGCTTTGCGCCGTTATTTTCATATTACCCTGATTGACCTTCCCGGCTTCGGCCGCAGCGTGGCTTGCGATGTTGGTGTTAATGCCGCAGACGCGATCCAGCAACTTTTACCTGTGCTTCCTGAATCTGCCATTTATTGCGGATGGTCATTGGGAGGCATGCTGGCTACCGCGCTTGCGGCAGAACATCCTGAGCGAGTGAGCGGCTTGATTACTGTCGCGACCAATGCGGTATTTGTTGAAAATGCGCATTGGCCTGCGGCAATGTCGCAGCGCGACTTCGCTATGTTTTATGCGTCAATTGAAAACAATGCCGCTAAAGGTCTACGTCGATTTGGTTTGTTGCAGTTACATGGTGACCAACGTGCGAGCGACGTGCGGACTATATTAAATAATCAAAATGTATCTGCAGGCTCGGTAGCGCTGATAACGGGGTTGGGGTGCTTAGAGCGCATAGATAATCGCCGCTCTTTGGCTAAAGTGGTGTGCCCAGTAATACATATTTTTGGCGCAGAGGATGCACTCGTTCCAGTCCAAGCCGCTGAGCTGTTTGCCGCCAACTATCCTGATCATAAGCGCAAGGTTATGGCTGGCTGCGGTCATTTGCCATTTTTGTCGGCGCCGCAAGAATTTGTCGCCACTGTCACAGAGTTTGCTCAGTCACAGCAGCTATTTGGCGACGCTAGACCTTATTTACTAGATAAAACTGATGTGGGCCGGTCGTTCAGTCGAGCGGCGTCTAGTTACGATGGTGCAGCCATGCTTCAGCGGCGGATTGCAGATCGCTTACTGACATTTTTACCCCGCTCGCTGAACTTGCCGCTAATGGATTTGGGTTGCGGAACAGGCTATAGCTTGTCAGCCTTACGACAATCTGTGGGTGATGGACGGCTGCTTGCGGTGGATCTCGCTCCAGGCATGCTGGCTTATGCGAAAGATCACCACATCAATATAGTAGACGGTTGGGTTTGCGGTGACGCTGAGGATCTGCCCTTGGCAGATAATAGCGTGGGGCAAATATTTTCGAGCTTGGCTTTACAGTGGTGTGAAAATTTACCTGCTGTATATGCTGAAATCGAAAGGGTGCTAAAACCTGGTGGCACGGCAGTTATCGCCACTCTGGGGCCCGATACCCTATATGAATTGCGTGAAGCATGGCGGCAGGTTGATGAATATGCGCATGTGAATGAATTTGCTCCGCAATCAGCAATACAGGCTGCGATTCAATATTCAGGTCTCAAAGTTGAAGTGTGGCAAGAGGCGCGGGAAGTTATGGAGTACGAGCGCTTACCTGAATTAACTCGCGAACTGAAAAATATTGGCGCTCACAATGTGAATAGCGGCCGCCCAGAAGGGCTGACTAGTCGTGGGCGGATTAAGGCATTGGCCGCCGCATATGAGCAATTTAGAAGGCAAGATGGTTTGTTGCCAGCGACCTATCAGGTCTGGTATTTGCGGTGTGAAAAACAGGAGTAGCTACTCTGCGCCTTTGTTTGGCATGACTAATTCTTGGTGTTACTGGAAAATAATATTAATTTGTATGATGGACTTCATTTATGTTGAGTAGCCGACATTACTTCATTGCAGGTACCGATACCGATGTCGGAAAAACCTTGGTTGCTTGTGGCCTGCTTAAAGCGGCTGAAGCACAAGGCTTGCGAACGCTGGCAATAAAGCCTATCGCAGCGGGTGCTGAACGCACTGCTGACGGATTGCGAAATCAAGATGCGGTCATGTTAATGGCGGCAATGACCGAAAAACTACCTTACCAACAAGTGAACCCAGTTTTACTGGAACCGCCAATCGCGCCGCATATTGCCGCGGAGCAAGTCGGTAAGCGCATTAGCGCGGCGCAGCTTGCGGGATTATGCCGTGGCGCCATGATGCAGCCCGCAGACTTTGTTTTGGTGGAGGGCGCTGGTGGCTGGCGGGTACCATTAAATCGTCAGGAATTACTGTCGGCCTTAGCCATTGAATTACAGGCGCCGGTTATTCTAGTTGTGGGTATGAAATTAGGCTGTATTAATCATGCTTTACTTACTGCCGAGGCCATTCGCGCTGATGGCTTGCGTCTTGCGGGTTGGGTGGCAAACCGAATTGACCCCGACATGGCCTGTTTTGATGAAAACCTATCGTCGCTAAACGCAATGTTGGCGGCTCCTTGCCTTGGTGTAGTGCCTTACCTGCCCGAACATGAACGAAGCGCCGACACAGTCGGGGCTAAGCTAAATATTGCTTTTTTGTGATCGTTGTCTGAATTATTCGCGAATCTTGTGTGCCTTTGTGCCTTAAGTGCTATAACTATTTTTGTTAGCTGCGACCGGTTTGAATCCTGCTGTTTGCTTATATATGTCTAAAATTGCGATGTTTTGTGTTCTTTGCATATCAGGCTACGCATTGGTTGCTCAAAATATAGCCAGCGAAGAGGTTTTTTTCGGTCGAATTAGTAACAAATGCGGAATTTTTATCATTCGCCATTAACAGGAGGTTAAATTTAAGTAATACTCTGGAACTAAATGTAAGCTCAATAAGTGATTGTACTTACCTTGGTTGACGCCTTGAATAACCAATACTGCGACACGGAAAAGTAGCAACAATAAAGAGGTTTAGGGATGTATAGAGACATTGGTCTTACTATTTCATTTTTGTTTGTTTGTCTGATTGCCGGTACTTCCGCCTCTGTTTTTGCAGCGGAAGACTCGGTATATCCGCATATCTATGCCTTGGGCACGGCCACAAACACCGATTCTGATCGAAATGTTGACTCTACAAATAACGGTTGGCAGCTCGGATTTGGTTACCCGTTAACCGAGCGCCTCTACATTGAAGGTGTGTATTTTGACAATACCTTTGAAACTGGCGATAACAATGGCAGTGATTTTTACCAGTCTGGCGGTGGCTTAGATCTCCAGTACGGATTCGGTAATAGGGAGCAGTTCACACCCTTTGTATTGGCAGGGATTGGTGGTGCAGAAAATGACGTTGTTCCAGATGCACTAGATGAAGATTCATTTTATTGGAATGTGGGTGTTGGCTTTGTCGGCCGTCTCTTCGACTTGCAATGGCTGCGTTACCGCGGTGAGGCGCGTTATGTTCAGGATGATTACCTCGATGGACGCAGCGATGTGCGTTTTGGTTTGGGTTTAGAGATTGCCTTAGGCACGGTTCAGCAGAAAAAGGAAGTCGTTGTAGAAAAGGTCATATATAAGCAGGTTCAGGTTCAGCCGGTAGATACTGACGGTGACCGTGTTGTAGATCAGTACGATGAATGTCCGAACACCCTGCCAGGAGCGCGTGTAGACGGTCGCGGTTGTGTGATTGAACAGCAAGTCATCAATATTGCCAACATTACTTTTGAAACCGGCTCGGCCCAACTTACCCCGTTTGGTAAAAACACTTTGATGTCGGCTGTGTCGTTTCTAGAAAGTCAAAACAACGTAAATGTTGAAATTGCAGGGCACACCGATAGCGTTGGCGCAGATACCTATAATCTGAGCCTGTCACAGCAGCGCGCAGCGTCTGTGAAACAATTTTTGGTTGGTAATGGTATTGCGTCATACCGCTTAGTCGCGAAGGGCTATGGCGAAATATCACCAATAGCTAGTAATGATACGCCAACTGGGCGGGCAACAAATCGACGAGTTGAGTTTCGTTTAACTACTCGGTAATTAATAAAATCGCTTGAAGGAGCAGGGCATGCATTTGCAGAAGTTAGTTGTGGCATTGCTGATAGTAATGGCCACGTCGTTCCAGTTAACCGCGTGTAAGTCAGCCAACGACGGAAAGTCTGGGGGGGGCAATCCGCCAGCTACCCAAACCGATAGCGATGGTGACGGTATTTTAGATACTGTCGATAATTGCCCTAACGTGGCGAATCCAGGTCAGCTAGATTCTGACGGTGACTCGCGGGGTGATGCCTGCGACGAAGATACTGATGGCGATGGTATTGCGGATACGATTGATAATTGCCCCAACACTCCAAATGTTGATCAGCGTGATACAGATTCGAACGGTCAGGGCGATGTGTGTGACCCTGACAATGACGGTGATGGCATATTAGATGGGGTCGATAATTGCCCGCTCATAGTAAATCCCCTTCAAGAGAATGCGATTACGCCTAACAATAGTGTTGGCGATGCCTGCGACGATAGCGATAACGACTCGATCTTGGATAATGTCGATAATTGCCCAGCGATATCGAATGTCAATCAGCGCGACACTGATTCTGATGGTCTTGGTGATGCCTGTGATATTGACGACGACAACGACGGCAAAAACGATGGCGTAGATAACTGCCCACTCGTATCTAACCCGGGTCAAGAAGATGCCGATAGTGATGGTGTCGGCGATGTTTGTCAGGGCGACTCTGACGGCGACGGTGTTCTAAATACGGTAGATAATTGCCCCTTAATACCTAACCTTAGTCAAGAAGATACTGACACTGATGGGATCGGTGATGCTTGTGAGGACACCGATTCGGATGGTGTTTTTGATGTAGTAGACAACTGCCCAACAATCTCAAATGCTGGCCAAGTAGACACCGACAACGATGGTTTAGGTGATGTCTGCGATAATGACGATGACAATGATACGGTTCTAGATGGTGCAGACAACTGTCCGCTAGTGGCTAATCAAAATCAGTTGGATTCTGATAGCGACGGTACCGGCGACGCGTGCGAAGCAGACGCGGATAGCGATGGTGTACTAAACAGCGTTGATAATTGCCCATTTGTTGCCAACACGAATCAGGCTGATGTTGATGGAGATGGCATTGGCGATGCCTGTGATGACTCTGACGCTGATGGTGTTCTAGATACTGTCGATAATTGCCGTGTTAACGCAAACTCCGGTCAGCAAGACTTGGATGCCGATGGCAAAGGCGATGTTTGTGATGCAGATGTCGATGGCGATGGCGTTGACGATAAAAACGCAGCTGGAGAGCCACTGGATAACTGTCCGCTGGTCGTAAATGCCGATCAAACCGATTCTGATCTTGATGGGATTGGTGATGCTTGCCAGATTGATACCGATGGCGATTCAATTGCTGATGTAAATGACAACTGTCCGAACACCCCCAACGTTGACCAAGCAGATACCGTTACTGTAAATGGTATTGGCGACGCTTGTGATGATACCGATACCGATGGTTTGGTCGATAATGCGGACAATTGCCCATTGGTTGCCAATACAAGTCAGGTTGATACCAATGGTGACGGTGAGGGTGATGCCTGCGATATCGATGATGACGGCGATGGCGTACTTGACGACTTCGATAATTGCCCTTTAGTGCCAAACTTGGATCAGGACGACGCCGGCAATAATGGTGTGGGCGATGCTTGTGAAGCTGACAACGATGCCGATAACGTTTTAGACGATGTTGATAATTGCCCTACTGTTGCAAATACCGATCAAGCTGATTTCGACGGTGATGATATTGGCGATGTTTGTGATGACGATATCGATGGTGATACCGTTCCTAACGGCACTGACAATTGCCCATTGCCTAACCCCGGTCAGGAAGTAGACGCTAGCGGCAATGCGGTAGCGTGTAACGTAGCCGCAATTGCAGAAAACTTTGCATGTACTGCTGGCGCGCCTGCTGGCTCTAGCGTTGCAGCACCTGAAACAGGTCTTGTTTGCGGACTAACTAATTTAACCGCTCCCTTGTTGGACGGTTGTTCAGTGGTATCGCCAGATAATGCGATAGATCTCGATTTAGGATCATTTGCCATAATTAATTACGATGTTGGTTTACTTGATTCTTTGCTCGGGGATGGCGGCCTAGGTGTAACGGGTTCGCAAACTTTACAAGTGACTATGCCCGCTGCAATTCCTGCGGGTCAGGTTGCGGGCTTCATTATCAGTATTCCCAACGGTACGGTTGATCTGAGTATTACGCGTCGGATTAGCGTTAAAACTTACTTGAATGGTGTCCAGAATGGTGGTGCTGGTATTGGTGAAAACACTGAGATTTCGTTGCTTGGACAAGGTTTGATTCGCTCCAATGATGCCTTGTTCCCAGCATTCGATCCTTCTGATCCAGCTTCGACATTTGATCCAGGTGCATTTAGCTTCCCTGATCCTACTGCGTCAAATAGCGAAACTAAGTATCTGCTGGGGTTCATTGCTCCCAATGATTACGACCGCATAGAGCTGGTGATCGATGCACAACTGCTAACCGTTGATTTAACTGAAGCAGTGAAAGTGTATGAAACCTGTGTGGCTGCTGCACCTGCTGATGCGATTGATCCAGCGGTGCCAGGAAACGGTAGCAGTGATCCCGCGGCGCAGTTGCAGGATTTGTTCGAAACGATTGCTGATCCCGATGCGGTAGCCGGCGTTATTACAATGTTGTCAGAGAACGCACCTGAAGAGCTTCAAGTATTGTTAGATGCGCTGGGCGAAGAGCCAAGTCAAGAGCAGCTTGAGGCCCTGTTTGCGATGTTTACTGAGCAAACTCCGGAACAAGTACAGGATTTCATCGCTTTATTAACTGGTTTGGCCGGCGGCGATGAAGGTACACCTGGCCCTGAAGAATTGCTTGCGATTCTGACTGATTTGGCTGGTGGCGGAGAAGGCACCCCTGGCCCTGAAGAGTTGCTTGCAATTCTGACTGGTTTAGCTGGTGGCGGAGAAGGTACTCCTGGCCCAGAAGAGCTGATTGCGATTTTGACTGGTTTGGCCGGTGGCGGTGAAGGTACCCCAGGTCCGGAAGAGCTGATTGCAATTTTGACTGGTTTGGCCGGTGGCGGTGAAGGTACCCCTGGTCCAGAAGAGCTGATTGCAATTTTGACTGGCTTGGCCGGTGGCGGTGAAGGCACCCCTGGTCCAGAAGAGCTGATTGCGATTTTGACTGGTTTGGCCGGTGGCGGTGAAGGCACCCCAGGCCCCGAAGAACTACTTGCTATTCTTGGTGGTTTGGCTGGTGGCGGAGAGGGTACGCCCAACCCAGAAGAGTTCATTGCACTTCTGTCAGATCTCCCCTTAGGTGATCAGGCAGCATTGTTAGGAACGTTAACCGATTTGGCTGACCCCACTGCGGTAAGCGATGCAATTTCTGGCTTGATAGCTGATCCAACCTCCCTTGCAACTTTACTTGCTGGCTTGTTCGGTGGCGGTTGAGTGCGGATTCTGGTGAGTAATCGCTGATTTAAAAACCCCGGTATTCCGGGGTTTTTTTTGCCCAGAGCTCCTAGTATTTTGATTTTATTAGCTTTTATAAGGTTGGACGTTATAAAGCTCGAGGTGCTTTGAGAATCTCGTAATCCAAAATAACTTGCAAGACGTAATAAAAACGCTATAGTTGTCACTGTCAACATTGGTGGGTATTTAGCTGCCCGCGATATTCTTGTTCATGAGGTCATTGTCATGCCGCAATATACAGCGCCACTTCGCGATATCAATTTTGTGCTGAAAGAAGTACTTAATTGCGATAAACACTTTGCCAGTCTTGCAACCCGTGAAGAGGTAAGCGAAGACTTGATGGACGCCATTATTTCCGAAGGCGCCAAATTTTCAGAAAATGTCTTGTCACCTTTAAATCAAATTGGTGACCAGCAGGGTTGTACTTGGTCAGAATCGGGCGTGACTACGCCAGAAGGCTTTAAAGAAGCTTACCAGCAGTTTGCGGAAGGTGGCTGGCCCTCCATGACGGCTAATCCACAATTTGGCGGCCAAGGTTTGCCGAATTCGCTGGGTTTAGTTGTAACTGAGATGGTGAGTTCAGCCTGTTGGGCTTGGGGTATGTATACCGGTTTGTCACAGTCTGCCGCGCGCTTACTTGAGGCTTATGCCAGTGATGAGTTGCAGGAAACCTATCTGGCTAAAATGACCGATGGTACTTGGGGCGGCACAATGTGTTTAACCGAGTCGCATTGCGGTTCCGATCTCGGCTTGCTAAGAACGAAAGCGGATATGAATGCCGATGGTAGCTATAACGTTACCGGTACCAAGATATTCATTTCTGGTGGCGAGCACGACATGATGGAAAATATCATCCATCTTGTATTGGCTCGTGTAGAAGGTGCGCCGGCTGGTACAAAAGGCATCTCATTATTTGTAGTGCCCAAATTCTTACCTGACGAAAACGGCGAAGTGGGTGAGCGTAATGGCGTTCACTGCGGCAGTATCGAGCATAAGATGGGTATCAAGGCATCAGCAACTTGTGTGATGAACTTTGACAGCGCGAAAGGCTTTTTAGTCGGCGAAGAAAATCGCGGTCTTAATGCCATGTTCCACATGATGAACTCGGCTCGCCTAGGTACTGCCTTGCAAGGCTTGTCTGCAGGCGAAGCATCGTTCCAAGGTGCTTTGGCATACGCGCGCGATCGTTTGCAAATGCGTTCACTGAGCGGGCCAAAAAATCCTGATGGTCCTGCTGACCCGTTGATTGTTCATGCAGATGTCCGTCGCATGCTGTTAACCCAAAAGGCCTTTGCTGAGGGTAGCCGTGCGTTTATCTATTGGGTGGCGCAGCTTGTCGATACCTTCTATTTCTCAGGTGATGAAGAAGAACGCAATAAGGCCGAAGAACTTTCTGAGTTACTCACGCCAATTGCGAAGGCATTTGTTACTGAAACTGGTTTAGAGTCTGCTAACTACGGTATGCAGGTGTTTGGTGGTCATGGATTTATTTCTGAGTGGGGTATGGAGCAAATCGTCCGCGATTTACGTATCTCTACACTCTATGAAGGCACGACAGGTATTCAAGCATTAGATCTACTTGGTCGTAAGGTGATGGGTAGCGGTGGTAAGCAGTTAATGGTGTTTACTAAAATTATTCACCAATTCTGCAAAGAGCAGCAAGACAAACCTGGCATGGCGCCATTTGTTGAGCAATTACAAACGCTGAACGCAGAGTGGGGCGACATCACCGGTAAATTGGGTGAAAAAGCCATGAGTAATGCCGATGAAGTTGGCGCTGCATCAGTCGATTATTTGATGTACTCAGGTTATGTATCACTGGCCTTTATGTGGGCACGCATGGCGTCTATTGCCTTAGACGGTGACGCCGATGATGCTTTCCTTAAAGCAAAAATCCAAACCGCTCAGTTCTACTACCAGCGTATTTTGCCGCGCACTGAATCTCATAAGCTCGCGATGCTTAATGGGGCAGACAGTGTGATGGCGATGCCTGAAGAGTCGTTCGCGTTTTAATATATTGTGTCGAGTAGATTAACGGCGGCCTATAGGCCGTCGTGCTGATTTAAAGGAGCAACTCATGCCTGAATATAAAGCCCCCCTCCGTGATATGCAGTTTGTTTTACACGAGGTTTTTAAAGCTGAAAACCTGTGGCAAACCATGCCTGCTATGGAAGATGTAAACCGAGAACTTGCTGATGCCATCCTCGAAGAGGGTGCAAAAATCAATGAAACCTTGGTTGCGCCACTCAGTCAGCCTGGGCACGAAGACGGGGTGAAGTGGACAGATGGTGTTGTTACTACGCCTAAAGGTTACCCTGAAGCATTTCGCCAACTAGCCGAGGGCGGCTGGGGTGGTTTATCTGGTGCGCCGGAGTACGGCGGTCAGACTATGCCGAAAATGTTGGTTCTCTTGTTTGAAGAGATGTTGTACTCCTCAAACATTGCGATGGGCCTATATTTAACACTGACGTCCGGCGCGGCTTTGGCCATTGCCAGTCATGCGACTGATGAGCTTAAAACTAAATATCTACCCAATATGTATTCTGGTAAGTGGGCTGGAGCCATGTGCCTAACGGAAAGTCATGCGGGTACGGATCTCGGTATGATTCGTACTAAAGCAGAGCCGTTAGCGGATGGCAGTTACAGTATCACAGGTACTAAAATATTTATTACTGGTGGTGACCAAGATTTAACTGAGAATATTATTCATTTGGTGTTAGCTAAATTGCCAGATGCGCCTGCTGGCTCCAAAGGTATTTCCTTATTCCTTGTCCCTAAAATGAAGGTCAATGAAGATGGTAGCAGCGGTGAAAACAACGGTGTTCACTGCGGTAGCATAGAACACAAAATGGGTATCAATGCCTCGGCAACCTGCGTAATGAATTTCGATGGTGCGCAGGGTTATCTTGTTGGCGAGATTAATCGTGGTTTGCAGGGTATGTTTACCATGATGAACTACGAGCGCCTGTCGGTGGGCATTCAAGGTTTGAGCGCAGCAGAGGCCGCCTACCAATGGTCTTCAATATACGCACGTGAGCGTCTGCAAAGTCGTGCCCCGTCTGGGCCGGTTAATAGTGCTGGCGCAGCTGATCCTATTATTGTGCACCCTGATGTTCGCCGTATGTTATTAACTCAAAAGGCGTATGTTGAGGCTGGTCGTGCCTTTGCCGTCTATGTGGGTAAGCAGCTAGATGAGTCTAAATTCGGCAGCGGTGAGGTTAAAGCTAAAGCCGAGGGTATGGTCGAGTTACTCACGCCTATCGCTAAAGCTTTCCTTACAGATAAAGGTTTAGAAGGCACGGTAGCGGGCCAGCAAATATTTGGCGGCCATGGCTATATTCGTGAATGGGGTATGGAACAGTTAGTGCGCGATGTGCGTATTAGCCAGATTTACGAAGGTACCAACGGCATTCAAGCGCTTGATTTAATGGGTCGCAAAATTGCAGCCAATGGCGCGCAAAACCTTAGTATATTGATAGCAGAGATGCGTGAATTTGCGGGCTCCGCGGCAT
Source organism: Zhongshania sp. (assembly GCA_018066965.1). Classification (GTDB taxonomy): domain Bacteria; phylum Pseudomonadota; class Gammaproteobacteria; order Pseudomonadales; family Spongiibacteraceae; genus Spongiibacter. The sequence continues at coordinate 18,561 of JAGPVP010000083.1, read as the reverse complement.
CAGTAAATGGTATGGATGAGTTTTTAACGCCATTAAATGATGCGGTTAATAATCTTGAATCGCTGTCTGAGTTTGTTTTGGCGCAGGCGCAAGCCGGTGATGCAAATGCCATTGGCGCGGCATCGGTTGAATTTCTGCATGTGATGGGCTTTACGCTTTACACCTATATGTGGGCAATGATGACGCGTACCGTGCTAAGTGGTGAAAGCCAGCAGGGTGAAGCGTTCTCGCAAGCCAAGCTGCACACGGCGCGCTTCTTTATTCAACGATTACTGCCGCAGGCAAAGGGTTTGAGCGAGTCAATCCGCAACGGCAGTGCCAGCTTGATGGATATTCCTGAGGAGGCATTTGCCTAATTTGGTATAGCCACGGTAAAACTGGTGAATAAGGCGGCAACTTGCGATAATGGTGCCGCCTTTTTTATTGCCTGAATAAAGCGCAGGTAATGCCATTTTTAATTGCTTGTGGTGGAATAATGGAAAACGAACACAATAAATTGTACCCAGAAGATCAGGCCAAGGTAGATGCCTACTTAAAGCAGGGTTACAACAATGTTGAGCGCAAGCCTTACCGACCATTAAAGCTGCTTGGTATTTTACTGATTATGGTGTCGACGATTTCGGCCGGTGCCTTGTTGTTAGCCTGGATGAGCGGCATCCACTAATTTTGCTCAACCCTCTCTATAAGTGATTAGACGCTTCGAGTTCTAAAGCTTGATTCACTCATAGAGGTAGCAAGCTCCTCTCTGTATCGATTAAAAAAACTGCATCAGTGTCACTGCGAGGATTAAACCTACCGTAGGGATCGCTATTGTTAAGGCGGCGATGGGCCAATACGCGCTCTTATGGGTTTCACCGCAAATTGCTCTTACCGTAGTCACGATATACCCATTGTGAGGCAGTGAATCTAGTGCACCTGATGCTATGGATGAGATTCTGTGGAGCTGATCTGGATTCACACCTAAGTCAGTATAGTGCGGGCCCAATACGGGCAATGCGATAGATAGACCGCCAGATGCCGAGCCAGTAAGTCCGGCAATGGTAGTGACAGCGATTGCGGCACCGATTAGCTCATTACCCGGAATGCCTGTCATTGCATCTACAGCAACGGCAAAGGCAGGAGACGCTTTTGCCATAGTGCCGAATCCCACCACGGCGGCGGTATTACCTATGGCGATCAGTGCACCCGTGGTGCCTTCATTTATCGCCTTGTTCATATTGTGAAAGTGTTTGAAATTAATGACTATGATACATATACAGCCACTGAGTAAGGCGAGTATCAGTGCATATTGCTGTAGAGACTCATGGAAGAAAAACGACACACCAAGTACAACCAATAACGGTAGTAAGCCGGTGATTGGATTAGGATAATCCCGCTCTGGAATATCAGGGTCAGTTGCACGATGCTCAAAGTGTTCGCCGTTGGCAACGGCCTTGCGAATCATTCGGTTAATCCAGAAAAATCCGCAGACGGCCATAAATATCGCCACAATAAAGCTAACTTCCCACGCGGCGTAGGGGCTGGTGTGCAAAAATTTAACTGGAATCCAGTTTTGGATTTCTGGCGAGCCGGCGGTAGTCATCGTAAAGGTGATAGAGCCAAACGCGAGAGCGCCGGGAATAAAGCGCCGTGGTAGGTTGGCGTCTTTGAATAGGCCTAAGGCCATTGGGTAAACAGAAAACGCGACGACATAAACACTGACGCCACCGTAGGTTAATACCGCGCACGCCAAAACCACCGCCGCAACGGCGTGCTTCATACCTATTTTGCCAATAATCCAGCGGGCGAGACTGTCGGCGGTACCGGTATCTTCCATGAATTTGCCGAACAAGCTGCCCAGCAAAAACATTAGAAACCATGCGCCTACAAAGCCTGCAAAGCCATTCATGTAGGTAGTGACGAAGGCGTTCGGCCCATCGTTGGGGAACACTGGGATGCCGCCGCTTAAACCCACAATGAGTGCGCATAGGGGCGCGGCAATGAACAGGTTCCATCCGCGTAACGCGAGAGTTGTCAGCAACAGTAAGCCGCCAACTAAGCCGATCATACTGACCATGAAGTGCTCCTAGGTACTTTTAGTGTGTCGTATTTTTATGAAGGGACTAATCCTAACTGACAAAACTAAGTTACTGCCAATAGAAATCAGTTAATTTTGAGTTTTGATCAATAGTACAGCGAGAGGAGTGTTCGAAGGGTAGGTAACAAGAGGTCTAAGGCCTCTTGTTACCTAATGTGCGCGAGACTTAGACGTGGATACCTTTGAGTACAGCAGCTAGCGCCATTTGCTCAGAAGATACCTCAGTTTTGTTCTCCTCGCCGTCCCCTTTGGCGGCAGAAGAGTCTGGGAAGGTGCGGAAAACCGTGTTCATGATGATTTCTACGGCTTTGGGCATAATGGCGTTAAGTACTTGCATGGTGATACCAAGGCCAGTCGCAATACGTTTTGGTCTGCGAATAATGGCATCGCAGATCATATCTGCGGCTTCGTCTGGCGACAATGTGGGCACCGAGTTGTAGATTGAGGTTGGCCCAATCATTGGCGTTCTAACTAGTGGCATATTAATGGTGGTAAAGGCGATGTTCCGGTCAGAAAACTCTGCTGCTGCGGCTCGTGAAAATGCATCTAACGCCGATTTTGAAGCCGCGTACGCAGAGAAGCGTGGCGATGTACCAACAATAACGGCAATAGAAGAAATGTTGATCACATGACCGGCTTTGCGTTCTAGCATCGACGGCGCCAAGCCCATAATTAAACGAATTGCGCCAAAGTAGTTGAGCTGCATGGTACGTTCAAAATCGTGGAAGCGGTCGAAGGTTAACTCAAGTGAGCGACGAATTGAACGTCCGGCATTGTTAACAAGCACATCGACTTTGCCATGATTTTCTAGCAAGGTCGCGACTAATTTATCGCAAGATTCCAAGTCAGACACGTCACAGCTGTAGGCGTAGCTGGTACCGCCTTTGTCAGCGATTTCCTTTTGGGTTTCTTCTAATTTTTCGAGTGATCGGGCAACGAGAACGACCTTGGCGCCGGCACTGGCAAGTTTAAACGCGGCGGCTTTACCGATACCTGACGAGGCGCCGGTAATCACAATGACTTTGTCTTTTACATTGCCGCGCAATGAGCGGTCTTTAAATAAGTCTGGGTCGAGATTACGCTCCCAGTAATCCCAAATTTTGTGCGCGTAATCTTCTAAAGCTGGTGGTGAAATACCACTTCCCTTAAGGGCTTTGAGGGTATCGCGGGTGTCAAAGCGAGTCGGCATATTCATAAAGCTAACGGCGTCTTGCGGGATATGATAATCCGCTAAGATGGCGTTTATGATTCGGCGAACCGGTGGCAGTCCTTTTAAAAGGTTAAGAATAGAAGCGGGGATGAAGGCAAACATCCGCATATCAATACGCAGCGCGAAGCGGGGCGCGTGTGCTGCTTGTGAGAAAATATTGAGTACTTCGCCCACTTGCTGCGACTCAGGATTAACCAAGTGGAAACAGCGGCCGTCTAGCCCAGCTTTATGCGATAAGAAATCCATTGCATCAGCAACGTAGTCAACGGGGACAATATTCATTTGTCCGCCTTCTACGCCAATCAGCGGCACCCACTGCGGAATACGGTTGCGCAACTTTTGAAGTAATTTAAAGAAATAATACGGGCCGTCGATTTTGTCGATTTCGCCAGTTTTAGAATCGCCCACCACCATCGCGGGGCGATAAATGCGGTAAGGTATTTTGCACTCGTTGCGTACCAGTCCTTCTGACACGTGCTTGGTGCGGAAGTAAGCATGATCAAGGCCTTTGGCCTCTTCGAACATGTCTTCTCTAAATGTACCTCGGTACAAACCGGCGGCAGCAATTGAGCTTGCTAGGTGGAAGCATTTGGCAGACATTGCCTCAGCAGCGGCGATGGCATTTTTAGTGCCCTCTACATTGGCAATCTCTTGGCTTGCAGCATCAGCTTTTAGATCGTAAATCGCTGCAAGATGATAAAAGTGCTTAACCGACCCCTTTAGTGTGGTCATATCTTTAGCGCTAATGCCCAAGCGCGGTTTTGACAGGTCGCCATTTATGGCGACTAAGCGGTCCGCACTAAGTCCCGTTCTCTCAAGAAGGTCTTTGTATTTTTGTTTTGAACCTCGGCGCACTAATACATAGATCGTGCCTTTACGTTTGGCAAGACGCTCGATTAAGAAGCGGCCAATAAAACCGGTGCCGCCGGTGACAAAATAGCTCATGGTAAATCTCCAAGTTTCTTTGAATGCTCTGTATCTATGGCTTTGTTATTTTTTAGATTTTGCAAGCACAGATGGCGAGACGGCCTCTTCGAGGTCGTCAAAGGCATCGTGTATATAGTTGCCGAGAATCTCGAGGTTTGGCATGGCGGTGGTGGCTACCAAGCCAAATTGTAAACGGCCGTCATAACTGTATAGCGTAATATTGAGATGGTTGCTCGGTGTTAAGGCGCTAATGGGGTACATTTCTTCTAATTTTGCCCCTTTCAAATAAAGCGCCTTAGCAGGACCGGGTACATTTGAGACCAAGGTATTGCCTAGTGGCGGCAGTACATCGCCAAGTTTCAGTGCTTCGGCAATCAGCGATACTCCCCCAAGTAATACCGTGTAAGCCATTACTGATGCGGGCGGCACGCCATCGATTTGGTAGCGTACGTTGCGGAGTGTAAAGCCGATTTCACGTAGCCGTTCATAGGGGTCGGTGGTTTTATTGGCCAACTCGACCAAGACAATGCCGATTTTATTGCCGAAGCTATCATCGCCGCTCTGGCGCAAATTTACCGGCATCTGGATAGTGATGGGTTCGTTAATGTCGGTTCCGCAGTCCTGTAGGTAGCGATGCAGTGCGCCATCAATACACGTTAAGGCAATGTGGTTGAGGGTAGACCGAGTGAGTTTGCGCAGGCGATGCACGCGCTCCATATCAACTGCGGCGGTGGCAATTTGCCGGCCAGCGCTGACTTGCCCAGTTAATGGCGTTGAGCTATTGGCTTTAAACGGCACTGCAACTGCGTTTTTGGTAAGGTTTAATGTCTCTAAAGCCAATTGTGCGCTGAGCTTGGTGAGGCCGGTGACCGCTTTTATATAGTCGCCAGAACGCCCGCCGAGCTGAGTTAGTACTTTCATGATGGAAATGCTATCTGCTGTATTTTGCAGGCGCTTCTGGGGTAGTACAGACCAGATTGGTGTAACCGCTTTAGTTCGTGCAGATTTACTTAAACTATTTACCAGCCATGACGACATGGTGACGCCGTCGGCATAGGCGTGGTGCAGCTTGGTGTAGATCGCAAAGCGCTCGTCATCAATACCTTGAATAACATGCATTTCCCACATAGGACGGGCGCGGTCCATACGAACACTATGTAAACTGCCGATTAAATCGTAAAGTCTCTCACGAAAGTCGTCGCCGCTTATAGTGTGAAAAAAGACATGGTTATTGATGTCGAAATCTAAGTCGCATTTCCAGCGCGGTGCACTAAAGGCTGAGAACTGAATTATTTGATTAAAGGGGGCGCGAATTTCATCGATATTGCCCGCGTATTCGTCAACTAGTTGCTCAACATAGTTGGCGGGCGCCTTTGCTGGCTTGCGAAACATGAGCAAGCCGCCAACATGCTTGGGGCTCGCGTCGGTTTCGGTTAGAAAAAAAGCTAAATCCATTACTGAAAGTTTTGCCATTTGTTTCCACACCCTGTATTTGCAACTATCTGATATATTTAGCGTTGTTGTGTTTTTTTAATTCGCTGAGGCGTAAGCTATGCAATTGGATACGAATTAGTTTATGTCTTAATATTTTTATTGGCTATTGCCGGATTTTTTGGCAGCGATAATTTTCGGTCAATTGCTTAGTATTATTCTTATGTAAGCTCACGCTACAACACAATAAGTAAGTTTCATAGCGAAAGGCTAGATGTTTGGTGAATAACAGGAATAAGAACGCATGATAAAGGGTCTGATATCTCGGCTTAAGCGCTGGTATGCAATTCCCTATCTGTTTTTGTGTATTGCGGTTTCCATCCAAAGTATTTACCACCTTTTGACTGACGCGGTATTTAGCGTGTCTTGGTTGGGGGCCGCCGTTGCTGTTGGGCCATTAGTGCTGTTTATGAGTGTGGTTTATTCCTTGCCATACACGCGAGTTGTGCGTTTTATTGCCCTTCCTGTCGTTATGGCGCTGCTGGGTTCGGTGTTGACGGTCATCGAAATGAGACCTCTGCCGACATTTTATACCTTGTTTTTCGGGCTGGGTGGCGTGTTGGTATACGTGTTTTGGTATACCTATTTAGATCGCAGTGACAATGTTTTACTAAGAAAAGGTGCTCAGTTAGCGGACTTTACCTTGACGACTATGGGCGGCGAGTCGATTTCTGCATCGAGCTTTTTAGGACGAAAAGTTTTATGGGTGTTTTTCCGCGGTAATTGGTGTCCGATGTGCCAGGCACAATTAGCAGATTTGGCTAAACAATACGATGCGCTCTGTGAGCGCGGTGTTGAAATCGTACTAATCAGTCCTCAAAGCCGCGCGAAAAGCGCCGAGCAGCAGGCGCGCCTTGGTGTGCCGATGCAATTCTACGCAGATGTGGATAATCAGGTTGCGCGAAGCCTCGGCATTGTTCATCGTTACGGCGTGCCGTTGGGAATACTCGGTTACGGCCAAGATACCGTGTTGCCTACCGTATTGATGACGGATGAGGGTGGCAACATTATTTATGTCGATCTAACGGATAATTTCCGAATTCGGCCGCGTGCAGAAGCATTAATAGATACGCTAGACCAAACGTGGGTATAGCGGGATAGGTTTTAATAGATGACAACAGATATTCGAGCAGCAGCAACCGCAATACTGGTTCGTGATAGTGATAAGGGCATAGAAACCTTGTTATTGCGCAGGCATACGCAGCTTAAGGTTGGCGGCGGGCACTGGGTGTTTCCTGGTGGAACAGTAGACCCGGAAGACACTATCGGCACCGAAACCGACGAGCAGGCAGCGCGAGCGGCGGCAGTGCGAGAGACGCAGGAGGAGGCGGGTATCGAGTTGCGTGCTGAGGATATGTTACTGCTGTCGCACTGGACGACGCCCCCAACAATGGGGCGGCGCTTTGCCACTTGGTTTTATCTCGTTGAAGGAAATCAAGCAGACGTCGTTGTCGACGGTGAAGAGATGGACGACTACAGCTGGGGGGCGCCGAGTTATTTTCTAGACCTTCATCGTCAAGGGGAATTGGCGCTTATGCCGCCCACGGTTGTTACGCTTACCGAGCTGGCCAGTTGTGTGACATTAATAGGCGCGAAGCAGTTCTATACCAGCCGCGCTGTACCGTATTTTGAGCCTAGAATATCGTCACACAATGATGTGATTTGCATGCTATATGGTGGGGATGCGGGCTACGATACCACTGATCCCAATGCGGATGGTCCACGGAACCGCTGTTATTTAGAGGATGGTGTGTGGCGCTATGACTTCAGTGCTAGCTAATAGCAAAGTACTTATGGCTAAAAATTATTTTTAACTCCCTGCGAAGGATTTTTTTGTTCGCCGTGTTTAATCATTAACGGCCGTAACAATGAAGCAAAATTCTGAACTATGATTCTTGGGAGTACCCATCATGAATACAGCACAAAAAGTATTAAGCGTTATCGTTTCTTTGGCTGCAATGTCGGCTATCGCTGGCGAAGAGGGAAAGCAACGTCCTAATTTCGATCTGAACGGCGACGGTTCGGTAAGTACCGAAGAGTTGTCTCAGCACCGTCAGGCCATGTTTGCAAAAATGGATTTAAATAGCGACGGTAATTTAACCCGCGAAGAAATGACCGAATACAAGGCAAAGATGAAGGCAGAGCGCGAGGCAAATAAGAAAGATCGTTTTGATCGTGCCGATGCCAATGAAGACGGTCAGATTTCTGCTGAGGAATTTGCCGCGAGTTCGGATGGCATGGCAAAGCGAATGGATCGCAATGGTGACGGTATAATCGATCGTCGTGAAATGTTTAAGGCAATGCGTGATCACGGTGGTGACCGTCATGATGGCGAGCACCGTAAAGATCGTGACGGCGCGTAATTAGCACTCCGCTTTCGCCAACTCTTAGGATTCAGCGTGCAGTTATCTGATATCGAATTGATGCGGCGAGTAGCGGACGGCGACCAACATGCGTTTTCAACGCTGTTGGATCGCCACAGTAAAATGGTATTGAATCTTGCATATCGTATTGTACTTTCGCGAGATGACGCAGAAGACCTTTGCCAAGAAGTGTTTGAACGACTTTGGACGCAGGCGCCAGCGTGGCGAGACGATGCCAAATTAACAACCTGGCTTTATCGCGTAGCGAGCAATTTGGCGCTTAATTACCACCAACGAGTTCAGCAGCGCCATGTGTTAGATGATGGTTTGGTTGAATTTATTGTTGATAGTGCTGCACCAGAAGAATCCGTAGGCGATGACGACAATGCCGAGGTATTCGACGCATTGCAGTCGCTTCCGGACAATCAGCGAACAGTGATGGCATTTCGTTTCTATCAAGATGTTTCAGTGAAAGATATTGCGGTGATTATGGGCTTGTCGGCTAAAGCAGTGGAATCATTAATAAGCCGAGCGAAGCAGCAGCTCCGAACGCGATTAGGAGGTCGGGAATGACATTGGCAGTACGGATATTCGCCGCGCTATTAGCGCGGCACGGTGCTGATGCCGCACGTTGGCCCTTCTTGTTGCGCCTGCTATTGCCGGCTTTTTTATGTCTAGATTCCTGCTCTTTACGTTGGCACAAGGCACAGGATGAAGAGCGAAGTTTACGAGCATTGTATAAAAGTGATGTGCAGGATTTGGAGCCAAGTGTGGCCTTGCAAGCGCGTTTAGCTGCCATTGCTCGTCCGCGTCGGCAGCCGGTTCGAGAATCTTTCATGCCCATGTGGCGTATGAGTTTTGCAGCAGCTATGGCCTCGGCGCTACTGGGTGTTGTGCTCGGCGCTGGAGGCTATTTTGCTGATTATACGGACCCAGATACTTATACTTTTGATGCAACAGCGAGTTACGAAGTGAGTAATTGGATTGCAGGTACGGATTTATGAATGCACGTAAAGGCCTTGTTATTGCGTTGTTTGTTTCGCTAGTGCTAAACGGCATATTGGTTGGCCTATATGTTGGCCACCGTTTGATGGGTGAAGAGCGCCACGCCATGCATGGTATGGCAAAGCAACTGCTAAAAGATGAGCCGAACGAACTAGCGGAACCCATGCGTCAGGTGCTGGAAATGCATCGCAAAGATATGGCAAAGGCGTATCGAAAACTACGCTCTGCCAAGCGGGATATGGTCGGTATTCTAAAGCAGGATCAAGCAACAGAAGCTGATATTAGTGGCGGCTTTAAAGCAATTCGTATTGCTGATAATAATTTAAAGCAGGTGAGCCATGAAGTATTGGCGACGGTGTTAGCGACATTACCGCCAGAGCAACGATTGAAATTTGCGCTGCGGGAATTGGGGCGGATGCAAAACAAACCACCAAGACCTGACTCCCCTGACCGTAATGGCGAGAGACCACCACGCTAGTAGTTTGCTAATTCGCCGTTATACCAATGGCGTCGCCATCGATCAAACACCCGCTCTGGATACCAGCTTTTACCTAGGCTGCCATTGTAACGAGCCAGAGCGCGGTGAAGATTGCCTTTTTCTTTCTGTAAATAAAACTGCAAAATCTGACAGCCGTAACGTAAATTCGTGTCGGCATTAGTTAGGTTGTCGTCGGGACGGCCGATTTCTTTTTTCCAGAACGGCATCACTTGCATTAAGCCTTGTGCACCAACGCGAGATACCGCAAAGCGGTCAAAATAACTTTCTACTTCAATCAGCGCCAATACTAGCTCTGGGCTAAGTCCCGCGGCACTCGCCTCGCGATGAACACTGCGCAAAAAAGTTAGTCGCTCTTGCGGATCACCGACGTATCTTGTCATACGGCTGGACATGTCGAATAGCCAAACCTCAGCGTCGAAGCGGTCTTTAAAGCTGCCCGCTTCGGCGATGGCTTGCTTCAGAAAAATACGTAGTTCTTCGCGCTCTTGTTGCTCAGCGGTCAATGTCGCCGATGCAGTGTTAGGCTCGGCGTTGGCATGGCTTAGTGCTGGGTGTGTAATTAATACTAGCAGGAGCAAGCTCGATGCTAATACATCGAGCTTGCCTAGTGCGCCCCGCGATTCGCTCATTTAGCGCGGCAGTTGCTGCTGAATAAAGTCCACGATACCGTCAATCGCAACATCTTCGTTGTCGCTTGCGCTGCGGTTTTTATATTCCAGCATGCCATTGTCTAAACCACGGTCGCCAATCACGATGCGGTGGGGGATGCCTACCAGCTCCATGTCAGCAAATTTAACACCGGGACGTTCGTTGCGATCGTCAAGCAATACATCGTAACCCAGTCCACGTAAAGTGGCATAGAGTTGCTCTGCGTGTTCGCGAACGCGCTCAGATTTTTGAATGTTTAATGGCACGATGGCGATTTCAAATGGCGCGATGCTGGCTGGCCAAATAATGCCCTTGTCATCATTGTTTTGTTCAATGGCTGAAGCGACAACACGGGTGACGCCAATACCATAGCAACCCATGATCATGGTTTGATCTTTGCCATTTTCATTGAGTACGGTGGCCTTCATTGCCTCTGAGTACTTGGTGCCAAGTTGGAAAATGTGGCCGACTTCGATGCCGCGCTTAATGAGTAAGCTGCCTTGGCCATCGGGACTAGGGTCACCTTCGACAACGTCGCGCAGATCTGCAGTTTCATTAAAGCTTACGTCTCGATCCCAGTTCACGCCGCTCAAGTGGAAGCCATCTTCGTTTGCGCCGCAAACAAAGTCGGCGCTATGTGCGGCACTGCGATCGGCAATAACGCGAATGCTTAAACTAACTGGTCCGATAGAGCCGGGTTTGCAGTTCAGCTTGGCTTGAATGTCTTCTTCGCTAGCGAAGGTGAGGGGCGAGGCGACGCCAGCAATTTTCTCGGCTTTTATTTCGTTTAAATTATGATCGCCACGCACGACCAATGCGACGAGCTCCTTGTTGCCGTTTTCGTCAGCGTCGCTGTATACAATTAATGTCTTCAGAATTTGTGCTGCGGCGACCTTCAGGACTGCGCTCACTTCATCAATAGTATGCGCGCCGGGGGTGGCAATTTTTTCGACCGTGCGGTTGGCGGTTGGGCGTGCGCCGGCAGGGGCGAGTGCTTCAGCCATTTCGACGTTAGCGGCATAGTCAGAGGTGTCAGAGAAGGCGATATCGTCTTCGCCAGAAGATGCCAGAACGTGAAACTCGTGCGAACCGCTGCCGCCGATAGAGCCGGTATCGGCAATGACGGGACGGAAATCTAAGCCCAGACGGGTAAATATGCGGGTATAGGTGGCGTGCATAACGTCGTAAGTGGCTTGCAGTGATTCTTGGTCATTATGAAAGGAGTAGGCGTCTTTCATAATAAATTCCCGTGAGCGCATTACGCCAAAGCGGGGGCGAATTTCGTCACGGAACTTGGTTTGAATCTGGTAGAAATTGGCGGGCAGCTGCTTATAGCTTTTAATTTCATTGCGAATTAGGTCGGTAATAACTTCTTCGTGGGTGGGGCCAAGGCAGAAAGCGCGGTTGTGGCGGTCACCAATGCGCAGCAGTTCAGCGCCGTATTGCTCCCAGCGGCCAGATTCTTCCCATAGCTCGGCGGGCTGAACAACCGGCATCATCACTTCCATTGCGCCGCTGCGGTCCATTTCTTGGCGAACGATATTTTCAACTTTACGCAGCACCCGCAGGCCCATTGGCAGCCATGTATAGAGACCTGTCGCGAGCTTGCGTATCATGCCCGCTCGTAACATAAGTTGGTGGCTAATGACTTCAGCGTCGGCTGGAGTTTCTTTTTGGGTTGCGATCAGGAATTGGCTAGCGCGCATGGTGTAATTCTGGCCTTGTTTATCAGAGTTTGCGCATTTTACGATTGATCGGTAGCGCGGTACAGGCCGCAGGAGAAGTGATGTTCAAATTACATGATGCTTTAGCCCGAGATTGTGCTGTAGTTGGGGATTTGCCACTGTGTAGGGTGCTGTTGATGAATGATAGCCAGTACCCATGGCTAATATTGGTGCCGCGGCGCGAGGCGCTGCGTGAGGTGTGCGATTTAAATACGGCTGATCAGCAGCTATATCTACATGAATCGAATACTACCTGCGCTATTTTACGTAGTGTATTCGCGGCTGAAAAACTCAATGTTGGCGCGCTTGGTAATATGGTGCCGCAGTTACATATTCATCACATCGCTCGTTTTGCTGCTGATGCGGCGTGGCCGAAGCCGGTGTGGGGGCTGCTTCCCGCCAAGCCTTATGAGGGTAATGCCCTGGGTACATGCTTGAATCAATTGCGTGCAGCTTATGCCGCTAGCGACATTGCCTTATTGGTCGGCTAAGGCCCGCTGTGGGATTGGCGGTTGTGCAATGGTTTGTTAGTGTTTGGGAATAAACGGCCGCTCTGTACGGTTCGTTGAGGCTTATATCTTTGCGCAACTTTTAGCCGATAAAGGTGTTCAGAATACAAAAAATGCTTTTTTTATAGCGTTTTAGGCGAAAAAAAGCGCTTTAATCTTGTATTGGTTAACACAATCTACTATAGATAGTCGCAGGCACAGATTCGTGATTAGCATGCGGTACTTGCTGGTTGGTGCTTAAAACCGTATTTAGGCCAATAAAACTTAACGTGTGATACAGGAATATTCTAATGGCGATAAAAAAAGCTGCTCCCAAAAAAGCTGCCGCAAAAAAAGCTCCAGCCCCAGCTAAAGCTAAGGTTGCTGCCTCTGCTGCTGCCGCTGCCGCACCTAAGCGCAAAACTACAGCTATCTCTGAGAAAATGACCAAAACTCAAATTCTTACTGAAATTGCTGAAAATACTAATCTGACTCGCAAGCAGGTTGGTGATGTTCTTGAAGAGCTGGAAGTGCTGATCGAACGCAGTGTTAAAAAGCGTGCGCTGGGTGAGTTCACAATCCCAGGGTTGATGAAAATTACCACAGTGAAAAAGCCTGCTACCAAGGCGCGTAAAGGGATTAATCCATTTACTGGCGCAGAAACCATGTTCAAAGCCAAACCCGCCAGCGTTGCGGTTAAGGTTCGCCCTCTGAAAAAGCTGAAAGACTTCGCTATTTAAGTCTGATTCTCCTCAGCCTCGGCATCTTTATGGGTGTTCGAGGCTGAATTTCCAGCTCTGATTGTTTATTTACCCTTCAAATTCACTGCTGCATTTATTGCCGCCCCCGCTTTGCGTTATAATCCCGCTCCTTTTGTGCCGCTTGGCTCGATATGACTTCTTTTATCTGATTTGAATTTGGGGAGTTTTCCTATGCCGATTTATGAATACCAGTGCCAAGCGTGTCAACATGAACATGAAGCGCTACAGAAAATGAGTGATGCTGCTTTAAAAGACTGCCCAAAGTGCGGTGCGGCTGAGTTGGTGAAAAAGATTTCGGCAGCGGGTTTTCGCTTGAAAGGCGGTGGCTGGTACGAAACTGATTTCAAAAGTAGCGGCAAAAAGAAGAATTTAGCGGGCGAAGGCTCTGCGGGTGGATCGTCCTCAGCATCAGAGGCCTAGCATTCAACTCAGCGGGAGATGGCTTCGGGCGCTTGCAAAACCGAGTGATTGGCACCGAAAGTAAAGTGCTAATGGATTAAGTTAGATACATTTTTATATAGAGAGAATTGAACACATGCGCAGTCATTATTGCGGCAGCTTAGGTAGTGAACATATCGATCAAGAGGTAACCTTGTGTGGTTGGGTTGATCGTCGTCGTGATCATGGCGGGGTTATCTTCCTCGATATGCGTGATCGCGAAGGTATTGTTCAGGTTGTTTTTGACCCAGATACCGAAGAGCATTTCCGCACTGCTGACCGTGTTCGTGGTGAGTATGTACTGCGTATTCGCGGCCGAGTTCGTGCGCGTGCCGGCGCGACCGTTAACGCCAATATGAAAACTGGTGAGATTGAAATACTCGGTAAAGAGCTGGAAATTCTGAATGAGTCAGAAACGCCGCCATTTCAGCTAGATGATCACACCAATGTTGGCGAAGATGTACGTTTGCGCTATCGCTACTTAGATTTACGTCGGCCGCAGATTTCTGACAAATTGCGCTTGCGTGCGAAGATTACGTCGGTATTGCGCCGTTACCTAGACAGCCAGAACTTCCTCGATATCGAAACCCCTATTTTGACCCGGGCCACGCCTGAGGGGGCTCGCGATTATTTGGTGCCTAGCCGTACTCATGCAGGCAAATTCTTTGCTTTGCCGCAGTCGCCACAGTTGTTTAAGCAGTTATTAATGGTGTCTGGTTTCGACCGTTATTATCAAATTGCCAAGTGCTTCCGTGACGAAGACCTGCGTGCTGACCGCCAGCCGGAATTTACCCAGATCGATATTGAAACCTCCTTTATGGATGACAAGCAAATCATGGCTGTCACCGAAGGCATGATTAGCGATCTATTTAAAGAAGTAATGAATATTGATCTCGGTAGCTTCCCAACCATGAAATATGCGGAGGCGATGTCGCGTTTTGGTAGCGACAAGCCGGATCTGCGTATTCCATTAGAAATGGTTGATGTCGGCGATCTGATGCAGGACGTTGAATTTAAAGTGTTCTCCGGCCCTGCCAAAAGTGCCGATGGCCGTGTTGCGGCGTTAAAAGTACCTGGTGGTAATGAGGCGCTGACACGTAAGCAAATTGATGAATACACCAAGTTTGTTGGTATCTACGGTGCCAAGGGCTTGGCTTATATTAAGGTCAACGATAAATCTGATTTAGAAAACGGCCTGCAATCACCGATTGTGAAATTTTTGCCCGAGCCAGTGCGCGCTGCAATTTTGGAACGCTTAGATGCGGAAAACGGCGATCTTATCTTCTTCGGCGCTGATACCACCAAGATTGTAAATGAAGCTCTTGGTGCTCTGCGCTGTAAGTTGGGCGAAGATCTCAAATTATACACCTGCCAATGGGCGCCACTGTGGGTTGTAGACTTCCCGATGTTTGAGCAGGACGGCAGTGGCAATTGGACGTCTTTACACCATCCCTTTACTGCGCCGTCGTGCACACCTGAAGAGCTTGAAAAAGCGCCAGGCGAAGCCTTGTCGATCGCCTACGATATGGTTCTGAATGGCACCGAGCTGGGTGGTGGTTCGGTTCGTATCCATCGCAGCGATATGCAGAAAGCGGTATTCCGTGTATTAGGTATTGGTCCTGAAGAGTCGGAAGAGAAGTTTGGTTTCTTGTTAGATGCATTGAAATACGGTGCGCCGCCACACGGTGGCTTGGCTTTTGGTCTAGATCGTTTAGTGATGCTGATGACCGGCGCCAAATCTATTCGCGACGTTATTGCTTTCCCTAAAACCCAGAGCGCAGCCTGTGTAATGACTGACGCGCCGGGTGTTGTAGAGAGCAAACAACTAAGCGAGTTAAATATCCGTTTGCGTAAATTAGAAGAAAAATAATAGCGCTGACTGCAATACTTATCCCCACTGCCTGCACGGCGGTGGGGGTTATCAAATGTCGTTCACGCACCATCGTTGCTAGCGTGTCATTATTCCTTTAAATCTGTGCATAATACTCGCGGGGATGGCCTGCGCTGTACGCGCGTATTTGTTGACCCCAATTTTCAGGATTAATAGATGTGCAGCTTATCTGTACTGCTAGGTTTTGCGCCTAGGGTATGAATAACGTGCTCATTCCTTACTTGTGTCAGTAAGAAGCGAATGCATTAGGATCTATGACTATTATTTTGGGGGTCGACCCCGGATCGCAGAAAACCGGTTTCGGTGTGATTGAGGTAAATGGCAATCATCACCGCTACGTCACTAGCGGCGTTATTCGTTTGCCTCAGGGCGCCTTACCTGCGCGCCTAGATATTATTTTTAAAAGTTTATGCACTATTATTGCTGAATACTCTCCCGTTGAGGCAGTGGTAGAAGAAGTCTTTATGGCTAAAAGCGCCGGCTCGGCGCTTAAGCTAGGGCAGGCGCGGGGCGCCGCCGTGGTGGCCTGTGTTAGTAATGGCTTGTTGGTAGCGGAATACACCGCAAGGCAAATTAAGAAGGCGGTGGTTGGCACCGGCGCTGCAGACAAAGCACAAGTACAGCACATGGTTAAAATATTACTCAAGCTGCCGGCGATGCCGCAGGAAGATGCCGCCGATGCCTTGGCTGCAGCAATTTGCCATGCCAATGCGCGTCAAGGGCTACAAAGCATGGCTGCTGAACCCGCGATGCGTCTGCGTCGTGGCCGTCTTAAATAATAAGGGAAGATCATGATTGGCCGATTGCGTGGCGTACTGATTGAAAAGCAAGCACCGGAAATTGTGATAGACGTGAATGGCGTCGGTTACGAGGTGCAGGTGCCGATGACGACACTTTATGGCTTGCCCGCGTTGGGGCAGGTGGTGTCACTTTACACCCAGTTTATAGTTCGCGAAGATGTACAGCAGTTGTTTGGTTTTAGCGATGTGGCGTCGCGGCGCTTGTTTCGCGACTTAATCAAGGTTAACGGCGTTGGTCCAAAATTGGCGCTGACTATTATGTCTGGCATCGACAGCGATGAATTTGTTCAGTGTGTGCAAGAGGGGAATACTGCGGCCTTGGTGCGACTGCCGGGGGTGGGTAAAAAGACCGCAGATCGCCTAGTAATTGAAATGCGTGATCGTCTGAAGGATTGGGAGTTACCGACGTCGACTGGCAAAGTTGCTGGTTCAGTCAGCTCGGTAAAAGTGAATATTGCTGAAGCAGAGGCGGCGCTGGTGGCGTTGGGTTATAAACCCCAAGAAGCCAGTAAAGCCATTAGTGCATTAAAAGCAGATGACGCGAGTAGCGAAGAATTGATTCGTGCCGCTTTAAAAAACATGATCAAGTGAAGACCTTAAACTGCCATGATAGAAATTGATCGCCTTGTGGCGCCCGATGCTAGCGAACCACTAGAGGAGCGCTTTGATCGTGCAATACGGCCAAAAACCTTAGCTGATTATATTGGTCAGCCCGCGGTGTGTGAGCAAATGAATATATTTGTGAGCGCGGCGCGGATGCGCAATGAACCGTTGGATCACACTCTGATATTTGGCCCGCCGGGCCTAGGTAAAACCACCCTAGCAAATATTTTAGCCAATGAAATGGGGGTGTCACTTAAGACGACATCCGGGCCGGTGCTGGAAAAAGCGGGTGATCTTGCTGCATTGATGACCAATCTTGATGCTGGCGACGTATTGTTTATCGATGAGATTCATCGCCTCAGTCCAAATATAGAAGAGATACTTTATCCGGCGATGGAAGATTATCAGCTAGATATTATGATTGGTGAAGGACCTGCCGCCAGATCGATTAAATTAGATTTGCCGCCGTTTACTTTGGTTGGGGCAACAACGCGTGCGGGTTTACTCACCTCACCGCTGCGTGATCGTTTTGGTATTGTGCAGCGTTTGGAGTTCTACGGCGTTAAGGATCTTACAACGATTGTTGCGCGCTCGGCCAAGATTTTGGGGATGCAGTTAGATGCAGAGGGGGCCCATGAGATCGCATTGCGGTCGCGAGGCACGCCGCGCATCGCCAACCGCTTGTTGCGTCGTGTGCGTGATTACGCCGAAGTAAAGTCAGATGGCGTGGTGAGTAAAGACATCGCTGATCAGGCATTAAATATGCTTAACGTAGATAGCAGTGGCTTTGATCATCTTGATCGCCGGTTATTGTTGGCGATGATAGAGCGATTCGACGGCGGGCCGGTGGGAGTAGACAGTCTTGCGGCTGCTATTAGCGAAGAGCGTGGCACCATAGAAGATGTATTGGAGCCTTACCTGATTCAGCAAGGTTTTATTATGCGGACGCCAAGAGGGCGGGTAGTTACCAATCATGCGTATCGGCATTTTGGTTTAGAATTGCCGAAAAGCGGCGATATTACCGAAAATGGCGGCAAAGGTTGATGGAATTCAAGATGCCCTTGCGGGTCTACATGGAGGACACGGACGCTGGCGGTATCGTTTTTTATGTTAATTATTTAAAGTTTTTTGAGCGTGCGCGTACAGAATACATGCGTGCTCTTGGATTTCATAAGGCGGCATTCATTGATGAATCGTTAATGTTTGTCGTGACCAGCCTGACGACAAAATATTTGCGCCCGGCTAAGCTGGACGAGCAACTTATTGTAACAGCCACGGTCATAGCGGCGGCAAAAGCCTCACTAAGTTTTGAACAGCAAGTTTATAGTGGCAATGAAGTGCTGTGTAAAGCTCAGGTCAGCTTGGCTTGTGTAGACAAAGTAACTTTAAAACCAAAACGTATACCGGAAGCATTGTTATCAGTGCTTACTCTTTAAAAACAACAATGTGAAAACAAGAAACAACAGGAGTTAACTGTGGGACAAGAGCTTTCCATTTGGCAACTAGTTAGCCAAGCCAGTTTATTTGTGCAGCTTATCATGCTGATATTACTACTCGCTTCCGTGGTGTCTTGGTATCAAATTGCCCAGCGAGTGATGTATTTCAATCAAGCTCAAGCTGAAATGGCGCACTTTGA
>JAGPVP010000054.1 GCA_018066965.1 Zhongshania sp. | reverse complement strand
TTTCAATATTGGCGCGATAGCTTGCTTCGGCGGCCTTGAGCTGCGGGTCATTTGTAACAGCAAGTTGGTAAATATCGAATAAAGTGTCAGCGTGGATAAAAGAGCTGCTCAATAATGCAGCAATGGAGATACTGAGAAGATGACGTTTGGCAATCATAGCGGTAACCTGTCTCCAAAGAGGGAGGGTGGGAAAGCCGTAAAGTGTATCAAACTAAAGTACATTGAGAATGAATATTAACGAAAGTTATGGAATGCATTAGCATTATATTGGGAGAAGTGTGGCTAACCATCAGTACCGTATAGACCTAAATGGTCACCTTGCCGACTGCGAAATGAATTTTCGCCGTTTGCAGAAATTATTGCCGGCCGATGTGGCGGCGGGTGACTGCCTGCGTTTTGGGATGGCGACTAACGCGGTAGAGCTTTTGGTAAAGGAGCGCGCGCCGTACACCACCATGATTGAGTTGCGCCTAGCTAAGCCTTTATTTGCTGATCTGCCTGTACCCGCGTTACAGGTGCGAATGTATCACGACGCCAGTTTGGCGGAGGTGATGGGCGCGCAAGGCTTGCGTCCAGTGAAGCCGCGCTATCAATATCCGAATGCCAGTATGTATCAGCGTGATGAAAAGGCTCAGCAAAATCGTTATCTTGGCGAATGGCTGAGTTTGTGCCTTAGTCATGGCCATTCCTTAGATAATCCCCTGAATATTCTCGAAATATGACGGCGTTCGCGTAATTGTACTGGCGAATGGCTGGGGCATCCCGTATAAAACAAGCAAGTAATAATGGGGTTGTCCGGTGAATTTGCCTGCTCAAACAAACGCGGCGCCACTCACAGTGGTGCAAATTAGTGATTGTCATCTTGGCGCTGAGCTAGGCGACAGTTTGCTTGGTATGGATACCGATAATAGCCTAGAAGCGGTATTGGCAACGCTGGCGGAGGAATGCCCGCAGATTGATTTATTGGTGGTCTCTGGCGACATTGCGGCACATGGCGATGCGGAATCGTATCGCCGTTTATTTGCGCGGCTAGCTGGAGTGGCAGCGCAAATGGTGTGGTTGCCGGGCAATCACGATGACGCGGACTTAATGCGCAGCATAGTGGGGGATCAGATGATGCCCTCGGTGGTCGATGTTGGTGTGTGGCGTTTAGGCTTTTTAAATTCGGCGGTAAAGGGTGAAGTGGGTGGCTTGCTGGCGGAAGATCAGCTGTCGGCGCTGGCAACCATTGCCGAGGACGAGCGACCAAGCCTCGTGTTTTTGCATCATCATTTACAGGCGCTGGGTTGCGCTTGGCTAGATGAGCAGCGGGTGAAAAATGCCGATGAGGTCTTCGCAATTGTGGCGGCTAAGCCACATATCAAAGCCTTTGTGTCTGGCCATGTTCATCAACAATCTGAAATGCTGTTTCAGGATGTGGGTTTATTAACGACACCGTCGACCTGCATTCAATTTGCGCCCAATAGCGATGTATTTGCCCTAGATGACTGCAATCCTGGCTACCGCGCATTTTGGCTGGATCAAAATGGCCAATTTCAGACAAGAGTGTCGCGGGTAAAAGGTGTAACATTCGCAGTCGACAATCTGGCAAGCGGTTACGAATGACAGCAGGGCTTATTTATATTCACGGATTTATTTCCTCTCCCCAGTCGCACAAGGCCCAGTTATTGTGCCGTTACGTTGCCAAGCATCATCCAGATATTCACTATATGGTGCCGTCTTTGTCGAATCAGCCGGCGGCGGCATTTCGTCAATTAGATCAATTAGTGCAAAATTTTTTGCAGGAAAAAACTGGCCCGCTAGGCCTGGTGGGTAGCTCAATGGGCGGATTTTTCGCCACCGCACTGGCCGAGCGTTACCGACTGCCAGCCGTGCTGGTGAATCCGGCGGTTCAGCCACATACCTTTGGCGAGCATTTTATTGGCGCCCACCACAACCCGTACACGGGGGTGGATTTTAAGTTAGAACAGGCCGATATTGATGTTCTGCAATCTTTGGTGGTAAAACCAGAGGCAGGGCGTTATTGGCTTATGGTTCAAGAGCAGGATGAAACCTTGAATTATCGCGACGCAGTGGAATTTTATAGCGGCGTGCAAATGACAGTGGAGCCGGGTGGTGATCACAGCTTTCAGCATTTTGATCGTCATTTAGCGGCTATTATGGCGTTTTTACACTTGTCGCCATCTGCAGACTAAGTTCTGTGGATAACACATAATATTGTATCCAGCCGTGCTTAGGCTTGGGTTTTCGGTTTAATTAGTCAACGCGGCGCTGCCGCTAACAATGGTTTTAGATGTCACAATATACCTCGCAATCAATCGAAGTTCTTACTGGTTTAGAGCCGGTGCGCAAGCGCCCCGGCATGTATACCGACACCACCAGACCCAATCATTTGGCGCAGGAAGTGATCGACAATAGTGTCGATGAAGCCCTGGCTGGGCACGCTAGTGAAATCATCGTCACGCTATTCGCTGATGGCTCGCTGGCCTGTGCAGATGACGGTCGCGGTATGCCGGTAGATATTCACCCCGAACAAGGCCTGCCCGGCATTGAAGTGATTCTGTGTACGTTGCACGCCGGTGGTAAATTCTCTAACGACAACTATCAATTCTCGGGTGGTTTGCATGGTGTGGGCGTGTCGGTGGTTAACGCGCTGTCTAGCTCCTTAGAAATAATTGTTAAGCGCGACGGCCAAGTGCATCAAATGTTTTTTGCAGATGGCGACAAAGCCTCTGAACTTGCAGTGATAGATAGCTGTGGCAAGCGCAATACCGGCACCTATATTCGCTTCACTCCCAATCCAAAATATTTCGATACCGCAAAATTTTCGGTGCGGCGCTTAAAACATGTGCTGCGCGCCAAGGCTGTGTTATGCCCCGGTCTGCGGGTAAGTTTTATTGACGAAACCGGCACCGAAAGTGAAGAGTGGTATTACGAAGATGGTCTGCGCGACTACCTTGCCAGCCATACTCGCGAATACGACACGCTGCCAGCCGAACCCTTTATTGGTCATTTCAGCGCCCGTACCGAGGCCGTTGATTGGGCAGTGCAGTGGCTGCCCGAAGGTGGCGAGCCATTAACCGAATCCTATGTAAACTTAATTCCCACCGCGCAGGGCGGCACCCACGTTAACGGCCTGCGTAGTGGTCTGCTCGACGCCATGCGCGAGTTCTGCGAATTCCGCAGTTTGATTCCCCGCGGCGTGAAATTAGCACCAGATGATATTTGGGACAGATGCAGCTATGTGCTGTCGTCTAAATTGGCCGATCCGCAATTTTCTGGGCAAACCAAAGAGCGTCTTAGCTCGCGTGAAGCCTCTGCTTTTGTTGCCGGCGTCGCCAAAGATGCCTTTAGTTTGTGGTTAAACCAACACACCGAAGATGCCGAAAAGCTTGCCGAGCTATGTATTAACAATGCGCAAACTCGCTTGCGTAAAGCCAAGAAAGTGGTCCGCAAAAAAGTGTCTGCGGGTCCCGCCCTGCCGGGTAAATTGGCGGACTGCTCCGGTGTAGATACCGAGCGCTCAGAGCTGTTTTTGGTGGAAGGTGATTCTGCAGGTGGTTCTGCCAAACAGGCGCGCGACCGTCAGTTCCAAGCCATATTGCCGCTGCGTGGTAAAATCTTGAATACCTGGGAAGTAGACGCCCAACAAATTTTAGCGTCCCAAGAAGTACACGATATTTCGGTAGCCATGGGCATAGACCCAGACTCCGACGATTTAAGTGGCCTGCGTTACGGAAAAATCTGTGTGCTCGCCGATGCTGACTCCGACGGACTGCATATTGCGACCTTGCTGTGCGCCTTGTTCTTACGGCATTTCCGTCCACTGGTTCAGCAAGGGCACGTGTATATTGCCATGCCGCCGCTGTATAGAATCGATCTAGGTAAAGACGTGTATTACGCTCTAGATAATGCTGAAAAGCAGGGCATTATGGACAGGCTCGACGCTGAGAATAAGCGCGGCAAAATTTCAGTAACGCGATTCAAAGGCTTGGGTGAAATGAACCCGCTGCAACTTCGTGAAACCGTAATGGATCCGAATACCCGTCGTCTGGTACGCCTCTCTATTGACGATGGTGACGAAACCGACAGCCTGATGGACATGCTGTTATCTAAAAAACGCGCCCCAGATCGCAAAACATGGCTTGAAGCCAGCGGCGATGAAGCTGAGGTTTTATTGTGATTTTTTTTGGAATTTTTATCTGAGTAAGAAAATACAAAAGCTCTTCAGGGGGCTTTTTTGTTTTTGAAAGAACAGGCTAGCCGTTTTTCACGTAATAGCATTTACGAGTGGTATTACTTTTACTTTCATCTGAGGAGAATAAAAAATGTTCAGTCATATTATGGTCGGTGCCAACGACATCCAAGCATCAAAGAAATTCTATGATGCAGTCTTGGGCGCTATGGGTCATGAGCCCGGTGTTATCGATGACAAAGGTCGCTGCTTTTATTTTACCGCTAGCGGTATCTTTTCTATTACGCCGCCGATAGATGGTAATCCCGCTACCCACGGGAATGGTTGTACTGTAGGTTTTGCTGCGAAAGATCCAGCTCAAGCTGATGCCTGGCATGCTGCAGGTGTAGCGAATGGTGGCGTAAGCTGTGAAGACGCGCCGGGTATTCGTGAAAGCGGTTTAGGTAAGCTATACCTCGCGTATTTACGCGATCCCTCGGGCAATAAGATTTGCGCTTTGCACAAGATTGATTAGTACTAAGGCATGACAAAAAGGGCGAGGCGTTATATTTTAACCCTCGCCTTTTTTTATACCTCAGGCTTGGTATCTGCATCACATAATAAAAATAGGATTAGCCGCAATGAAAATAACCTTGTTTGGTGCTACTGGCGCAGTGGGTGGGCAGTGTTTGCGTCAAGCCGTAGACGCAGGGCATGAGGTCACCGTATTAGTCCGGTCGGCGGCAAAGTTACCGATCGAACTGCGAGATAGTATTAGTATTGTGGAGGGCGACGCGCTGAACGTCGACGACGTGTGGCGAGTTATCGACGCAGATACCGAGGCGGTGTTGTTTGCGATCGGCGTAGACAAGCACTCCCTGCCGGATTTATGTACCGAGATCAGTCGCCATATTCTTGATGCTTTGCGGGGCGAATCTGGCATGCGTTTTATTTGGTGCGGGGGTGGGAGTACTTTTGTAGAGGAAGATCGCATTACTTTCGGCGCCCGCTTTGTTAGGAAGTTTGCTGAGCTATTTATGAGCTTGCGACACGAAGATAAAGAACATCAATACCAGTTATTGCAGCAGTACCTCGACGTGAAGTGGCTTGGTGTGCGGCCATTGCAAATGAAAGATGGTCAACTGCGCGGTCAATACAGAATCGGCTTTGATCGTTTTAATGGGTTTTCGAACATCAGCTTCGCCGATTGCGCCCATGCAATGTTAAGTATGCTGGAGGACGATCGCTGGCTACATAAAGCGCCGATTATTCAATATTGATTGATGGAGTCCGAGGGTACTAGCTGCGCTCATGGGAATAGTATTGAGTTTTAAGCTTAGTTTATAGGCGCTATTTCTATCTGAAAGTCGCGCTTAGATTGGGTAATTTTAATACCTTAGACCATAAGCTGCTCGCGCTATTGGAGTAATCGCGACCATGCCGTTATAATGCGCGCCAGATTATAATGCGGGGCTGTTAGGCCTTGTAAGCAAAGAGGACGTTAACGGTGAATAGTGCAATGTTAAAGAAATTGGCCGCAGCCTTTGGTTTGGTGATGGTATGTGTATCTGCTTGGGCGTTGACGGACAAGCAAACGGCTGAAGTAGAAAGTCGCATTCAGCCTGCCGGTAAAGTGTGTTTACAAGGCGACAATACTTGCGGTGCTGCGGTTGCATCTGTAGGTGGCGCACCCAAGTCTGGCGAAGACGTATACAAAAGCAGCTGTCAGGGTTGTCACGCCTCTGGCGCGGGTGGCGCGCCAAAGCTTGGCGATGCCGCAGACTGGGGCAATCGTGCCGAGAAGGGCGTAGACACCTTGCATAAGCACGCTATTGAAGGTTTCAACGACATCGGCATGATGCCTGCCAAAGGTTTGTGCATGAGCTGCTCTGATGACGAAGTGATGGCTGCTGTTGATTACATGTTGGAAAACAGCAAGTAATTGCCTACAAGTTCTAAAAGCCGCGCATTGCGCGGCTTTTTTTTGCCTGTTATAAATCTGTCAACAAGTTATGGACGTATCACTGTTAGGATACGTTTTGAGGCTTGCAGCGACGTGGGCGAAATGTCACGTCGCCTTTGCTACGCGATAAATAATAATTAGTAGGCGGATATTTCTGTGATGAATCGTTGCTTAGTTTTTGTATTAGTAGCCCTGCTGTCTGCCTGTGGTGGTTCGTCTAGTTCGTCTAGTTCGTCGAATGCGGCAAATACAGCAAATACAGGTAACGAAACTCCGGGTGGCGACGTGACGACACCGGGCAGTAATGATGGCGGCGTCACGCCTACGCCAGAAACGCCGAGTGTTTATGGTATTCCAGTGGCAACTCAAATTCGCCCTGGGGTGGTGATCAGCGCTGATGGCAGCAGCTGCACGGGCAACTTTTTGTTTTCGCCCAATGCCCAGACCGTGTATATCGGGGTGGCGGCGCACTGTTTTAGCATAGACACTAATGACGGTGTTGATCCCTGTGAAACCAATAACTTACCGATTGGCTTCAACCAAGTGACTATTGAGAATGCCACTCAGCCCGGGGAGATCGTGTATTCCAGCTGGCGAGCAATGCAGGAGTCGGGTGAAACACCGGGTTCGAATACCTGCGTCTACAACGATTTTGCCTTAGTAAAAATTCACTCTGCCGACCTTGCCAATATTCACCCAGCGGCCTTTGCTTTTGGTGGGCCGGTGTCTTTGTTGACTGGATTGGCTGCGGTCGGTGAGGCTGTTTATGCCTACGGGCGTTCGCCTTATCATTTTGGTTTGCGCCTGCTAGAGGCTAAGTCAGGCAGTATTTCCGCCATATTAGGCGGTGGATGGGCGTATCAAATCGTTACTGACAAAGCCAGTATTCCCGGCGACAGCGGCGGCCCTATTTTTGGTGCTAACGGACAGGCATTGGCGGTGACCAGTGTCTTGTCGGTGGGTATCGGCCTAGACCTCCGGCCACCGGTTAGCAATGGTGTGACTAATTTAGACCGTGCTTTGCAATATGCGATAGATGGCGGTTTTATTAATGCCAGCACCAAGCTACTACTGTGGCCGGACTTTTATCCCAGAGGCAATTTTTAGTTGCGCCTCGGACTAGCCCAGAATATCTCGCAGGCTTGCTAGGGTTTCACCGCCGCGCTTTTGATTTTGGGCGGGGTCGTTGTCACCGCGGCCTTCCCACTCCAAATCCTCTTGTGGCAACTCGGCTAAAAACCGGCTGGGTTCACAGCTGGTAAATTCTCCAAAGCTTTTGCGTTTGGCGCAATAACTCATTGTGAGGGTGCGCTGGGCGCGGGTGATGCCCACATAGCAAAGTCGGCGTTCTTCTTCGATCATGCCGTCATCAATGCTGTTTTGGTGGGGTAAAATACCCTCTTCCAAGCCGATCATGAACACATGTGGAAATTCCAAGCCCTTGGCGGCATGCAGAGTCATGAGCTGAACTTGGTCGTCACTTTCTTTTTCGTCTTCCTGACGCTCCATTAAATCGCGGAGCACCAAACGGCTAATCGCGCCTTCGATGGCGTTCTCGCTGTCATCGTCTTTTATCGATTTTTCTAGGGAGTTGATCAGAATATGCACGTTGGCCATGCGGCGTTCGGCAATGGCGACTGAGGAGCTGTTTTGAATTAACCAGTCGAGATAATCGATGTCACTGACCAGTTGGCGTACGTTTTCGACAGGCTCATCTTCATAGCATTTGCGACGCAGATTGTTCAGCCAGCCGGTAAATTCACGCAGTCGTGATACCGCCGCTTCCGGCAGGTGTTGGCTTAGCCCCATTTCATCACAAGCGTCGTACATGCTCACTTCGCGCTCGGTGGCGTAGCGCCCCAAGCTTTCTAAGGTAGACGTGCCGATCTTGCGGCGGGGTATATTCACGATTCGTAAGAAGGCGTTGTCGTCACCGGGATTAATAATCAGGCGCAGATAGGCCATGATGTCTTTAATTTCATTGCGGGCAAAAAACGAGGTGCCGCCGCTGAGCTTGTAGGGAATTTGATGCACTTGCAGCTTCAATTCCAATAAGCGCGACTGGTGATTGCCCCGATATAGCACCGCGTAATTGCCAAAGCGGCCTTGGGTGCGCAGCTTGTGATCGAGAATCTCGGTAACCACGCGCTCACATTCGGCATCATCGTTGCGGCAGCGAATAATACGAATATGCTCGCCGTGCCCCAACTCTGACCACAGGGCTTTATTGAGTTCGTGGGGGTTGTTGGCGATAACGGTATTTGCCGCTTTGAGAATACGCGCGGTGGAGCGGTAATTTTGCTCCAGCTTGACCACTTTCAAATGCGGGTAATCTTTGCCGAGCAAGGCCAAGTTTTCGGGCTTGGCGCCGCGCCACGCGTAGATCGATTGGTCGTCGTCGCCCACCACAGTGAGACCGCCGCGATCGCCGACTAGTTGTTTTACTAAGTGGTATTGGGAGCCGTTGGTGTCTTGGTATTCGTCTACCAACATATAGCGAATTTTTTGCTGCCATTTTTCTAAGATTGCGGGCTGCTGATCAAATAGCAGCGCAGGCAACATAATCAGATCGTCAAAATCTAAGGCGTTGTAGGCTTTTAAGGCATTTTGGTAGCGCAGATAAGCTTGCGAACAAAGAATGTCGGCAGGGCCTTCGGCAGCGGCAATGGCTTGCTGCGGGGTAATAAATTCGTTTTTCCACTGCGAAATTCGATGCTGAATGCGATCCGCATTGTCGCTTTCGGTGGCGTGATCTTGCATCAGTAAATCGCGGATCAGGGTTTGCGCGTCTTGGCCGTCAAAAATCGAAAAACCGGATTTATATTGCAGCGCCTTGTATTCCGCGCGGAGTATGGTCATGCCCAAATTATGGAAGGTCGACACCGTTAAGCCGCGGGCTTCTTTGCCCTTAACGAGCTGAGACACCCGCTCTTTCATTTCGCGGGCGGCCTTATTGGTAAAGGTCACCGCCGCAATGTGACGGGCTGGCATGCCGCACTTCTCAATCAAATACGCCATCTTGCGGGTAATAACACTGGTTTTACCGCTGCCCGCACCGGCCAACACCAATATTGGGCCGTCGATATAAAGCACCGCTTCGCGCTGTCTGTCGTTGAGTTTGCTCACGCGGCTGGGGTGTCCTGCTGACGGTTAAAAAAGGCTGGGCATTGTAGCAGTGGTGGGGGAAGGGAAGAACCACAGTCTGGGATATTAATCCAAGTTGGATGGTTCGCCGGCTTATTCCTGTGTATTTAAAGCATCTTGGCGCGCGGCTGAAGACGCTTCGCCGAGTTAAAAATTCCTAGCTTGGCTGCGGAACACTCGTAATCCCCATCAACCGCATCGCAAAGTCCGCAAAGGTATCTGCTACGTATTCGGGAGTTTTCCCGCAATTCGGTTCATACCAAAAAGCGACTCGCATACCCATTCCGCCAATGGCGCGCAAAGCTAATTCTATATCGGGCACATCGAAGATACTGTGCTGGGAGCAGCGTTGTAGGACGTCACCTAGCAAAGATTCAGACTCCTGAAGAATCGCCATCACAGGGCGCACGGCATCGTCTGAAAGCGCGTGCATTTCGGTGTTTGTGACGACAGCCAACATAGAGTATTCACAGTGAGAAATAACGTGTGCGCGTACCATCGCCGATAACTGTTCGGCGGGAGCTTGCTGTTCACATTTCACTAAGGCTTCGCGCAGGCGCTGTAAATGTTCGGTATGACCAAGTTGGATAATCTCAGCGAGAACCTGCTCCTTGGACGGGAAGTGAGAATAAAGGGTGGTGGTTTGCACTTTTGCTTCTTTGCAAATATCTCTTACCGATGTAGCGCCATAGCCTCGCTGGGCAAATAGACGCAATGCCGCATTCAGAATTTTCCCGCGCGCGCCTTTTGGCGTAACACCTAAGGGAAGGATTACCGCTTCGGCGGCAACGCGTCGATTTTGTGGGAACGTGCTTAAACTAGTTTTCATAACTAACAAACGTTGTGTAAGAATTTTTTGCAGAATACCTTGCTTTTCCCCTATTAGCCAGTTAGCTTATAAAAAACACATACGAACGTTAGTGCATATTTCTAATAATACAAAAAGAGACAGACCTTCGTGCCAACTATCAAAATTAACAATGTTCCTAGTTCTTACCAAAAGCAGGGTAAGGGGCCAGTGATCGTGCTTATTCACGGTTTGGGATCATCATCGCTAGATTGGACGCCGCAAATTGAGGAGCTGTCACACAACTACACGGTTGTAATCCCCGACTTATATGGACATGGCAAAAGTACGACTCTGCCAGAGCCGTTAACCGTTTCGGATTTTGCAGATCAAGTAGCTGCAATTCTTGATCAAGAAGCCCTTGGTGCAGCTCATATAGTTGGCTTGTCGCTAGGTGGCGCTGTTGCCTTTCAGCTCGCATTACAGCGGCCAGAGCTAGTAGCGTCATTAACGATTACAAATAGTCGTGCGAGCTTTAGGCCGAGTGGCTGGCGCGAGAAAATGGCGGTGTTCACTCGTAGCTTAATAAGCCGGTTGCTTGGAATGAAGGTGTTTAGCAGGGTGTTGGCGAAGAAGTTGTTTCCGAATTCCGAGCAATTACAGAAATTATTTCAAACACGGTTTGTAAAAAATAATCCAAAAAATTATCGCCTATGTATGCAAGCCTTATTCAATTGGAGTGTTGAGCATTCACTGCAGTCCATAACATGCCCAGTCCTCATCGTTGTGTCGGAATACGATTACTACCCGCTAGAAGACACCAAGACATATATGGAGAAGATAAATAACGCACAGTTAGTCGTTATTGAAGGCGCGCATCACGCGGTTACATTAGAAAACCCTACGGCATTTAATCAAGCGTTACGTGACCATTTAGAGCAACAACTCAGCGCTGAATTTTCGTCAGCAATGGGAGCCAGTGTATGAGTGGCGTGCGTAACTGGCGGCTCGTATTTTGCTTGGCGACGTTGCTGTGGGCTGCTGGTGTCTACGCTGAAGAGGAGCTATACCGGCCGCTAAAAACCAGTCAGGGATGGTTGCAGGGCGGCGAGCACGACGGCGTAGAGTATTACCTTGGCATACCTTACGCCGAGCCACCTGTTGGTGAGTTACGTTGGCGCGCACCACAAAGCACATCACCTTGGAATGGTGTTCGAGAGGCACGACATTTTGCGTCGCCCTGTGCTCAAATTGGCAATTTTTTTGCTACAAATAACTCAGAATTCTTTGACCGTCCCTTTGGTAGCGAGGATTGTCTTTATCTCAATGTATGGGCACCCATTGTGCAAATCGGCCCGCGGCCAGTGTTGGTATTTATCCACGGCGGTGCGGGTGTTTATGGCGCAGCATCACTTCCACTTTATAACGGAGAAAGACTGGCGCGAGAACTCGGCGCGGTAGTCGTGTCTATCAACTATCGCTTAGGAATTTTCGGCGCCTTGCATATGGATGCATTACATACTGGCGATCCAATAGAAGATTTTGGAAGTTTTGGTTTGCTAGATCAAATTAAAGCGCTTGATTGGGTTCAGAATAATGTTGGCGACTACAGCGGTGACGCCAATAATGTGACAGTGATGGGGCACTCTGCGGGCTGCGTAAGTAATTGGTCGCTAATGAAATCGTCACTTGCTAGTGGAAAATTTCAGAAAGTAATTTGTCTATCCGGTATTCCTCTGGAGGCATCAGCTGACAGGCTTAAAGAGCGTAGCCAGAATTTTATTAATAAACTAAAGGCAATGCCAAACACAGATTCAATTTTTGCGCAGGAAGATCCAAGCGCGAACCCTCAACAACTCCGCGATGCTTTATACGGGCTATCTACAGAAACCGCTATTGCTGCAGGCAAGGGTATAAAGGCGATGAGCGGTGAAGCGGATGGCAGGGTGTTAGCGCTTACTCCCGACAATAAACTCACAAATCCGGTTCCGGCTATTATCGGTAGTGTTCGTAACGAAGCGAGCATGCTTTTGATCACTCACACCGGCCGTGTAAAGCCAGAAAAATTGTGGCAGTTGATTCATTCAGACTCGAAGGGATTGAATGCAGGAGACTTTTTCCCAAGTGTATGGTGTCGTTTGACGTATAGCTTGGCGGTTAAATTTGCAAATTCGTCTTTACTAAATAAAGTCGATGAAAGCGCATCTTTACTCGCCGCCCAAGCCAGTCCCGTGTATCGATATCAATTTTCCTGGGACAATATGGAAGAGCCATGGCGTTCATTATTTGGCGCTTACCACGGCCTAGATGTACCTTTTGTCTTCGGAAATTTTGAGCGTGAAACACCAAATATCTCCTATTTTTCATGGACAAAAAGTCACATAGGTGATCTTGAGCGAGTGCACCGTCAGCTTATTTTTGCCTTCAAAGGTTTCATCGAATCTGAAAACCCGAGTAAGTATTCATCTGAGCTGCAGTGGCCCATCTGGGACAAAGAAGCTAAGTATCAACAAATAAAATAACTTTGTGTGTCGCAGCAGAATAAACGAGTTCTCGCTTCGAAAAGCACTAAATACAACATAATAATAGTAATAGACGAGGTCTAATATGGATGTTGAAACTAGAAGTATCGCCGCCACAATGTGCTTGATACTTGCTTTAAACGTCGGTGATGTGTACGCCCAGCAAGCGAAAACCGAAGATGTGAATAGCTCCGATAATGGCGCTGAAATTAAGACCACTTCAAACAAAAAGGCTACAATTTTAGAAGAGGTTTTTGTTACTGCGACTAAACGTAGTAAATCGTTGCGGAGTTTGCCAGCGTCAATTTCTGCTTTTAAAGGAGAAGATTTAGAGAGGCAGGCAATTCTAAGTATTAATGACGTGCTTGAGCAGACCCCAGGGGTAACCTCAAATTCCGCCCGCCCAGGTGATCAGCGCATTGTTATGAGAGGGATTTCTACCAGTGCTTCGCCGGTTAGTACGGTTCCTTATCCAGTCGGAATTTTTATTGGCGATACCGCATTAAACGAACCTTATGCGGCAAGTATTACCCCCGACTTGTCGGCATTTGATATTGCGTCGATAGAAGTACTTAAAGGGCCGCAGGGCACCTTGTTTGGTGGCGCGGCACTCTCTGGCGTATTGCGTTATCGGTTAACAGATCCTTCACCCGATCAATGGGAGCTGCGTTATTTTGCTCAAAGCATGAATCCAGATGACGGTTCAGATGCATTGACTCAGGGCGTCGTGCTTAATGTGCCGTTATTCGGCGAGGGTGGAAATTTTGGTATGCGCCTAGGCTATATAAGTAGGGAATACCCTGGCGTGACAGATGATTTAAGAACGGACCCGGTGTCAGAAGATGTTAACTATGGGGAGGGTGACCAGGTTCGAGCGTCGTTTTTGTGGCAGCCTAGCGACGAGCTGCAATTGAAATTTTTGTATTTAGACCAAGATTACAATGCAGAAAATGGATTGATTATCGCTGACTCTCCCGACGGCCCGCGAGCAACTGTGGGCTCCTTGATCCCTTGGCCTAATCGGCACAGATTTGGTTTATACAATCTTGAGATTCAATACGACTGGGAGAGCTTTCGTTTGATATCTTCTAGTTCGAGAACAGAAAAGGAAAGATTCAATACTCTTGATTCATATGGCGCGATATTGGGGCGGCCTCCAGCGAATATGACGAATTTGCTCGCTATTCCATTTATCACTGATCAAGAGTCGACATCGTTTCAGCAAGAACTGCGATTGCAGTCTAACGATGGAGGCGCACTAGAATGGTTGGTTGGCGCGTACTATTTGCATTCGCCTATTCGTTACTACCTTAAGCTTAATGTTCAAGGCTTAAATTCGGTGTCTACGCTGACAGACGATACTATTCAGCTTGTTTCAAATGCCGCGAATACGGTCGGTCTCGGTGGGTTAGTAGATCAAATTTTAAACGTTGTACCGGGCGCAGATAATTTAGGGTGCGAGTTATCGGTACTCTGCGCTGAAACCAATGCATTAGCTGAAGAGAAGGCCCTGTTTTTCGACTTGACGTGGAATCTGTGGGATCGATTAGATTTATCATTAGGGGCGCGCGCTTATGAAACATCCGTTGCCGGTGGCTTTGTAGGGCAAGGCGTTGGTGCTCGGCTCGTTAATAATGGTATGTCGCCGGCTGATTTTAGGACCGAAATTACCGAAGAGGGTGTTAACCCTAAGGTCTCCGCAAAGTTCCAGTTCAACGATGATTTTTCAATCTATTTATTGGCAAATAAAGGTTTCCGTTTTGGCGGAATTCAAAATATTCCCGAAGATGAAACGCAGAATATACCCGCCACTTATAAGTCGGATTTCATCTGGAACTACGAGATGGGCATTCGCACAAGTTGGTTAGACCAACGGTTAGAATTTGATATTACGGGATTTCATATTGACTATACAGACGCACTGGTTGTGTTGAAGAGCTCAATTCAGATTAATTATTACGACAATGTTGGTAGCGCAGAAAGTGACGGTATTGAGGCAAATATGCGCTGGATCACGCCAATCCCTGGGGTAGTCATGATGATGAGTGGTGGTACGGTAGACGCAAGAACTACTGAAGATTTTATGGCAGGGAATAGTCTTGTGCCTGCCGGTAAGCCGTTGCCCGGTTCGGCCAAATACCAATACAGTGTTAATTTGGCCCTGTTTGGTTCTCCTGATTGGATGATTAATACCTCTGCATTACTTGGATACACCTATGTCGGTGAAACCTATAACGATATAAAAAGTGAAGATATGGTTAATGATTATGGAACATACAGCGCAAGCGTAAACTTCTCCATACCAACGTTAAGTGGTAGACCGACACTGGCTATAAATGCAACAAATCTCACTAATGAAACGATACCGGTTGGAATAATAGACGGTGTAGGGGGGAATGATTTTTACATTTTAAACTCGCCCAGAACAATTACGGCACGGTTTAGTTTGGAATTTGATTGATCACAGCTTTAATTATTAGACTGCAATAATTGAGGAAGGTATGACAGTGAAAATATTAATGCCTAGATTTTTCAGTTTTTGGCTGCTGAATATTTTAACACTAGGTGTAATCCTTGTTGCGCCATTTAGTCATGCTGAGGCGGTTACACAAAGTGTGTGGCCAGTTTCTGTCGCTAAAGAAGGCTTTTCATCCGATCAACGCAGGCAAGTGCTTAGCCAATACTCTCCGTCTAAACTAGCGGCGGGTGAAAATCAGGCGCTGTATAGCTATCTGCATATGGCCGAGTTTTTCCCCCACCATATACTTGCCCGCAGTGGTGAGATTAAAAAACTTTCTTTAAATTCGGCTTCTAAGTTAGGTGCAGTGACGGCGATTACCGCTTTGGGTGAGCTTTCACTGGATGAGCTACTCGCTCATCCAGATAGCCGTGTGCAAGGAATTTTAGTCTTGCATCAGGGGCAGCTTGCACTGGAGCGATATCCGGGAATGCGCGCCACTGACACCCATCTTTGGTGGTCGATCGCAAAAATATTTGCCGGATTATCAGTTGAAATTTTGAGGGATGAAGGAAAGATCGACAAGAGTCTAAGCATTACAAGCTATTTGCCAGAGTTTGAAAAGAGTGCGTGGTCGGGGGTGTCTGTCGAGAGCGTACTGAACATGGCAAGCGGCATGGACGCCTTGGATTCCCCCCAAGCGTATGCCGATCCAAACTCGGGTATAGGCGGGCTTATTTATGCAGAGGGGATATTAAGCTCTCCTAAGCATACGCCACTTGGTCACAATCAAGCGCTGTCGAAGATACCGCGCTTGCAGGCGCCTGGACGTGTTTACCAATATTCATCCGCGAATACCAATATGTTGGCGCTACTGATTGAACGTGTCAGCGGCAAACCATACGCGGAATTTATAGAAGATCGGATATGGTCTCGCATAGGCGCAGAAGGTGATGGGTTGATGGGCTTAAGCCCAGATGGCCACGCCATCGCACATGGAATGTACTCGTCTCGGCTCCGAGACCTTGGCCGCTTTGGATTGCTGTTTACGCCGACGGGCTACAACGCATCAGTATTCTCGCCTCAGCTAATGTCGCGAATTAGTCGCACACAAGAAAATAAGCATTATCAGAATGCAGTTGAAGCGGCTAAGCGGGCGGGTAATTTGTTGGGTGAAAAGCCGGTTAACGCGCTAGCGCAGTGGGACGCCTTATTTGCCGATGGTGATTTATTCAAGTCTGGGTTTGATGGCCAAGCACTTTATATTTCTCCATCTCGCGATGTTGTGATTGCAGTGTTCTCAACGTCAAAAGATAAAAGCATATATCGATATTTACGTGCTATCGCATCGCAATTTCCTGTTCAAATAAAGAGTAAGAAGTAATTTAGATCTAGAGCACGATTTTTCTAATACACACAATAATAATCGGGATCGCGTATGAAAATTTGCTATGTACTGGTCTTAGCTGGCATCATCGTTTCGAGTGCTTGCACAAGAGATAGCAACAGCAATACCAAAGACCATTTGCCTTCAACCGAAACGATGATGAGCTGGATTAGCGACATAGAAGAACAAGGCTATCGACGCCCAG
Organism: Zhongshania sp.; assembly: GCA_018066965.1. Lineage (GTDB taxonomy): Bacteria > Pseudomonadota > Gammaproteobacteria > Pseudomonadales > Spongiibacteraceae > Spongiibacter. Next base: position 43,473 of record JAGPVP010000054.1, on the reverse strand, counting down.
GTTGGCCTGCTGACGAATGGACAGAAAAGTGGGCGGTAGACATGTTCAAGGCTTTGGGGCTAGAAGATATTACGCTAGACCCCATCGACGTGACTCGCTGGGAAGAGCGTGAATGGTCGTTAACTGTGTGGCCAAAAGCTCACCCAGACAAAGTAATCACATTGGCTTCTTGGCCCATCCCGCTGTCTAAACCCGTTAAGGAATTAACCGCAGAGCTTGTACTTAGCCCAAGTCCTGAAGACGTTCAGGCGGGAACCATCGCCGTGGTTGAGTATCCTCTAATGGAAATGCCCCAGGCGCAGATTCGTGATGACGTGGCGACATGGTCTTATGATCCTGAAGGCGAGTTTAATACCTTGAGTCAAGTTCTTCCTATGGGAGAACGATTTCAGAAAATCATGGATCCAGAGGCAGAAGCTGGCGCCGCCGCGTATATAGGAATACTTAATTTCCCGTGGCAAACGGATAAATACTACGTGCCTTATGACAGCAAGCCGCGCGATATTCCAGGCTTATATCTCAGTCGCAATGAGGGGCGTCGGCTGTTAGATATGATGGAGGACGGGCCCGTCATGGCACGTCTTAGTGTTGATGCCGGACTAACACGAACGGTTAATCACAATGTATACGCCACATTACCAGGGCGTTCGGATGAATGGCTGGTCATCGGTTCACATCATGACGGCCCGTGGAATTCTGCTGTTGAAGATGCCAGTGGTGTGGCCATGGTTATGGCGCAGGCTCAATATTGGTCGCGGGTGCCTGCTAAGGAACGTCCACACAATATGCTCTTTTTGTTAACGGGCGGGCATATGTCTGGTGGTGCAGGTCTGCACGATTTTGCAGAGAAGCATAAGGATTTTCTATCTAACGACGTCGTTGCAGAAATTCATTTAGAGCATATTGCCCTGGCTGCTAAGGTTGTAGACGGACAGTTAGTGCCTACCGATAAGCCGGAAGTTAGGTGGTGGTTTACCAGCTATATACCGCGTCTTGAACGCATTGTCGGGCGGGCAATTTGTCGAGAGGATTTAACTCGTTCTTTGATGATGCCCTCGACGGGCTGGCCTCGGCCAGATGCGAAACGGCCGCCCACGGATGCATCGGTGTTTTTCTTTACAACACCAGTTGTTAGTTTATTGGCCGCGCCAATGTACCTATTTGACCCTGCAGATCGCATGAACATGGTTGATGAAAAATCGCTTTTACCCGTAAGCCGAGCGGTGATCGATATTGTTCAAGAGCTAGGCAGCGAAACGGCCAAAAGTTTACGCGCGGGACAATATACTCCACCGAGAAGTGAGCGATTAAGCAGTGATTGTGACGACTTAAATAGCATGCCAAATTGATAGAGGTCTTATGAAAACGTTGTGCAAACAAATATTAGGTTTGATAGCGCTGCTAGTGTATCTGCCGGTTTGCGCCGAAACGATTGTACTTGTTCACGGTGGGTGGAGTGGCGGCTGGGTGATGAAGCCCCTCGCTGATGAGATTAGCAAACAGGAGCACCAAGTCTACCGACCATCGCTAACTGGTTTGGGTGCGCGTACGCATTTAAGCTCTACCGACATCCGCTTAGAAACGCATATTCAAGATATTGTTAATCTTATTTTGTATGAGGATTTGCACGATGTCGTTCTAGTGGGGCATAGCTATGGTGGCATGGTAATTAGCGGGGTAAGCGATAGCATCCCCGAGCGAATAGCGCGCCGTATTTATATTGAAGGTATGGTGCCGTCTAACGGTGAAAGCATGCTTGATATTCATAGTAAGGCGGCAAAAGCACTGGCCTCGCTAACTCGCAATGGTTTTGTCTACCCGCCTAGATATAAGGAAAACACCCCTCCACCAAAACTTATGCCGCAGCCTTTGAATACCGTCACAGACAAAATCACGCTAAAGCATCACAATCTGTCTATACCTACCCAGTATGTTTTGACTGTGGCCCCAAATACTAAACCTGAGGATGACGATTTTTTTGCCCAAGCAAAACGCGCGCAAGAAAAGGGGTGGGCATTGATCAATATTCCCGGGGGCCACAATATTCAACGAGAATACCCTGAGTTGTTGGCACGTATAATATTGGGTGACACTGCCGATTGAAGCTGATTTTGGCGTAGGATGTACTCTTGATTATATGCTTCATGAGATAAGTAGCTTGCAAAGGAAATGCCCGATCAGCTACCTTTTTGATTTAAGTAATTTTTCGAATAAATATGCATAAAAACCATATTAAGCACAGGTATAGCGTATGCCCAGAATTGAGACGCCGATTGCTAAGGTAGCGATCAAACCGTCTTTTCGTCCTCGCCACATCATTCTTCGTTTTAGCTATGGACTATTCAAACTCTGTGCGAAGTTACCTTTGCGTATACAGCTTAGCTTGGGCCGTGGCATTGCTTTTATTATGTGGCCCTTGCTTGGTCAGCGCATGCATGTGGCACGCACCAATTTAAAGTTATGTTTTCCTGGGCTGGACGATGCCAAGCGGGAAACGCTTCTGCGCCGCCATGTAGATGCTTTGGGTATGGGCGTGTTTGATGCCGCGGCGAGCTGGTTTAGCGCAGATGCTTTGTTGAGTAAGCAATATCGTATTGAAGGCGTTGAACACCTTGATGCCGCGTTGGCGAGGGGCAAAGGGGTCTTGTTGCTGGGTGCACACTTTACCACCCAAGAGATGGGCGTGCGTATGCTCAGCCTTCATCACCAAGTGCATTGCGTCTATCGTCGCCACTCCGATCCGGTACAGGAGGCAACGGTGCTGCAGGCTCGCTTGCGTCATTTTGCCGATATGATTCCCAGTGATGATATGCGCAAGGCGCTCAAATACCTGCGTCAAGGCAAGATCGTTTGGTATACACCAGATCAGGATTTTGGTGAGTACGGTATGGAGCACAGTGTGTTCTTACCGTTCTTTGGTGTTGATGCTGCAACCGTGACCGTTCCTGGCCGATTGGCGCAAAGTACCGGCGCGGCCTTGGTGCCTTTTTTCTTTCGTCGCGAGGCTGATGGTCACTACTTGCTGCGCATCTTGCCGCCGTTGGATGAGGCTGCCGGCGAGCCCGTGGAAGTGGCCAGAGTATTTAATGAGCTGCTAGAGCAGGAAATAAAAGAGGCGCCTGAACAATACCTCTGGGTCCATCAGCGCTTTAAGACGCGTCCTGATCCAGCGGAAGCTTCGCCTTATGTCTTGACTGAAGATAAAAGTAGTTAGGTATATCTATTTAGGAAAGTGCGGTCTTGATGATTCGTTTTGAGCTCATCACGCGCCACTAAAGTTCTCCTCGATAAATCATGGCTTCCTGCAAGTGACCAAGACTGATGTCTTCATCCCCCGCAAGATCCGCAATCGTGCGAGCAATTTTAACTAGGCGATGATGGGCGCGAGCGCTGAGTCCTAGTTTTTGCTCGGCGCGGAGCATGAATTGTTTGCTGGGTTCATCAAGTTTACAGAACTTAGCGACTTCATCGGCGCTGAGTCTAGAGTTGATGTTAGGGCTGCGCTGGTGCTGACGGGCTCGCGCCGCACATACGCGCTCACGAACCACTGCGCTACTTTCTGCTTTGCTTGAGTCTTGCAGCACGCCGGGTGGAAGTCTTGGCACGGTGATGCGTAAATCGATTCGATCTAACAGCGGGCCAGATAATTTGCTGCGATAGCGTTGAATTTGATCTGGTGTGCAGCGACAGTTTTTACTTTCGTCACCGTCATAGCCACAGGGGCATGGATTCATTGCGCCCACCAATTGGAATTTTGCCGGGAAGGTTAATTGCTGCGCGGCGCGGGAGATGATCACCTCGCCAGATTCCATGGGTTCGCGCAGTACTTCTAATACTTTGCGGGGGTATTCTGGCAGCTCATCTAAAAATAAAATTCCGTTGTGAGCTAAGGAAATTTCGCCAGGCCGAGGATAACTGCCGCCACCGACCAAGGCCGCTGCCGAGGCGGTGTGATGTGGTGAGCGGAACGGGCGATGCAGTCGTAATGGCTGGCCGGCGACCGATTGCACAGTGGCAATATCTAAACGCTCCGCTTCAGTTAAGGGCGGTAAAATGCCGGGTAGGCGATTTGCCAGCAGCGTTTTGCCTGTGCCCGGAGGCCCATTTAAAAGCAGGCTATGTCCGCCAGCTGCGGCAATTTCAAGCGCACGTTTGGCGCCGGCTTGGCCTTTAACGTCGCTGAGGTCGGGGTAGTTGTTTTCATCAATAGGTTCAACACTGGCGCCTGCAAAGGGTAGGGCATGTTGGCCGTGTAAATGTGCGGCTACGGCGAGTAAGGAGTCGGCTTCACGTAGGCCGGTGTCGTCGACTATTGATGCCAATCCGGTATTTGCCGCCGGCAAAATTAATATATGACCGGCTAAATTTGCTTGAATCGCGGCGGGCAGCGCGGCATCGACGGCGCGGAGTTCGCCGCTTAAACCGAGTTCACCAATGAGCTCTAAATGTTCTAGGGGTGCGGCGGGCACTTGTCCCGAGGCCAGTAAAATACCGATGGCAATCGGTAGATCAAAGCGGCCACCTTCCTTGGGTAAATCTGCGGGTGCCAAATTGACGGTAATGCGACTGACGGGAAACTCAAAGCGGGAATTAATCAGTGCGGAGCGCACTCGGTCGCGGCTTTCGCGGACGGTAGCCTCAGGTAAGCCAACGATGTTAAATGCGGGAAGGCCGCCAGATAAGTGCACTTCAACGGTGACCAGCGGAGCATTAATGCCGAGCTTGGCGCGACTGTAAACGGTGGCGAGTGGCATGTCTTCATCCTTGAAGGCTGCGTAAATGGCGGATGTTTGAGTTTAGCTTTTGTCGGCGATTTGGCTTTCTAATTGCTCAGTAAGTTCGGCCAGTTGTTTTTCTAAGGCTTCCAGTTTGCTGCGGGTGCGGTTTAACACGGCCACTTGGGCATCAAACTCATCGCGTGAAACCATGTTTAAACGGCTAAAACCGCCCTGTAGTAAGACCTGTACCTTCTCTTCAATATCGCTCTGAATTTCTGGGCCGCTGTTGATCAGCTTGCCGGCCTGTTGCGCCAGCTGAGAAATAAAATCGGGTTTTGCCATGTGTCGTTACCTCGCTATTGCGCTAAGTGTAGCGTTTATTGAAGCCGCGTGGGAGGTTTCACAGGCGGAATGCTTGATGGGAGACGGGAGACGGGAGACGCGGGGTCGCCCGCTTTTGCATCTCCCGTCTCCCATCTAGCATATTGCTTACAAATGGTGCGAGCCCCGCATATTCCAGAACCGATTTGGCGCAGTGTGCTTTTTCTGTGCACAACGATGGCCCAGATATTGCTTTTGCATCTGTCTATGCTCGGCTTATACACGGCCTAGTGTGTGTTCAATATGTCATAAAGATAAGGATTTGCCGTTGACGGCTCAGCTCTCAAGCAAGGATATAGCAGTGATACCGGCACCAAGCGGGCTGTCCAGCAAGTCGTGGCGGGCGTCGATTGAGTTGACGTTTGAAGCGCGGGCTGGTCGCACAGATTTGGTGCGCTCAAGGCATAAAGGGCCGTTGCGAGTGCAGCGCGCGTTTTATCCTGAAGGGGATTGCTGTCATCTCTATTTATTACACCCCCCCGGCGGCATGGTGCCGGGGGATGATTTGCGGGTGGCATTAGGCTTAAGTCATGGCGCGCAGGCGCTGTTAACCACGCCATCGGCGGGCAAGGTGTATCGCAGTGATTTGGCGAAGACGGCGCAGTCGCAAGGTATATCGGCAACGCTTCTTGCTGGTACTTGTCTTGAATGGTTGCCGCAGGAAACCATTGTGTATGAAGGCGCCGAGGCTGAATTAAGCAATAGCTTTGACTTGCACGGCGATGCATCGCTGTGTGCTTGGGACATTGTGGTCTTAGGGCGTCGCGCCAGTGGTGAAGGCTTTAGCAAGGGCCGCTGCCTGCAAAAAATTGAGATTAGCCGCGACGGCATCCCGCTTTTACATGAGCGCACGGAATGGCTGGGCGGAAGTAAGATGCTGGATGCACCCTGGGGAATGCATGGCATGTCGGTGAGCGGCACCCTATTTGCTACGCTGCAATGCGATAAAGATCGGATGGATAGTTTGCGAGAAGGTTTGGCCGAGCTGGTTGCCAGTCGAGGCTGGTTGCCAGCGGAGTGGGGCCTGTCACAAAAACGCGATATTTTCTTAGCACGATATGTAGGTAATTCGCCCGAGCAGTGTCGCAAGGGATTTATTTGGTTGTGGTCGCAATTGCGGCCTTTATTGAATGGACGGGCCGCGTGTCCGCCACGAATTTGGAATACCTGATTAATAATTGCCAGATTAATAAATACGGGAAGTTAAGGCGATGGAACTGAGTCCGAGAGACAAAGATAAATTACTGATTTTTACGGCTGCACTACTTGCCGAGCGCCGCAAGGCTAAGGGCCTAAAACTAAATTACCCAGAGGCGATTGCGCTTATCTCTGCCGAGGTAATGGAAGGTGCACGTGAGGGGCGCACGGTGGCGGAAATGATGAGTGCTGGCCGTGAAATACTAGGACGAGATGATGTGATGGATGGCGTTGCCGAGATGATTCACGAGGTGCAGGTAGAGGCTACATTCCCCGACGGCACCAAGCTGGTAACCGTGCACAACCCAATCGTTTGACGAATTTAGCAGCTTGGCTGCAAGAATGGAGGCTTTATGATTCCAGGTGAAATGCAAATTGCACAGGGCGATATCGTGCTGAATGAGGGCCGCGAAACATTAACGATTGATGTTGCTAATAGCGGTGACCGGCCAATTCAAGTTGGCTCTCACTATCATTTTTTTGAAACTAATCTGGCCCTAATATTTGACCGTCAAGCAAGCCGTGGATTTCGATTAAACATTGCAGCGGGTACGGCGGTGCGCTTTGAGCCGGGGCAGAGCCGCGAAGTTGAATTAGTTGCTTTGGCGGGCAAACGTGAAGTGTATGGTTTTCGTGGCGATGTGATGGGCGCCTTAGATGCGGCCGCGGCAGGAGCAACCTCATGACCACAATTGACCGCCGCGCCTATGCGGACATGTACGGCCCCACAGTGGGTGATCGGGTTCGTTTAGCCGACACCGAGTTATGGATAGAAGTAGAAAAAGACTTCACCACCTATGGTGAGGAAGTGAAATTTGGCGGCGGTAAAGTGATTCGCGACGGCATGGGGCAGAGCCAATTAGGCCGAGAATTCACCCCAGATACGGTGCTTACCAATGCCCTGATTTTAGATCACTGGGGCGTGGTGAAGGCGGATGTAGCGATTAAAGCGGGTCGCATTGTGGCAATTGGTAAGGCCGGTAACCCAGATATTCAGCCTAATATCGATATTATTATTGGACCATGTACCGAAGTCATCGCTGGTGAAGGCCAGATTCTAACGGCGGGTGCGATTGATGCCCACATCCACTTTATTTGCCCCCAGCAAATTGAAGAAGCACTGATGAGCGGCGTGACGACCATGTTAGGCGGCGGCACCGGCCCGGCAACAGGAACCAATGCGACCACCTGCACACCGGGCGCGTGGCATATTGGCAAAATGCTACAGGCTGCAGAAAGCTTCCCGATGAATTTGGGCTTTCTCGGTAAAGGTAATGCGAGTTTGCCGGGGGCCTTGGAAGAGCAAATACAAGCCGGTGCAATGGGCTTAAAACTTCACGAAGATTGGGGCACCACGCCCGCATCTATCGATTGCTGTTTGAGCGTCGCTGAAAAATACGATGTGCAGGTGGCGATCCACACCGACACCTTGAACGAATCTGGTTTTGTCGAAGACACCATAGCCGCATTTAAAGGCCGCACCATTCATACCTACCACACCGAGGGTGCCGGTGGTGGTCACGCGCCGGATATTATTAAAGCCTGTGGCTCGGCTAATGTATTACCGTCGTCGACTAATCCAACACGGCCCTACACCGTGAATACGGTGGATGAGCATTTGGATATGTTGATGGTCTGTCATCACCTAGATCCGAATATTCCAGAAGACGTGGCGTTTGCGGATTCGCGGATTCGTAAAGAGACCATTGCGGCGGAAGATATTCTTCACGACTTAGGCGCGTTTTCGATGATCTCGTCAGACTCCCAAGCCATGGGGCGCGTCGGTGAAGTGGTGTGTAGAACATGGCAGACCGCGCATAAAATGAAAGTGCAGCGCGGCCCGCTCACAGAAGACAGCAACGGTAATGATAACTTTCGCGCCCGTCGTTATATTTCAAAATACACCATTAATCCTGCTATCACCCACGGTATTTCTCATGAAGTGGGCTCGATAGAAGTGGGCAAGCTGGCGGATTTAGTGCTGTGGAAACCGGCGTTTTTCGGCATTAAGCCGTCGATGATTATTAAAGGCGGCGCGATTGCAGCGGCGCCAATGGGTGACCCCAATGCGTCAATTCCCACACCGCAGCCAGTGCATTACCGCATGATGTTTGGTGCTTTCGGTAAAGCCTGCGTGCAGACCTCGGTGAGCTTTGTAAGTCAGGCGGCAATAGATGCCGACATCGCAGGCGGGCTAGGTTTAGAGCGGCCCTTAGTCGCAGTAAAAAATTGCCGGAACGTCACTAAAGCCGACATGGTTTTAAATAATTATCAGCCGGTGATGGAAGTGGATCCCGACACCTATGAAGTGCGGGCGGACGGCCAATTACTGATTTGTGAGCCCGCCAGCGAATTGCCCCTGGCGCAATTGTATTGCTTGTTTTAGTGGTGCAGGAATAATAGGGATTTCATATGTTGGAATGTTATGAGCTGGGCGAGGGCGCTAGTGAGATTCGCTTAGTATTAAATTATCAGGAGCGCCAGCGCAGTCGCTACCGCGCAAAAACCCTCTGCGGTTTAGACGTTGCATGGTTTGTCGAACGCGGCAAAGTACTGGCTGATGGCGAAATTTTAGTCGCCAATAGCGGCGAAAAAATAGTAATTATTGCAGCAGAAGAAACCGTATCAGAAGTGCGCAGCGACGATCCCTTGCTGCTGGCAAAGGCAGCCTATCATTTGGGTAATCGCCACGTGCCATTGCAAATCGACGCCGGCGAATTGCGCTACCAACACGACCACGTTCTAGACGATATGCTGCGTGGTCTTGGTCTTACGGTTCTGGTCACCGACAAAAGCTTTCATCCAGAAAATGGCGCTTACCATAATAGCGGCGGGCATCACGGTCACTCCCATTCCCACAGTCATGCCGAGCACGACCATCATCATGGCTAGGCCCTTATTACATTTAATGCAGTTGGTGAGTCCAGCGCTTCCGGTAGGAGCCTACGCATACTCGCAAGGTTTGGAGTACGCGGTGGAGCGTGCTTGGATTCGCGATATGGATGGCGCTGTTGATTGGATTGGCGAGGTGTTGAGCCATAGCGTCGGCGGTTTAGATTTGCCGGTATTGCTGCGTTTGTTAAAGGCGTGGCAGCAGAGCGATTGGGGTGCGATAAAACATTGGAATCAGACCCTGCAGGCAGCGCGGGAGTCCCGTGAGCTGTTATTAGAAGACGTGCAAATGGGTCAAGCCTTATTGCGATTATTAGTGTCACTTGAGCTTCCGCACGCGCTGCAATGGCCGCAGGATGAGGAAGTGAGTTTTGCCACGGTTTTTGCTTTGGCTGCACAACATTTTGAAATAAGTGATGACGAGGCATTAAGTGGCTTTGCATGGAGTTGGCTAGAGAATCAAACGGCAGCGGCGATTAAATTAGTGCCTCTTGGACAAACCGATGGCCAGCGCTTGCTAATGACATTAATGCCCTATGTAGAGCAGGCAGTTGCGAATGCTTACTTGCGTAGTGACGATGAGATTGGTGCGGGCTTACCGGGCTTGGCGATGGCGTCTATGCAACATGAAACCCAGTATTCAAGATTATTCCGCTCTTAATAAGCGCGAGAGTAAAAACAAATTTTTAAAAAATTGGAGTTTGAATAATGAAAAAACCTGCCCTGCGTCTCGGTATCGGTGGCCCTGTTGGTTCTGGTAAAACAGCCTTGGTAAAAACCTTATGTGCAGAATTGCGCGAGCGTTTTGATATTGCAGTTATCACCAATGATATTTACACCCGCGAAGATGCGGAATTTCTTTTGCGGCACGAGGTGTTGTCGCAAGACCGTATACTCGGCGTAGAAACAGGCGGTTGCCCACATACCGCGATTAGGGAAGACGCCTCGATGAATCTTTCTGCAGTGGCCGAGCTAAGTGGCCGCTTCCCAGACCTTGATCTCATTATGATTGAAAGCGGCGGTGATAATCTGGCCGCGACCTTTAGCCCTGAGTTGTCTGACCTCACTATCTACGTGATTGATGTATCAGCGGGGGACAAGATTCCCCGCAAAGGCGGCCCAGGCATTACCCGTTCAGATTTATTAATCATCAACAAAACCGACTTGGCGCCCTTGGTGGGTGCAGATCTTGGGGTGATGGACAGAGACGCCAAAAAAATGCGCGGCAACAAACCGTTTATTTTTAGTAATTTAAAAGACGGCAGCGGCGTAGCTGACATTGTGAATTTTATTGTTGAGCAGGGAATGCTGGGTCGCTAGCAAAGGAGTGATAGTTGATGGCTGATATGGTGCCCTTATTAAGTATATTACTGCTGGGATTTTCAGCGGGAGTGATTCACGCGTTTGATGCCGATCATATTGCCGCTGTTAGCGGCATCAGTAGTCGAGATAAGGGACGTCATAGTTTTCGTTTCGCCTTGCACTGGGGCTTTGGTCACGGCCTTGCGGTTATCGCCGTGGCGACGTTTGTGTTACTAGCCGGCGCTGCAATACCAACCCAATTTAGCGCGATTGCAGAAGCGGCAGTGGCTTGGATGTTGATTGCGATTGGGGCTATGACCTTTATGCATTTGTGGCGCCAGCATAACAATAGCGAACAGGTAAAGCCGAGAAGCTACAACGCAACATTAGTTGGCTTGGTCCACGGTAGTGCAGGGTCGGCGCCTTTGCTGGCGGTCATTCCAGCTGCTGGTATGGCGAGTCCGGCACTAGGAATGCTGCACGTCCTGTTATTTAACGCCGGGCTCATTCTGGCGATGGCGGGGGTCGGCGCGCTGCTACGTCGCGGTTTGTATGCTGCGGGCCGTTACCATCGCGCGCTACAGTTGTCCTTGCAATCTGCTTTGGGTGTCTTCGCCACGGGTCTCGGTGTATTTTTATTGTTTTCACATTAATTACGAATAAGTTTATTTTGGTGCGGGCGCACAATAGTTGTGCGCCGCGTTGCACTTATATAAGAATAGAACAGGCATTAATTTCCCCATCTTCGCTCTATATCCTTCTGATCGTCATCTAGCGCCTGCTTTCCGGCACTTAAAACATTGATTGGCACCAATTCTGCTAATACCGCTTGGAGATTTACCAAGGTTCGTTAATCGCAGTGATGTTGATTGGCGATAATTAAAAAAATGAGTATGGAGCTAAGCATGAAAAGTCGTAAATCTATTAAGACTTTGGCCAAACAGGGCAGCATTGTGCTGGCGGCTGCGACGCTGTCATTAAGCGCCTCAATTGCACAAGCCGCAGACACGATCAAAGTCGGCGTACTACATTCCCTTTCTGGCACGATGGCAATTAGCGAAACAACATTGAAAGACACTGTGTTGATGCTGATTGAAGATCAAAACAAAAAAGGTGGAATTTTAGGTAAGAAGTTAGAAGCAGTTGTGGTCGACCCTGCGTCTAACTGGCCGCTGTTTGCCGAGAAAGCCAAAGAGTTATTAGACAAAGATAAAGTCGATGTCATTTTTGGTTGCTGGACGTCGGTGTCTCGTAAATCGGTATTACCCGTAATCGAAGAACTAAACGGCTTGATGTTCTACCCCGTGCAATACGAGGGTGAAGAGTCGTCTAAAAATGTTTTCTACACCGGCGCAGCACCTAATCAGCAAGCTATTCCAGCAGTTGATTACCTAATGAGTGAAGCGGGTGGCTCGGTAAAACGCTGGGTATTGGCGGGCACAGATTATGTTTATCCCCGTACTACCAACAAAATTCTTGAAGCGTATTTGAAAAGCAAAGGCGTTCCAGAAAAAGACATCATGATTAACTACACGCCCTTCGGCCATTCCGATTGGCAAACCATTGTGTCTGACATTAAAAAATTCGGATCACAAGGTAAGAAAACCGCTGTGGTATCGACCATCAATGGCGACGCTAACGTCCCTTTCTACAAAGAGTTAGCCAACCAAGGTATGTCTGCTGAAGATATTCCGGTGGTGGCCTTCTCGGTGGGCGAAGAAGAACTTAGCGGTTTTGATACTGGCCCACTGGTCGGACATCTTGCCGCATGGAACTACTTCATGAGCGCTGACGCTGAAGTTAACGACGAGTTTATCGACAAATGGATTGCCTACATTGGCGATGAAAAGCGCGTTACCAACGACCCAATGGAAGCGACCTACATTGGCTTTAATATGTGGGTAAAAGCGGTAGAAAAAGCGAAAACTACCGATGTTGATAAAGTCTCTTCGGCTTTGATTGGTATTAGCGTGCCGAACTTAACGGGTGGCGTTGCAACGATGCTACCTAACCATCATCTGACCAAGCCAGTGCTAATTGGTGAGATTCAAGAGAATGGCCAGTTTGACATTGTGTGGCAGACAGAAGCAGCTGTTCCTGGTGACGCCTGGACTGACTTTCTTCCCGAAAGTGCCAAGCTAATTGCGGATTGGCAAGATCCGAAAATTATGTGTGGTAACTACAACACTGAAACCAAAAAGTGTTCAGGTCAAAACTACTAGTCCAATAAAAAGCTTTTCAGTCGAAAAGCTTTTATCAACGCTACTCCGTCATCGCAAGGTGACGGAGTAATGATCGTAAATGGATGTTTCAATGAAGCTCAATCATATTTTTTCGGCGCTTTTTTCCTTTCTTGTTTTGTTTCAATTACAGATTGTACAAGCCGAGCAAATTACGCCTTTAGACAGCGAGGCTGACAGTGCATTGCTGTTGAATCAGCTGGTGTCGGTAAACTCAACATCAGATAAGAAAGACCTCATTAACCTTATTGCCGGCTCAAATTTACCCCAGCGAACGCGGGTATTAACGGCCATGCAAGACGGTGATTTGTATTACACCAAGGCAGATGATCAGTTGGTCTATGCGCAAAATCATCCCGATGGCTATGAAATTAGCGCCGTGATTAGCGGTGAAGAGTTGGGCGTGGTCGGCAGCCGAAAAGTAAGAAAGATTAGTATCAATAATGAACTGCGTACAGTCTTACGCGGAGTGTTAGCAGAATTATCTTTGCGCAGCGAGGATGTAGCTGTACGCCTAGCGGCAGCCAAAGATTTAATTCGCAGCCCGGCGCCAGAATTCCTGCCAGCGATTGCGCGAGCGAAAGCGATTGAAAGCAACGCTAAAGTTTTAGAATCCCTAGATATTGCTGTCGCCATGATTAATTTGAAATCAGATCAGCAGGTGCTGAGACTGGAGGCGATAGATGCCTTTAGAGGTACATTGAACAGCGACGCGATGTCAATTTTGGCGGCCACTCAGCTAATAGATAGCGACGGAAATTACAGAGAGCAGGATGAGCTAGTTAGAGAATCTGCCGCCGCCGTATTAAGTGAAATGCGCGGTCAGGCCAAGGTGTATAAATTAGTAGAAAATGTTTTTTTTGGTTTGAGTTTAGGCTCGGTGCTGTTGCTGACGGCGGTGGGTTTAGCGATTACCTTTGGTGTTATGGGCGTCATTAATATGGCCCACGGCGAAATGATGATGCTGGGCGCTTACACGACTTACGTTATTCAGTTGTTAATGCCCAACTATATCGACTACTCGATTGTCGTCGCGATACCTGCGGCATTTTTGGTATCGGGTTTGGTGGGCATAGTTATCGAGCGCGGTATTATTCGCCACCTATACGGCCGCCCTCTAGAAACATTGCTAGCCACTTTTGGTGTAAGTCTTATATTGCAGCAGGCGGTGCGAAGTATTTTTTCACCGCTCAATAAATCGGTGACCGCACCTAGCTGGTTGAGTGGCTCGTGGGAAATTAACGGCGCTTTGTCGCTGACCTATAACCGTTTATACATCATTATTTTTAGTTTGATTGTATTGCTGTTATTGGTGTTCTTATTAAAGAAAACCTTTGTCGGTTTACAGATGCGAGCAGTAACGCAAAACCGCGCTATGGCAAACTCGATGGGCATACGCACAGGCTGGGTAGATGCACTAACTTTCGGTTTGGGTTCTGGCATTGCCGGTATTGCAGGTGTGGCGCTGAGCCAGTTAACAAACGTCGGCCCCAATCTTGGTCAGTCATACATTATTGATTCGTTTATGGTAGTGGTATTCGGCGGGGTGGGTAATTTATTCGGTACCTTCTTTGCGGCCATGAGCCTTGGTGTGGCCAATAAATTCTTAGAACCTTTTGCGGGCGCAGTACTGGCAAAAATATTCGTGCTGGTTTTCATCATTCTGTTTATTCAATGGCGGCCACGGGGCTTGTTTGCTCTGAAGGGCCGTTCGGTAGAGGATTAATCGGCAATGATAAATACAAAAATATTTGAACGCAGTGCCATTGGTCGATTATTGCTGGCTGATAAAGCGGGTCGCTATTTAATCGCGACTTTACTGGTGGTGACGGTGTTAGTGCCGCTGTGTAATTTATTGATGCCGGAAGGCAGCTTCTTTCATATTCCTACCTACGTTGTGGTGTTACTGGGCAAGTATCTTTGCTATGCCTTATTGGCCTTGGCTTTAGATTTAATTTGGGGCTATTGCGGTATTCTCAGTTTGGGACACGGCGCATTTTTTGCGCTGGGTGGTTATGCCATGGGCATGCACCTGATGCGTCAGATTGGTGAGCGCGGTGTATACGGCAATGCGGATCTGCCTGACTTTATGGTGTTTCTAAATTGGACCGAGCTACCTTGGTATTGGTATGGCTTTGATAGCTTTTTCTTTGCCATGTTTATGGTTGCCTTAGTGCCTGCGGCGCTGGCTTTTGTGTTTGGTTGGCTAGCATTTCGCTCCCGAGTAACGGGTGTGTATTTGTCAATCATTACGCAAGCCATGACCTACGCGCTGTTGCTCGCTTTTTTCCGCAACGATATGGGTTTTGGCGGTAATAATGGTCTGACAGATTTTAAAGATATTCTCGGCTTTAGTTTGCAGTCAGATGTAACGCGCTGTGTATTGTTTGCGCTGTCTGCCTTGAGTGTCGTCCTAGCTTATATTTTGTGTCGCGCCATTGTCAGCAGCAAATATGGCCGCGTGTTGGTCGCCATTCGTGACGCGGAAAGTCGTACTCGTTTTATGGGTTATCGTGTCGAGCACTTTAAATTATTTGTGTTTGTTGTGTCGGCAGTTCTCGCAGGTATTGCTGGTGCTCTATATGTGCCGCAGGTTGGCATTATTAATCCTGGTGAATTTGGCCCGATTAATTCTATAGAGATTGTTATTTGGGTTGCTATTGGTGGTCGCGGCACATTGTTTGGTGCGGTGATTGGTGCGATAGCGGTGAACTATGCAAAAACCTATTTCACTGGTGCTTTCCCTGAGGTGTGGCTGTTTATGCTCGGCGCCTTATTTGTCATCAGCACATTGTATTTGCCAAAAGGGATTGTGGGTGTTGTTACGCAGATGCGGGAGCGGCGCGCTGAGCGAGACGCGACCTCGACACCAGAGCAAGGAGCGCAGTCATGAGTGCAGTTGTAAAGAGTCCGGGTTTTCACAGCGGTGAAATGCAAAGCATGTTGTACCTCAATGGTGTGACTAAAAGTTTTGACGGCTTTAAGGCAATAAATAATTTATCACTGGATATTTTCCCTGGAGAACTGAGGGCAATTATTGGTCCCAACGGTGCCGGAAAAAGTACCATGATGGATATTATTACCGGCAAGACTCGGCCAGATTCTGGCGAAGTGAGATTTCGAGATAGCATTGATCTCACCCAATACGACGAAGCGGATATCGCCAATCTTGGTATTGGTCGCAAGTTTCAAAAGCCGACGGTAATTGAAACGCTAACGGTGTGGGAAAACGTTGAGCTTGCCTTGGCGGGTACTCGCAGTGTGCTGCGGGCGCTGCTGCATAAGTTGAGTAGCGAGCAGGCAGATAAAATCGACGAGGTGATTAAGTTAGTTGGCTTAAAAGCCAAAACAAATGATTTAGCTGGCAGCCTTTCTCACGGCCAAAAGCAATGGTTAGAAATTGGTATGTTGATTGTGCAGGGGCCAGAGTTATTGCTGGTAGATGAGCCCGCGGCGGGTATGACCGACCATGAAACCATGGAAACGGCTGCCTTGTTAAAAGAAATAAATAAAGACCATACCGTGGTGGTGGTCGAGCACGATATGGATTTTATTAAAGCACTGGATAGCAAAGTGACGGTACTCCACGAAGGCGGCGTGCTGGCCGAAGGGCGGCTTGAGGTGGTGTCTGCTAATCCGCGTGTTATCGAAGTGTATTTGGGGCGTTGATATGTTGGTCGTAAATGAAATTGATCTTTACTACGGTGCTAGTCAGGCCTTGAGAAAAGTAGATATTGTTGGAGAGAAAGGTAAAGTCACCTGTATTCTCGGTCGCAATGGTGTCGGTAAGTCGAGCTTGGCACGGGCAATCGCCGGTCGTCATCCCATTCGTGGTGGCAGTATTATGTGGGAAGATAAAGATATTAGCACTATGGGACCAGCGGATCGAGCGCGGGCGGGAATCGCCTATGTGCCACAGGGTCGCGAAGTGTTTTCTCAGCTTACCGTGCAAGAAAATCTGTATACCGGCTACGCGCCGCTTAAGCGCAGCCAGCGCAGTATTAGTCCAGAAATTTTTGATTTATTCCCGGTTTTAAAAAGTATGTTGCGGCGACGGGGTGGCGATTTATCCGGTGGCCAGCAGCAGCAGCTAGCGATTGCACGCGCCTTAATTACCCGGCCACGCTTACTCGTGCTCGACGAACCTACCGAAGGTATCCAGCCGTCGATTATTAAAGACATTCAAAATGTGATTACCATTCTGCGGCAACAAGGTGAGATGGCCATTGTGTTGGTCGAACAATATTTTGATTTTGCGAGGGCGCTTGCCGATAACTATGCGGTTATGGATCGCGGTGAAGTTATCTTGTCTGGTCGTGGTGATGAAATGATAGAAGAAGATGTGCGTCGCCATATGACGGTGTAAGCTCAGGGTTTATACTAGCGCGAGTTTTGTCTTTCTTACGCACTAGTATAAGGAAAAAATGTTCATGAAGTACCTTGCCATATTAGCGCTAGCGTTGACCCCGCTAGCGGGGCTGGCAGCCAGTCTCAGCATTCCCGCCGGTAAAACCTATATTGTCGGTATTGATCAACAAGAGCTTGTGCTCGAAAACCTCCGTATTGGCGATGGAGCCCGCATTACTTTCTCTTCTGCTGTAGCCGGTTGGCGCGTACAGGCTAGGCATACCTATATTGGCAATGGCGTTGTCATCGAAGGTAGTGGCAGTGCAGGAGCGGCGGGTGAAGCGGGTGAGAATGCCTCTACATGTTCAGACGGTATGGCAGGTGAACACGGTGGTGGTGGCAGCGACGGCGTAGAGATTCGCCTACAACTCGGTATTGAATCACTAGGCGATATGCAGATATTGGCTAATGGTGGTGACGGCGGAGATGGCGGTGCAGGTGGTGACGGTGCAGACGCCGGCGCAGCGTGTGACGGAGACTTTACTGGTAACGGCGGTGACGGTGGCGAAGGCGGCGAAGGTGGCCGAGGTGGCGACATTACTTTTCTTTATCAGGTACTTGCAAAAAGTATTTCGGGGGATGATCTCGTTAAGCGCGTCCGCATTAGTAACGAGGGTGGTGCAGGTGGAAATGGTGGTGACGCAGGGTCCGGTGGTGCTGGATCGGTTGGTCGCTATGTGAGTAAGAAAAGCCTGACGGGTAATCGCGCGTGGATACCTGGCAGTGACGGCGGCTTAGCGGGTAGTCCCGGTTCGGCAGGTTCTGCAGGGAACCCTGGGCGAACTTTGCTTGATCAGTTGATTTTGTCCTCTGAGCAAACCGTTGAAGTGCGGTCTTCGGCAACGACAATTGTTGAGCTGCAACGGCAAATTGAACGTCTGCGTGCGCGCGTCGAAAAATTAGAGGCGAAGGCGACAGAGTATCTGTGCCGTTGATTTATAATTAGAGCCAATATGAACACAAGCCCCAGTTTTCTGGGGTTTGTTGTTTCTGGGGCATATGGACGACGTAGCTCGTTACACCAGTTCGCCTTAGCCGCAAGTTTCCATTCCTCGGGCGATGGTTACATTTTAAAATTGACGACCATTTATCTATTGTGATTAGATTTGGTGTATTTGTGTCGTGTGTTGGCTTTACAGCGTTTTCAAGACTGAGTCTAATTTACGCATATACCCGCAATAATGATCAACAGCGACAACAGATCGCGTGCTGATATTTATATCCGCGATCTTCGGCATGGCCACTCTATTGAGCATGTCATCTACGAGGCAGTTATTTGATGAATAGCAATAAAAGCAATCAACCCTTAAAGGGCTTACGTATTCTCGATCTTTGCGAAGGTAAGGGTGATAGTTGTGGCCGCTATTTAGCGGACTTAGGCGCTGAGGTGATGTTGATTGAGCCGGGTCAAGGCAGTCCCGCGCGGAGGGCGGCGCCCTTGGTGAAGGGGCATAGCTTATATTTTGCGACCCACGCGGCAAATAAAAAGAGCGTGGTGTTAGATATTGCGCAAGAAGGTGACCGGACAACTTTTTATGCGCTAGCGCAGCAGACCGATATTTTGATTCACTCTCGTTCAGAGACCGCGCTGCAGTGGCTAAATGAAATTACGCCGTTAGTTGAGTTGGAAGAGAGTCATTTAATTACCCTCGCAATATCAGATTTTGGCGACAGCGGCCCGTATGCTGGCTATGTAGGCAGTAATGCGGTGCATATGGCAATGGCTGGCATAACGGCGCGCTCAGGTCTTAAAGATCGGGAACCGCTGCTACCGCCTGGCCAATTGTGTTACGAAGCCGCTGCAATTCAGGCAGCGTGGGTCGCATTAATTGCATATTGGCAAAGTGCGCATACTCACCAGAGTGGCAATATTGATTTTTCGGTATTTGAGGCTAGTTGCCAAATTTTGGACCCAGCTTTGGGGGTGACCGGCAGTGCCGCCGGCGGCCAGAGCGCGACAAAATTGGCGCCTCGCGGCCGGCCGCCAGAGGGGAAAATGTACCCCTTCTTTCCCTGCGCAGACGGCTTTGTACGCATCTGTGTTTTAAATCCGCGCCAGTGGCAAGCCATGAGTGGCTGGCTTGGGCAAGACCATCCTTTTACCGACCCAGCATACGCAAATATGGGTAAGCGCTTTAAGCATATGCGTGAAATTAACGTATTAATAGAAGCCTTGTTTGCCAAAGAAAAAAGCACAGATCTGGTAGCAGAGGGACAGCGCCGTGGTGTTCCCATTGCTGCTGTCGCTACACCACAGCAGGTATTACAAGATCATCACTTCACGGCAAGAGGGGCATTTACAGAAATAGATCTAGCCGCCGGACTACAAGGCAAAGCACCCTCTGGCTATTTAAAAATTAACGGCCAGCGGGCGGGTATTCGTCAGCCAGCACCAGTATTAAACGAACATCAGCCGAGTTTTAGTACTGATCGATTAGCACTACGTAGCGCTAGTCCAGCTCAGTCAACTCGCCGCCCGCTTGAGGGCATTCGTGTACTCGATCTCGGCGTGATTGTAGCTGGCGCAGAATTGGGAAGATTGTTTGCAGATCAAGGTGCGGAGGTGATTAAGGTAGAGAATAAAGCCTATCCTGATGGCTTGCGCCAGTCCTTGCAAAATAGCCCTATTACAGAATCATTTGCACAGGGTTCGCGAGGCAAAAAATCGCTAGGCCTTAATTTACGCAGCGAAAAGGGCAAACAGATATTTAAAGAACTGGTGGCGAAGTCGGACGTGGTTCTCTCAAATTTCAAACCAGGAACGATGGACTCGCTTGGCTTTGGTTATACCGAACTCAAAGCCATCAACCCGCGTATTATCGTTTCTGAAAGCAGCGCGCTAGGTGGCAGCGGGCCAATGAGCAACAGCATGGGTTATGGCCCGCTGGTGCGTGCGAGCAGTGGCCTTACCGGCTTGTGGCGTTACCCCGATGATGAGCGTGGCTTTGGTGATGCACTGACTATATTCCCCGATCACTTGGCGGCCAGAGTATCGGCGGTAGCGATTCTTGCCCTGCTAATAGAGCGGGGAAAAACCGGCGTAGGTGGCACCGTCAGCCTGTCTCAGGCAGAAACCATATTAATGACTTTGTCCACAGAATTACTGAGTGAATCTCTGCAGGGGGGCTGGTTGGCGCCCTGCGGGAATCGTGGCCGATTTGATGCGCCCTCAAACTTATTTAGCTGCGCTGGTGACGATGAGTGGTGCGTGATTGATATCGACGGTGACGAACAGTGGCTGCGGCTTTGCGGCGCAATGGGGCGTCAAGATCTCGCAGAGGACCAGCGCCTTAAAGCCGCCAGCGGCAGGCTCGCTATGCGAGACTACGTGGAGCAAGAGGTGTCTAATTGGACGCTAGAGCGCACGCCCCAGCAGGTTGTGGAAACATTACAGGCAGCGGGTATTGCCGCAGCAGCCATGGCGCGAATCAATGAGCTGCCCGATAACCTGCATTTAAAAGCGCGGGACTTTTTCAGAATTAATATGCAGCCGGGTTTAGATGCGCCCTTACTAACCGAGAATGGCCCCGCTGGGAAAAGCTATTTACCGGAGCCGCAGATTCGCCCAGCGCCATTTGTGGCCGAGCACACCCGAGAGCTGGTGCGGGATATTCTTCAGTTAGATGAGGCGACGATAGAGTCGCTAATTGAATCGGGTGATCTCGAAGTTATGGTGCCGTAGTTTGTGGCGGATAGTCGCTGATCATTTGTTAGCGGCTTAGCCGTGTAAGACCTGCGAAAATTACCGAGAGAATATAATGTTTTAAGGGATGCCAAATGGCATCCCGTTTTTATTTTGGGCGCCTTAAAGTAAGCGTTCGCTGGAATATAGTGCGCACGCACCGCAATGGTGCAATGAGTGTCGGGGTAATACACAGCTTATTTTTATGTGACATTAATATTAATAAAACTCTTTATTTTTTAATTGCTTAGCATTCTATTTGGCGAAAATATTTGATTGCATATGGAATATTTAGCACTTAAGTTGTGCGTGCTATTGACGCATTTAAAATCAAATAAAAATAAAAACGCTCTACTTTTGAGCATATCTATTGGTTTGGCGAGGGGGCTGTAACGTAGCCTTAACTATCGCTGTTGTATTGTTGTCGTTTTTTGTCTCTAAGATATTGTTTTAAAAGAACAAAAACCAAGTTGGCATCGAAAATGCTAAAGCTAGGTCAGGACAGTGCTTGATCACTTTCTTATACCTTAGTGGAGACTAAAGACATGAAAACAATGAAAACCTTATTAGCTGCAAGTGTTGCGGCTGCTTCAATGACCATGATTGCTGCTCCAGCTTCAGCTGAAGTATCTGCAAGTGTAGGAATTGCAAGTACCTACTTGTGGCGTGGTTATGATTTAGGTAGCGGCACTCCTGCAGTATCTGGTGACATCAACTATAGCGCTGGTGGTTTTACCGCCGGAATTTGGGGCTCGTCTGGCGATACCTCTGCCGGCACCGAGTATGATTTGTATGTTGGTTACGGTGTGTCTGCTGGTGATTTTAGCTTTGACGTTACGGCCTACAACTATAACTACCCAACAGGTGCTGGCTACCTAGGTACTGAAGAAACTGATCTCTTTGAGCACACAGATGTTGTGTTGACAGTGGGTTATGGTCCAATCAGCTTCTCGTACTACGAGCCCGTTGCTGGCCCTTCTGGTTATACGGAGTATAACTACTACACTTTGAGTGGCTCTTTTGGTGCGTTTTCTCTGACACTTGGTTCAGAGGATATCGACGGTGAAAATACTTATCACGCTGACCTAGCATATGCTTACAATGACAATTTGTCTTTTATTGTTAGCCAGCAAGACAGTGATGATAGCTTGGCCGTCGACACTGATCCTAAGTTTGTTGTTTCGTATAGCTTACCTATTTCTATGTAAAACCCTCGGTCGGTGGCAGCGTTGCCACCGGCTATTTTTTAACTTAGTCCTAATGTGCGCTAAGCGTACATTGACAGGAGATATCCGATGAAATTGATTACGGCTGTTATTAAGCCATTCAAACTCGATGATGTGCGCGAAGCGCTGTCAGACATCGGCGTACAGGGCATAACTGTTACCGAAGTAAAAGGTTTTGGTCGTCAGAAAGGTCACACCGAGTTATATCGTGGTGCCGAGTATGTCGTCGATTTTCTGCCTAAGGTGAAGATTGAAGTTGCTGTCGCAGATGATTCAGTTGAACCCACTATCGAAGCAATTACTAAGTCAGCAAACACTGGCAAAATCGGCGATGGCAAAATTTTTGTCACTGCGCTTGAGCAGGTTATTCGTATCCGCACCGGTGAAACTGGCGAAGAAGCCATTTAGTAATACCGCTGCGGTTTGTGTTAACTAAATTAATTAAAAGATTTAACTCTTTCCCTTTGGAGGGCATGTGATGGAAGACATCATACAGGTCAAGTACGCCCTGGACACATTTTACTTCCTGGTTATGGGCGCGTTCGTAATGTGGATGGCAGCAGGTTTTGCCATGCTCGAAGCCGGTTTGGTTCGTGCAAAAAACACCACAGAAATATTAACTAAAAACATCGCGCTGTTTGCGGTGGCTTGTACCATGTACTTATTGTGTGGCTACACAATCATGTACGGCGGTTCGGAAGGCGGATTTTTACCAGACGCATGGTTCGGCAATACCATTGCCGACGCGACGGTAGAAGAAGTGCTGGCTTCTAACGGCGACACTTACTACTCAGGTTCATCTGACTTCTTCTTCCAAGTGGTATTCGTGGCGACTGCTATGTCTATCGTGTCGGGTGCGGTTGCAGAACGTATGAAGCTGTGGGCTTTCCTAGCTTTCGCTATCGTAATGACTGGCGTTATCTACCCGCTACAAGGTTCTTGGAGCTGGGGCGGCGGTTTCTTGTCTACAGCCGGGTTCTCTGACTTTGCAGGTTCAGGCATTGTGCATATGTGTGGTGCTTCTGCGGCACTGGCTGGTGTATTGCTGCTTGGTGCTCGTAAAGGCAAGTACGGTGAAAGCGGCCAAGTTAATGCGATCCCTGGTGCAAACCTACCAATGGCAACATTGGGTACCTTCATCCTGTGGATGGGTTGGTTCGGTTTCAACGGCGGTTCAGAGCTGATGGTGTCTAACATCGAAGAAGCTAACGCAACCGCACAAGTATTTGTTAACACTAATGCGGCTGCGAGTGGCGGTTTGATTGCTGCATTAATTGTTGCACGCTTGCTGTTCGGCAAAGCTGACTTGACCATGGTACTTAACGGCGCCTTGGCTGGTTTGGTCGCCATTACTGCTGATCCACTGTCTCCTGATCCAGTTGTGTCTACATTGATCGGTGCTGTTGGCGGTGTGCTGGTTGTGTTTGCCATCCTTGCTTTGGACAAGGTGAAAATCGATGATCCAGTCGGTGCCATCTCTGTTCACGGTGTAGTTGGTTTCTGGGGTGTAATGGCCGTGCCATTCAACAACAGCGACGCGACTTTCGGTAATCAGCTATACGGTGCATTCGTGATCTTTGCTTGGACCTTTGTGGCCAGCTTAGTGGTCTGGGGCATCTTGAAAGCAGTCATGGGCTTGCGTGTTACTGAAGAGGAAGAGTACGAAGGCGTCGACCTCTCTGAATGCGGCATGGAAGCTTATCCGGAATTCACCAACAAGTAAGTCTCCCCCGTTTGGTGATTGTTAGGGCGCTCATTGAGCGCCCTTTTTTTTTGCAGGATGCTTTACGGGAGACGGGAGACGCAAACGCGCGTTGTTTTCTGAGTAATGTTTTTGTGCCTAGGTGTCCGGAGCTACATAAGCACTTGTTTAGCAGCCAGGCTTGGGTGCGTGGTCCTTGAGTGAGCGACTGCGAATAAAAGCGTCTCCTATCTAGCATCAAGCCAAAACCGCACTAGCAAAGATTTAAGGCAGCTATCCCGCTTTTCTAAGCTTATTTCACTCTAAAACCGCGATAACCTTGCCAAATCCTTGCTGCCTGAGCTAACTTAACGACAGGTAATTATTCGTAGCATAAAAGTAAGAGGATGGATCGGCGATGAAATTAGTCAGTGCGGTGATCAAACCGTTTAAATTAGATGACGTCCGTGCCGCATTGTCAGAAATCGGTGTGCAAGGCGTGACCGTAACTGAAGTGAAAGGCTTTGGTCGTCAGAAGGGGCATACCGAGTTGTATCGCGGTGCAGAATACGTTGTCGATTTTTTACCAAAGGTAAAATTGGAAATTGCGGTGGCAGACAGTTTGCTTGAAAAAGTAATCGATACCGTAACCAAGGCGGCGAATACCGGCAAAATTGGTGATGGTAAAATCTTCGTCACGGCGCTTGAGCAAGTTATTCGTATTCGCACCGGAGAAACCGGCGAAGACGCCATTTAGCCGTTAATTGAGTTAAGAATTGGGCGGCCATGTGCCGCCCTTTTTGTTGCTGGTATTTTTACGTATAGTTCAAAAAATGATGATGAGCTTTGTTCGTAATAACAAAAAAGCCTAATTAACCCTCTTGCCAAAAAGCCTTGTATACAAGTATAAATCGCCACGTAAACGCGGGATTCTTATTTCCGGGAGGACGTCGTATGGGGTCGCGTAATCGTAGTAGTAATAATGAAACTTTAAGCTCACAACAGTATGTGTCATCACCTACCGTGCATGACCGTATGCGTGAGCAGCTGGCAAAAGATGTAGAGGCTTATCTTGCCCTTGGTGGCGAAATAAAGCATTTAGATCCGCATTTGCGCAGCAATCTAAACGAGACGGATATTGAGTCAGATAGTTTTTAATTTGGCGCGTATGTAGGTTTGGTATTAGCCAACAGCTAACGTAGGCTTAGCTGTTGGATTTTACTTGGCAGGTCTCGCCAATCATAAAAATGTTCGTCAGCGAGCGCATGAGGTGCGGGTGAGTCGGGCTTTAAACAAGCTTGAATCGCGAATAAGCCCAGTGCCTTAGCTCCGCTGATGTCATCAACGATATGATCTCCGATGTGTATGGCTTCGTCCGGTTTACAGCCGACGATGGCTAGCGCCTTTAAAAACAGCGCCGGGCTCGGTTTGGCTGCGTTTACCTGCTCGGCCTGGTAACTAGCGGTAAAGTATTGGCTAATGCTGTGTTGGCTAAGATCGGCATTGCCATTGGTTAGGCTGATCAATATGTAGTGTTCGCTGAGCTGAGCAATGACCTCTTTGCAGTGTGGGAGCAGCGTAATTTGCTGTCTAGCCTTAAGAAATACCTCAAAAGCGTCTAGCGCAATAACCGCACTTTGCTCTTTATATCCGCTAAGTTCTAAGGCTTCGGTAAGGCTTTTGATACGCCACTGAGAAATTTGGTGCTTTAGCGCGGGGTGTCTACTCAGAAAATCTAAACGGTGGGCTCGGAGCGAGTCGGGGTTGAAACGATTGACCAGTGCCGGCGCCACATCAGTCAGGTGGGCATAAAAAATCTGCTCAGCGTGTTGGATGACTGGTTTACTTAACCATAGGGTGTCGTCAAGGTCGAAACTGAGCAGTTTGATTTTTTTCATGCGGTTAACATTTTACCTGTGCTCGAAATTGTAGCGATGTGAGTTGCGATCG
This sequence comes from Zhongshania sp., assembly GCA_018066965.1. Lineage (GTDB taxonomy): Bacteria > Pseudomonadota > Gammaproteobacteria > Pseudomonadales > Spongiibacteraceae > Spongiibacter. Next base: position 17,797 of record JAGPVP010000054.1, on the reverse strand, counting down.
TGCTTATTGCGTTACGGCGGCCTGCAGTATAGGTTTTTACAGACATGCAGGGCAAAAGCGAATAGATAAAATACCGGTCAGCTAATGCCGATAGTTTACGAAGTGTGGTACAACAGTGCGTAAATAAAGGCATAGATTAAACCTAGAGATTTCTATTTATGGCACAAACTGCATTGCAGCCGGTGAAAAAATCGCCGCCGTGGTGGCGCACCTTACCGGATGATTTTTACTGTCAATCCGACGGTACCGAGCTCGACAGCGAGTACCCGCTGAAAGTGTATGGCACTGCGGTTATGGACAGAGTAATGCGCACAGGTTTGTCGCTAATGATCTCCGGCACTTTGCTACCACAACTCCTAAAAAGTGATGGCTTGGCGCGTGAGCGCGAATGGATGGATTTCTACGCCAAGCTAGCGGAGCAGCGCGATGTTGATCAAGTTTTTATACCGCCGCCAAAAGTAGACGTCAGCGAGCATAAAATCGACAAGCTTGCCTATAAACCCAAAGATATTCCGGCGGTAGAGCTGCGCTTTGAAAGTCCGTTTACACCGCTAAATATTGAGCTTACCGACAGTTATTTAAGTTATACCCGCAATCGCACAGCCAGAGCGCAGTATTGGACGCATCCAAGCGGTCCTCGCCCCACCTTAATTTTTGTGCACGGGGTGGTCGAGAGTTGGTATGGGTTTAACAGCCTGTTTTTCTCGCTTCGATGGTTTTACGACAACGGCTATGACATTGTTTTAATGACCCAGCCTTTTCACGGTGATCGCGCAGAGCGCTGCCATCCTTTCAGCGGCTATGGTTTATTTGCTGGTGGGTTTTCGCAGCTGAATGAAGGCATGTTGCAGGCGGTGTCAGATATACGCGTGGTGATAAATCACCTGTTTGATCGCGGCGCCCCTCATGTGGGCATTAGCGGTTTAAGTTTGGGTGGTTACATAAGCTCGGTGATGGCAGTGGTAGAGCCACGGCTGGCATTTTGTATTCCAAACTCGCCCTTGGTGGCACCGGTGGATACCATGCGCAGCTGGGTGCCTACTGGCCGAGTGATGGACATTATTGGTAAGCGCACTGGTTTGACGCCCTTAGATTTACGGCGTGGCATGGCGATTCATAGCCCGTTGAGCTATCAACCTAAGCTAGACCCCGATCGAGTGATGATCATCGGTGGCGCGGGTGATCGATTTACGCCGCCACGTTTTGTTCGACTACTGCATTCACATTGGCCAGAGTCGCATTTGCACTGGTTTCCGGGCAATCACATCGTGCACTTGGGGCAGCGCGAGTATTTGAAATTAATGCGGCGCTTTATGGATAGTCATTGTCAGGGGGTTTAGTCTGGCGAGTAACGCTGGACGGGAGACGGAAGACGCAAAACCGCTCTTAGCTCGTTTTCGATGCATGCCCCATTGCATTAGCTAAGGTAAGCCAAATTCCTGACGTCGGACGAGTACTGCTTGACGTCGAGGGTCAGAAGTCAGACGTTAAATCCGACATCCCTGCAAGATTGTGCATCTCCCGTCTCCCGTCCAGCATCTTCCAGCTGTTACAAAAACGGTCCCTTCATCAGTCTGGGCAAAGTACGATTGACAACATCAGCAATATATTCCAAAAACATAGTGCCCATGCTGGATTTAAAATGCTGCGGATTTTTGCTGGCGATAGCGATAACGCCATCGATATTACCGGGCTGAATAGGCATTAATGCTGCAGAGCCGATGTGATCGGCGTGCTTGCCAAATAGGAAGCTCAATTCCTCGCCGCGCAATACACCGCACACGGACTTCTTGCCGCGCAGTAAATTGCCAATTTGATTGTGCGCCTGCTCAGGGCTAACCACTCTTAGCGAATTACCACCCACGCGATGTGGGTCGGCAAACAGAATCAGGCTGGCGTAATCGATGTCTTCAAAATCACTTACCAAATGACGACACAGGGTATTGCTTAATTCTTCGGCCCGACGTGCTTCAAGCAGCGATAAAATCAGGGTTTTACTGCGCTCAAATAGCATGTCATTGCGTTGGGCATTGTCGAGCATACTGCTGATGCGGTTACGCATGTCCATATTGCGTTCTCGCAATACGCCCACTTGCCGCTCCAGTAAACTGACCGCTTTGCCCGTTTTATGGGTGATCTTAAGCTCGGTCAGAAGATCTTCGTTATTAAGGAAGAAACCGGGGTGGTTACGAAGGTAGCGGGCCACTTCGCTTTCGCTTGGGAGTCCGTCTTTTTTCGGGCTTGCACTGTCCACAGGTGATCCTATATTTGTATCTGGCCTTCAAAAACCGTTGTTGCCGGCCCCGTCATAATAACGGGCTGCCCTGGGCCTTGCCAGCGAATACTTAGGCTGCCGCCGGGTAGATGCACGGTCACATTGGCGTTGAGTTTACCTTGCACAATGCCGCTGACGACGGCAGCACAGGCACCCGTGCCACAGGCCAAGGTTTCGCCAACGCCGCGCTCGAATACTCGCAGTTTAATTGTGTCGCGATCAACAAGCTGCATAAACCCTACATTCACACGCTGGGGAAAGCGAGGGTGACATTCGGTAATCGGCCCAACGGTTGCCGCCGGTGCGGAATCAACGTCATCCACCGGCAAAATTACATGGGGATTACCCATCGATACCGCGCCGACTTGCCATGCACTGCCGTTCACATCCAGCGTATAGTCTGGCGCTTGCTGCTCGGCGGTGAAGGGAATTCGTTTGGGGTCTAAGATGGGTTCGCCCATATCGACACGCACGTGGCGGTTCTCAGTAACCTCAAGTTCAATGATGCCGGCGAGCGTTTCAACTTTGATTTTTTGCTTGCCGGTGAGGCGCTTTTCGCGCACAAAGCGGGCAAAGCAGCGCGCGCCATTGCCGCACTGCTCTACTTCGCTGCCTTCGGCGTTGTATATGCGATAGCGAAAATCTACATCGGGCTGGCTGGGTAACTCAACAGTAAGAACTTGGTCACAGCCGATCCCAAAATGCCGATCAGCAATTTTGCGAATATGGTGCGGTTTGAGCTTGAAGCGCTGGGTAATGAGATCGATAACTACAAAATCATTCCCCAGGCCATGCATTTTGGTAAAGCGTAACTGCATCGTAACATCCTGTGGTGCGCCTCACCGATGGCGCTGATTAACGATGCGGGCGCGATGCCTTTAAATGAGAGTGAAGGAGGTAAGCATTAGCCTTGGCGGCTAGCGTTATCGTTCGTCTCAGGGCAACACAGTTTCGCCACGCATCAAGTCGGTGACAGTTTCGCGCGTGCGGATAAGATGATACTTATCGCCGTCCACCATGACTTCCGCCGCACGTCCTCGGCTATTGTAATTGGAACTCATGGTAAATCCATAGGCACCGCTAGACGCAAGGGCCAGTAAATCGCCTTCTTCTATGCAAAGTTCACGATCTTTCGCTAAAAAGTCGCCGGTTTCGCACACTGGCCCCACAAAATCATAGCTGCGTAAAACGCCGTCTTGACGGGGTTGCACAGCGATTAAGTCCATCCATGCAGAATATAGCGAGGGCCGAATCATATCGTTCATGGCGGCGTCGATAATCGCAAAATTTTTGTGATCGTTGAGCTTTAAATATTCCACGCGGGTGAGTAAAACACCGGCATTGGCAGTAATAGATCGGCCGGGCTCGAACATCAGGGTCACTTTACGATCCCCCAGCTTCTCTCTAATGGCGCGAATATAGTCGCCGGTGACGGGCGCGGTTTCGTCGCGATAGCGCACGCCTAAGCCACCACCAAGATCGAGGTGAGAGATGGTAATGTCCATGTCAGCCAATACGTCAACCAGCGATAGCACGCGCTCAAGGGCATCTAAGAAAGGACTGGTATCAATGAGCTGCGAGCCGATATGGCAATCGATTCCCTTAATTTCAATATTAGCTAACGAAGCCGCTCGGCGGTAAACCTGGGGCGCACGCTCAATATCAATACCAAATTTATTGTCGCGCAGACCGGTAGAAATATAGGGATGGGTTTTGGCATCGACATCGGGATTAACGCGTACCGAAATGGGTGCGACCACATTCATAGCCGCCGCAACGCTGTTCAGCCGCTCTAACTCTGCCTCTGACTCAACGTTAAAGCAGTGGATGCCGACTTTTAATGCGCGTTCCATTTCTGCGGCAGTTTTGCCCACACCAGAAAATACAATGCGCTCCGGTTTGCCGCCGGCGGCCAATACGCGCTCCAACTCACCAGCAGAAACAATATCAAAACCTGCACCAAGTCGTGCCAGTACATTCAGCACTGCAATATTAGAATTGGCTTTTACGGCGTAGCATACCAAGTGGTCTTGGCCGGCTAGGGCCTCGGTATATTCTGTAAAGCGTTGCTCGAGATAACCGCGAGAGTAAACATAACAAGGGCTGCCAAACTCGGCAGCGATCTTGCTCAGTGGCACAGACTCGGCGTGAAGTTCGCCGTTTACGTAATGAAAAGGAGACATATAAACTTACTCTGCAGGGGACGTCGTCGCCGTATCGGTGGTGGTTTGCTGATTATTGTTGGGGCGTGCCGCATTATTTATAGGGCTACTTTCTTCCTTGGCCTTCGCGTTACCGTCCTCGCTGGGCAGTACCAGCGGCCCCGTTTGGCCGCAGGCACCTAATAGAACCACGCTGCACAATAAGAGAGTGCGAATGCTGACCATAACAATGCCCCAAAATTAACTAAGTGGCGCATTATACCTAGCTGGGACAACAAGCCCAATGGCTGTCATCGTGCTGCAGATTGATACTAGGCTTAGTATACTGCCGCCAATATGCTCAATAGCGGATACCAAAAATGAACGATGCCGAATTCAACGACAATATTGATGAACTGTTTAACACCATCGAAGACGCAATAGACGACCTAGACGCAGACGTAGACTGCGAAATCAGTGGCGGCGTGCTCACTCTGAAATGCCCTGATGGCAGCGCATTAATATTCAGCCGCCAGACCGCCAGCAAAGAATTGTGGCTGGCAGCGCGGTCGGGTGGCTTTCACTATAACTGGCAAAATAATAATTGGTACTGCGACCGCACCGAGCAAACCTTGGCAGAAATGCTGGTAGACATTAGCCGCGAGCAAATGGGTGAAGTGATAATAATCGATTGATGCTGTCGCCCAAAACCACCGCCGTACGTAGCTATTAAAAACATCGCCATACCCGACCCCGATCGGGTATCCAGGTGAGCGTAGCGATTTTTTTGTCTTAATAGGTCGAGATAGATCTTCTCGTGGTCATGAGGCGCCGGTGGGTTTGTGCTAAGAATGGTTTAGATTTTCGTGGCCTTAATTTTTTACCGCCTCGCCGTAGTACATAAAGCCGGCAATTTTGGGTACGCCCTCGGCGTAGCAAGTTTCTAGCGTGTTTATGGTAAATCCGCAGCTGGTGATAGATTCTGCAATAGGGCGATTAAGATGACAGCCGCCTACCAGCTTTTTCCAGACCGGCGTTACTCGGTTCTGCCAGTTTTGTACGGCACTCGTTTCGGCTAGGCCGTGTTCACAGAATAATAATTTTCCGTCGGGTTTTAGTACGCGGTGCATTTGTTCTAGTGCGCGTTGCCAGTCGGGGATGGTACAGAGGGTGTAAGTCAGTAAAACGGTATCGACGCTGTTGTCGTCAAGCGGAATATCTTCGCCGGGTAGATCTAGCCACCGAACCTCGATGGTTGATTTGTCGAGATTACGCTGGGCTTTTTTGCGCATGCCGATGGACGGTTCCAGCCCCCATACGAAATCAATATTGTCTGGATTGTATAGCGCTAAATTAATGCCGCTGCCCATGCCGACTTCTAAGACTACGCCCTTGGCGAGGGGGACGACCTTTTTGCGCAAGTCCATAATAGATGCCATCGAACAGGCTTTGTCGATGATGACGGGTAGTACTTTATTATCATAAAAGCCCATAGCGTACTCCTGCAGGTTTCACTTGGCCGGTAAACTTACCGGCCAAAAATGCAGATTAGCACAGGCTTGGCGGCCTAACAGCCATTTAGCCTTTAAGTTTGGCGAGGCTGCCGAGGGTGTTAATACAGGCCGATGCCGCTTCTGCGCCTTTTACCACAAAGTGTTCGCGGAAGAAGCTGATGTGCTCGTCGCTGTTATGGAAGTTGTGGGGAGTCAGGACTACAGAGAATACCGGAGTGCTGGTTTCTAGCTGTACCTGCATAAGGCCCGACACGACGGCTTGGGCGACGTATTCGTGTTTGTATATGCCGCTATTGGTCACTAGGCCTGCGCCGACGATGGCGGCGTATTTACCAGTTTGGGCGAGGAGCTTGGCGTGGAGCGGGATTTCAAAGGCGCCGGCTACTTCAAAGCACTCGACGTTTATATCGCTACGCGATGACATTTCTTTTTGAAACGATTCTTTGCAGCGGTCGACAATGTCACGGTGCCAGCAGGCTTGAATAAAGGCGACGGTTTGCTTTGGTGATGTGGTATCTGTCGATGTCATGTTTTTGTCCCAAGTGAATACGGCAGGGCAAAGATGAGCTGACAGACCAGTGTTGGCATAGCGATGGAAGCTAAGCGTGGTGGTGTGTAACGATCTTTTCTCATAACCGGACTCTAACCGTCGGCTCTGGAATCCCACCAGATCTGCTGTCCTTATGAGCTGCGATGCTCAATAAGCGCCCGCGGGCTACATGCTTAGGCATGATTACCGCCGGTGGGGACTTTCACCCCGCCCTGAGAACCCTCAATAGGCATAGGCGCTATCGGGGCGCGCGAATATTAGCAATCTACGGCGGATTTGTATACTCACGGTCAACATTCAGGCATTGAGCTAATTTGTTTGTGTGAAGGTACTTGGCGGAATAAGGGAGATAAATGACGGGAGCGCTAAACATCAGACAAAAAAAGGGCGGAGTTTTTAGCTCCGCCCTTCATCTATCTTACAAGCCGTTATTAAGCCTAGGGCATAATGGCGGGTAGTAGTTTTTGCAGGGCCATCTTTTGCTTGGTGCCTTCGCCGGTTAGGGCAAAGCCTAGCAATTCGCCGTCGGTGCCGACAAAGCGTGCAACCACATTGATGCCGTCTTGTTCAATTTCCCAGCTGCCTTTGGCGTCGCGGGGCGCAGGGCTGACCGTAACGGGGCATGCTGGGGTTTTGATGGTGACCGGCATGGCAGGGTAGCTCACTTCGGTCGCATCACCGCTGAGGGTTTTTGCTAGGGCGCGAGCTTGGGCCATTAGTGGCGCAACGTAGACCAAAACGTGGCCAGCGACTTCAGCGCAGTCACCCATGGCGTAAACGTTGGGTGCGCTGGTTTCTAGCAAGCGGTTAGTGGCAATACCGCGATTTACCGTCAAGCCAGCTTCTTGCGCTAGTTTGATTTGCGGGCGCACGCCAACGGCAGACAACACCAAGTCGCAGCTGATGGTTTCGCCATTATTAAGGCTGACGACTAAACCGTTGCCGGACTTGTTCACTTCGGTGACCAGTGGGCCGAAATGGAATTTCGCGCCCTTGGCTTCAAGTCCCGCTTGAACCGCTTTACCTGCCGCTTCTGGCAGCAGGGTAGGTAGGCAGTATGCTAGTGGGTCAACAGTTTCAGTCTCGATGCCGCCGTTGAGTAAGTCATTGGTGAACTCGCAACCGATAAGACCGCCGCCAATAATGCAGACTTTCTTAACATTGTTTTTTGCTACCGCAGTGCGGAAATCATGGTAGTCCAGCAGGTCGTTTACTGAGTACACGTATTCCAGCGCATTGCCTTGAATGGGCGGGCGAATTACATCGGCGCCCAAAGCCAATACCAATTTCTTGTAGTGAACTTGGGTTTCTTTGTCACCAATCGTGATGATTTGCGCGGCGGTGTCGATGGCCGTGACTTTGGTAGAGGTCCACACGCTGGCATTCAAATCTTCACCCATGCCGCCGGCGTCTTTCTGTGCCAGTGCATCCGCGTCGGTGTTTTTGGTGAAGCCGGTAGAGAGCATCGGCTTAGAATAAGCGCGGCCGTCATCAGAGGTAATCATAATGACTGGGCTGTCTTTGTCGTGCTTACGCAATTCACGAACCAAGCCATAGCCGGCCAAGCCGGTGCCGATCACCACAATGGCGGCTTCGCTGCCGGCGGACGCGGGCTCATCATGATGGGGAAGGTCGCTTTCCTCAGACTTCTCAATCATCTCGAAATCTTCTTTGCCCACACCACAGTCGGGGCACAGCCAGTCGTCGGGGATATCTTCCCAACGTGTTCCTGCCGCGATACCAGAATCAGGGTCGCCGACTTTCTCGTCGTAAACCCAGCCACAAACAATACATTCCCACTTACTCATTTACCAAATTCCTCATAAGCCATATGCTTCTGTCGGCGAAGCTTAAAGTAATATTTATACAGATATCATCGCCTATATGGCCGATATCGTCGCTTGCAATTCGCGCATTCTGCCGCCACACTTTAGTTTTGATTGCTGCGCGTTTATTGTGTGGCAACGCTTATGTTCAGTGACCTTCAACACTGGAAGACGAGTATTGTACGCTTTTCAAACATCACGATTCCACTCGCAAGAGCCAAACTGGCTTGATTGCCAGAAGTTTCCGCGCTCTGCACTGCCCGCAAAGGATGCGCGCTGGCTATTAGATACCGGTTCTTTGACCGCTCATCTACGCCGCGTGTCTAATGGTCATTTCCACGTTGAGGTGCTATTTCAGCGTTGGCAAATTCCGCGTTTGTCTGAACGCCGTTTGCTAGGCATGGGTGATCGCGACTGGGGTTTGATCAGAGAAGTGCGTTTGCACTGCAATAATCAGCCTTGGGTTTACGCGCGTAGCGTGCTGCCTGCTACATCGCTGGTCGGCCGCTTAGATCGTTTACGTACTCTAGATAATAGGCCGCTTGGCCATTTGCTGTTTACTGACCCTCATATGTCTCGCGACCGCTATGAGATATGTCGGGTGCCGGCGAAGGACCTGGGTGTGGCGGACTCTGAGCAAGGCGACGGGCTATGGGGCCGGCGTTCGCGGTTTGTGCTCAGTGACCACCCGATTATGGTCAGCGAGATATTTTTGCCTGCCTTTCGACCTTGGTAGTTTTCCATCTACCTTAGTCGTACTGATATACTTTTGTCAGATGATTTTAATGGCTGTCTTATGAACGCACTCCTTCACCACATAAAGAAACAGGCCCCTCAGTATTTAGCACTGATGCGGGTGGAGCGCCCAATTGGCACGTATTTGGTGTTGTGGCCAACGCTGTGGGCGCTATGGCTAGCTGCGGGAGGTTTTCCAGCTTGGCATCTATTGATTATTTTTGTGGTGGGCACGTTTTTGATGCGCTCTGCAGGTTGTGTGATTAATGATTATGCCGATCGAAAAATTGATGCCCACGTCAGCCGTACCAAACAGCGCCCGTTTGCGACTGGGGCAGTGACAGAAAAAGAAGCATTAGTGCTGTTTGCGGTATTGTGTTTACTGGCTTTTATACTCGTCTTGTTCACCAATTTTCTCACCGTGTTATTTGCCTTTGGCGCCGTCGCGTTGGCGGCCAGCTATCCCTTTATGAAGCGTTATACCCATCTCCCCCAGCTGGTGTTGGGCGCGGCCTTTGCTTGGGGTACGCCAATGGCGTTTACCGCGCAAACGGGTGAACTGCCGCCACCGGCGGCATGGCTTTTGTATATTGCCGTGTTGATATGGACTGTTGCTTACGACACGTTTTATGCCATGGTTGATCGTGAAGATGATTTAAAAATTGGGGTGAAGTCGACAGCAATTTTGTTTGGCGACGACGATAAGGCCATCACCGCGATGTTACAGGTGTGTGTGATAGTGGTGTTATTGATGGCGGGACCGCGATTTGAAATGAGCTTTATTTATTACGCTGGCGTTATTGTTGCTAGTGGTCTGTTTGTTTATCAGCAGCAGTTGATTCGCTACCGTGAGACCGAGAAGTGTTTTAAGGCATTTTTAAATAACAATTGGGTGGGTGTGGTTATTTTTGCAGGTATTGTGCTGCACTTTTTAATAGGGGCATGAGCATTACTAAGTTTGAGTTAGCGTTTGTCGGCGCAATTGATGAGATTGGTGCCGAGGCCTGGAATAGTGCAGCGGGTGTTGACTACCCCTTTACTCGCTATGAATTTTTATCCGCGCTTGAGGTGAGTGGCGCGGTGGCAGAAGACAAGGGTTGGCAGCCTCATCACCTGATTATACGTCGCGATACTCAGTTAGTTGGCGTCATGCCTTTTTACATCAAGACGCATAGCTATGGCGAGTATGTATTTGACTGGTCTTGGGCCAATGCTTATCAGCGCCATGGCCGCCCTTATTATCCCAAGTTATTGTCTGCTATTCCGTTTACCCCTGCGACGGGGCCGCGCTTGTGTTTGGTTGATGAGCGTGATCGCGGCGAGGTGATGGCTGCACTCGCGCAAGCATTACCAGAGCACGCAGCAGAGATTGGCGCTTCATCGGTACATATTTTATTTTCGCGGGCAGAAATGGCAAATATCTGGTCGCAGCAAGGCTTGATGCAGCGAATCGGGCCGCAATACCATTGGTATGACCGCAATTATGGTGATTTTGAGGGCTTTCTTGCAAAATTTAGTTCTCGTAAGCGCAAGGGTTTACGCAAGGAGCGTCGCGTTGTCGCTGAGCAGGGCTTGAGCTTGCAGGTGTTGACGGGGGCGGAGGTTAGCCCCGAACAGTGGCGTTTCTTTTTTCACTGCTATCAGCTTACTTATGCCAAACGCAGTGGCCATGGTGGCTACCTACCGGAATCATTTTTTATTCAGCTTGCCGCCACCATGCCAGAGCATGTGGTGATGGTATTGGCTAGCCACGGAGACGAGCCGGTGGCGGTGGCCTTGAATTTTCGCGACAAACACACCTTATATGGCCGTTATTGGGGCTGTATTCGCGAATATGAGTTTTTGCATTTTGAAGCCTGTTATTACCAAGGTATTGAGTATTGTCTGCGTGAAGGTCTGCGTCATTTTGATCCTGGTGCACAGGGTGAGCATAAGATTCAGCGGGGCTTCACACCCATTTTAACCTACTCAAACCACTGGCTGGCAGATGCTGACTTTTCCAATGCGGTAAGGCAGTTTTTGGATGAAGAGCAGCTTCACGTCGGCAATTACCTGCGTGAAGCTAGCGAGATGTTGCCCTTTAAAAAGGCCGACTAGGGCGGTCGCGGTAAGAGTGTTATTGCTGGGCGTTTTTTAAAACGCGCTCTACGTAGAGTAGACAGAGAATTGGCAGCACAAAGCTGCAACTTATTTGAACCGCGTGGATCATTTCACCCAGTGTCCACTGGGGGTCGCGGCTGTACCAGTACGCAATAATTGGCATGGCGATAAAAATGAGTGTTGGCAGGTAGCGCCAGAGATAATAGCTGCTGCTAGACGCCATTTCACTGTCGGCACGACGGTAGCAATAGAAGGTGATCAAGACCACTAAGGCGCCGATAATTAGCACATAGTAATTGCCTAGCATGCCGGTGAGTAAATTCAAGATGGCGCCGAACACTAGACTGATCAAACTGATATTTATAAGTCCGCGCAATATGCGTAATTTGCTGCGTTCCATTTTGGCTCCTGCTGTGGTTTGGCTGATTATGCGTGAATGTCTTTGACCAGCAGAGCATATTTTAGTGCGGCTTCGGCCAGCGGTTGATCAAGGGGAATGCGCACACGATGCCCTGAACCGGGGGCGGCAGTAATGCTCTTGCCGTGTTTATCACTCAAAGTTTTTAGCGTAAAGCGGGTATTTCCTCCTGGCGTCATCAATTCCAGGGTGTCGCCGGTTTCAAAGCGATTTTTGACATCGACAGTAATGACTGAGTCCCGCGCGTCAACGATTTCACCGACAAACTGCTGTTGTTGGGCATTGTTTAGACCCATCTCGTAGTTTTGGTATTCTTTAGGGGGGTGGCGACGATAAAACCCCTCGGTGTAGCCGCGATTGGCCAGGGTTTCTAGTTTGTCCATTAAATGCATATCGAAGGGCTTGCCGTGGGCTGCGTCGTCTATGGCTTGGCGATAGACTTGTGCCGTGCGGGCAACGTAATAGTGTGACTTGGTGCGGCCTTCAATTTTTAGCGAATGTACGCCCATAGCTGCCAAGCGGTCAACGTGTTGCACAGCACGTAAATCTTTGGAATTCATAATATAAGTGCCGTGCTCATCTTCGTAAGCAGGCATAAACTCCCCTGGGCGCTGCGCCTGTTGCAACAAGACCGGCTCGGTTATGGGCTGGGGCTCTGGTGTGTAGGTTTGCACGGGAACTAAATCGCCTGTTGCGTCTTCTTTTGCGTCGTGAGCTTGATATTTCCAGCGGCAGGCATTGGTGCAAGCTCCTTGATTGGGGTCGCGGTGATTCATATAGCCAGATAGTAAGCAGCGACCTGAATAAGCGATACACAGTGCGCCGTGTACAAAGACTTCGATCTCCATTTCTGGCACGCGCTGGCGGATTTCTTCAATTTCATCCAGCGCTAGTTCGCGAGAAAGAATTACGCGCTGAATGCCGTTTTGATGCCAAAATTTCACCGAGGCCCAATTCACGGCATTGGCTTGCACAGACAAATGGATTGGCATATCTGGCCAATTTTCGCGCACCAGCATCATTAGTCCTGGGTCGGCCATAATTAAGGCGTCGGGTTTCATGTCTATGACAGGGGCGAGATCACGTAAATAGCTGCGAATTTTGTCGTTGTGTGGTGAAATATTCGACGCCAAATAGAATTTTTTGTTTTGTCGGTGAGCTTCTTCAATGCCACTGGCTAAGGTTTCTAAGTCTTTGAACTCATTATTTCGCACCCGTAAGCTATAACGCGGCTGGCCGGCATAGACGGCGTCGGCGCCATAGGCAAAGGCATAGCGCATATTGCGGAGGCTACCGGCGGGGGATAGGAGTTCAGGGATCATGGAGTGCCAGCCTTGGAATTACATTTAATGTCAGACCGCCTATGGTAGCGCAAACCCGGAGCCTGTTCACACTAATTGGATCGCCGCTGTTGGCGGTTGTTTTTGTCCCCGGTATCGCGGCATAAGTGTGGCTTGGGCCAAATCAGCAAATTCTAATTAGGTCGGGAGACAAAGTGCCCCCAGGCCTATGGCTGGCGACAAAATGGGTCCTTCTCTCATTTGGAGCGGCTAAGCTGCGCGCCTCTCGTCTCGATTGGTATTTTTCCAGTCACTATAGTGAAAATCCAATGGGTGTGGGCAGATTTTAGGTATTCTGCGCTATTGGTGGTCGGGCTTGGCTTGGTTACACTCGGAATAATTGAAGTGCCACCCTTGCTGTGAAAAGGCAGATTTTGAATATATTCGTCATAAGAATTGTACTTATATCCTTGATGTTGATTGCCTGCGCGCCAGCCGTGGTGCAGCCACTTGATGGCGATGGTGATGGAATAGCCGATGTGAATGACCGCTGCCCTGCCACTAAGGCGGCGGTCGTCGATATATACGGCTGTGCAGATAGTGATGGCGACAGCATTATTGACCCAGTCGATCTTTGCCCCCGCACGCCTCCTGGTAACGCTGTTGATCAGTTTGGCTGTATGGACAGTGATAACGATGGTGTAAAAAACGGTGAGGATCACTGCCCTCGCACTGCAATGGGGGCACGAGTTATGCGCAATGGCTGCTCGGCGCGGCAAACCGTCGAGCTCGAAAGTCTGCGCTTTGCAGATGGCAGCATCACCCTTGATGCTCAGGCCCATGAGCGTTTATCTCACTTGGCAGCCTTGCTCCGTTTAGCGCCGCAGTTTCGGGTGGCGCTTCAGGGACACAGTGATAGCAGCGGGTCAGCTGATGCAAATTATCGCTTGTCGCGAATGCGGGCGAATAAAGTAAAAGCCGTGTTGCTTGAATTAGGCATACCCGCCCACCGTATTACCGTGCAAGCGTATGGTGATGAAATGCCCGTTGCTGACAATGACACACCCGAAGGTCGTGCTCGTAACCGGCGAGTTGTTCTACGGGTGATTCGGCCGGATTCGTTGAGATAGGGATAATTCAGGGGCTTGAAGGCGTAATCTCATGGTCATTATTAAATGATACTTTACTGTTTCTCTCAGAGGGTTTAGGATTTGCAGGTTTTTAAACGTTAGTTCGCACACATTTTAAATAAAATTATGCGCCACTATGTCCTAAAGTGTGTATCTACGCCTCGTGCTGACGTGGTAATTTGCGCTTTATAAGGTATAACTTTCAATAATTCAGGGGATGTTTATGAGCAAGCAATGGATAAATGCTCTTGCTGCGGGTGTGATTTTAGCATCAGCGGCAGGTGTAGCGACGGCAGAGGCCGACAGGGAAAAGGGTTATTATATTGGCGTTAACGCGTTTTATAACGACGTATTTGATGCTGACGGCACGATAACCGCAGACGATACAACCATCCTCAGCGTACTTGAAGGGCTTCCAATTCTTGGTAACCTCGGTGGGCTTCCACTTGTTGGTGACTTGCTTAACGGTTTGCTTGGCGGTGGCGTTGGGGGAGGACAAGAAAGAATAGGTTTTGAAACTAGCTACGACGCCGATATTAGCTATGGTTTTACCTTTGGGCATAAATTTGATGGTCCTATCCGTCTTGAATTTGAATATCGCCAAGGCGAAAACGACGTAGATAGCGTCGTCGGCGGTGGTGGCTCTTTTCCTAGTGACACGACGCTAGAAGTGACCTCCGTCATGCTTAATTTGTGGTACGACTTTTCTCTAGGCGAGCGTCTGCGTCCCTACGTTGGTTTAGGCCTAGGTCAAGCAAACTTGGATTTTGGTAATGATGGTGATGACGGTGCGCCTATCGGTCAATTGGGTGCGGGTCTTACTTTTCACATGACCCCGCGTTTAGCCATTGATGCAGGTTACCGCTACAGTATTGCTGACGACGTTATATTTAAACCCACTGGTGGGCTGGAAACGGAAATAGAATACAGCGCACAAAGCTTATTGGTTGGCCTGCGTTATAACTTCTTTGACGCACAATACGGCGCAAAAGATGCTGATGGCGATGGCGTTTCTGATGAAATGGATGAATGCCCAGGTACGCCTCGCGGTGTACAAGTAGATAGCGTTGGCTGCCCACTTGATGGCGATAACGACGGTGTTGCCGATTACCTTGATCAGTGCCCGAACACACCCGCTGGTGCCGAAGTCAATGCAGCTGGCTGTCCGCTAGATGGCGATAACGACGGTGTTGTTGATGCTGATGACGCATGTCCTAATACGCCTGCTGGCGAGCCGGTAATGTCTAATGGCTGTGCGAAAGATCAGGCGATGATCCTGCGCGGTGTAAACTTTGAGCTGAACAGCGCTAAGTTGACCATGAATGCAGAGACGATTTTGGATGATGTCGCAGCAACATTGACAAGCTCTCCAGGCTTTAACATTGAACTGCAAGGCCATACTGATAGTGTTGGTAGCGATAGCTACAATATGAACCTGTCACAAAACCGTGCTAAATCAGTGAAAACCTACTTGGTTGGTAGTGGTGTTGAGGCTAGCCGTCTGACTGCTAGAGGCTATGGTGAAGAGCAGCCTGTCGCGAGTAATGACACTCAAGCAGGTCGCGCTGAGAACCGTCGTGTTGAGCTGAAAGTATTGGGTAGTGACTCAGTAGCTGAGCCAATGTCTTATGACGAGCCAATGCTTGACGACGAACCAATGCTTGAAGAAGAGCCGATGCTTGAAGAAGAGCCAATGCTTGAAGAAGATGCAGCGGATGACATCATGATGGATGAGCCTGCTGCTGAAGAAGAGTATCAGCCATACGAAATGTCTGAGGATGAGTTTGATTACTAATTTGCCACTAGGCAGTTAGTTCAGACATAAAAAAACCCGGCTTTGGCCGGGTTTTTTTATGTCTATTACTTTTTAATTGAAGTGAGGTTGTGAGCTGCGTGGGCTTGTTTAGCGCTGCCAGATAAGCAATTGATTGTTGGCGGGCATTTTGTGGTCTGCCAGCAGTTGAAATCCAGCATGGTTAGCCAGCTCGCGTATTGCTTCCATATCACGGATGCCACTTTTTGGGTTGTTGCGTTTTAACCAAAGGTCAAAGTTAGCGTTGCTGGGGGAGGTGAACTCACCGTTGTACTTAAATGGTCCGTAAATGCATAGCAGCGCATTGGCCTTTAGTTGTGTGGTCACTTTTTCAAAAAATAATTCGACCTCTGTCCAGCTCATAATATGCAGTGTGTTGGCAGAAAAAATGGCATCGTATTGTTGGCGTGGCCAGTTTGAATCTCGAACATCAAGTGTGAGCGGCGCTGGCAGTTCAGTGCCGTCGAGCCAGCTGCATATACCTGCAATATTGTCAGCGCGGTCGCTGCATTGCCAAACTAGGTGGGGCATATTGGCGGCAAAGTAGACGGCATGTTGTCCTGTGCCACTACCGATTTCCAGCACATGCTGGCATTTTTGTAATGCGGTTTTTAAATGATTCAGTATTGGCTGTTTATTGTTTTCGCAGGCTTGCGAGAAAGGTTTAGCATTGTTCATGGTGGGGTCGCCGAGGGTGTGTGGTGCCACGTTGATGGCAAGTGTAAAAATCAGTTTAGCGTTTATAGGGGGAGTACAACAATGGCCTATTGGTTGATGAAATCTGAACCAGATACTTTCAGCTTAGATGATTTACGTCGTCGGCCTGATAGTACTGAACCCTGGGATGGGGTTCGGAATTATCAGGCGAGGAATATGATGCGAGACCAGATGAAAGTGGGTGATAAAGTGTTTTTCTACCACTCGTCTTGCCCCGTGCCGGGTATTGCGGGGACTGCCATTGTGGTTCGTGAGTCTTATCCTGATACCAGTGCGCAAAATCCTGAGTCGCGGTATTACGACCCTAAGGCGAGCGCCGATGATCCACGCTGGTTTATGGTAGATGTGAAGTTTGAGCGTAAATTTAAACGTTTTATTCCCTTGTCAGAATTGAAAACCGAGCCAGCCTTAAGCGAAATGGCGCTGCTAAAAAAGGGCAGTCGTCTATCGATTATGCCAGTGAGTAAAGAAGAGTGGCAGCAGATATTGTCGATGGTTTAATGCTAGGAATCGTTTACATGGGCGTAGCGCTGGTTTAGACCGGCGCGTCTCTTAAAAACACCCATTCCCGTGCGGTAGATTGTTCTGAGCTGAAATAATAACCCTCACTATCGAAGGTCTTCAGCTGTTCAACGTCTGAGATGCGATGTTTAATGATATATGCGGCCATTAGGCCCCGCGCTTTTTTTGCATAGAAGCTAATGATTTTGTACTTGTCGTTTTTAAAATCTTTGAATACCGGCGTGATGATGTCGGCTTTTAGGGTTTTGGGTTTTACTGCACTAAAGTATTCATTTGAGGCTAAATTCACCAAGACCTGCGAATTTATTTCAGACAGCTGGATGTTAAGCGCCTCGGTTATTTTTGTATTCCAAAATTCATATAAGTTTTTGCCGTCTTTGTTTTCAAAGCGAGTGCCCATTTCTAGCCGGTAGGCTTGTATTAAATCTAGGGGTCTGAGTAAACCATAAAGCCCAGACAAAATGCGCAAATGTTGCTGTGCGAACGTAAAGTCTTCGGCGCTGAAATTGTCGGCATTTAAACCGGTATATACGTCACCTCTAAAGGCCAATACCGCCGCCTTGGCATTGTCTGGCGTAAATGGTTGCGACCAATTCATGAAGCGCTGGTGATTTAACTCACCGAGTTTTGGGCTGATTTTCATCAGCGCGGAAATGTCATCGGGGCTGAGTTTTTGTAATTGCGAAATGAGTTTTTGCGAGCGGGCTAAAAAGTCGCCCTGGGTGAACTGCTCGGTGTGTGGGGGATTCTCAAAATCCAGCGTTTTGGCCGGCGAG
>JAGPVP010000039.1 GCA_018066965.1 Zhongshania sp. | reverse complement strand
GCCATCTGATAAACGTCATCGAGATTAAGAGGAATATACTATGCCCCGCGTAAAACGTGGTGTGACCGCACACCGTCGTCATAAAAAGATTCTGAAACAAGCCAAAGGTTACTACGGCGCTCGTTCACGTATTTATCGTGTAGCGAAACAAGCGGTAATTAAAGCAGGTCAATATGCTTACCGTGACCGTCGTGCTAAGAAACGTGTCTTCCGCGCCTTGTGGATTACCCGTATCAATGCAGGATCACGTGCTAATGGCTTAAGCTATAGCCGTTTGATTGCTGGCTTGAAAAAGGCCGAAATCGGTTTAGACCGTCGCGTATTGGCTGACCTAGCGGTACATGACAAAGAAGCCTTTGCTGTGATCGTAGAACGCGCGAAATCAGCCTTAGCTTAAAAAGCCAGTGACCGTTGCGTGGCGGTCACTATGCTTGGTTTTACTATAGGGAAAGGGCTAGCGCCCTTTCCCTATTTTGTTTTTAAGACACTAATTTAAGTCACTGCCGCTTAGGTTTTTTGAGCTAAATAGCAGTGACGGCGGGGCAGAGATTGGGAGCGCGGAATGGAAAATCTTGAAGGTTTGGCAGCTGAGGCAGTGGCCAAAATCAGTGCCGCAACAGACGCACAGACGCTAGATCAAGTACGAGTAGAGTACCTTGGTAAAAAAGGTCATATCACGGCGCTGTTAAAAGGGCTTGGTGCTTTATCGGCAGATGAGCGGCCGGCGGCCGGCGCTGAGATTAACCGCGTTAAAGAAGCGCTGTCAGATCAAATTTCAGAATCTAAGCAGCGCTTAGATCAAGCGGCTGTTGATGCGCGTCTTGAGGCTGAAAAGATCGACGTTACGTTATCTGGGCGCGGCCAGCATGCGGGTGGCCTACATCCGGTGACGCGCACTATCGAGCGCATTACTGCGTTCTTCAGCAGTATTGGTTTTGACATTGTTGAAGGCCCTGAGATAGAAGACGATTACCACAATTTTGAAGCGTTAAATATTCCGGCTCACCACCCAGCGCGCGCTATGCATGACACGTTTTATGTGGATGAATCTACCGTGTTGCGCACCCATACCTCGCCAGTGCAGGTGCGAGTTATGGAGACGACTGAACCGCCGATGAAGCTAATTTGTCCGGGCCGCGTTTACCGCTGTGATTCGGATTTGACCCACACGCCAATGTTCCATCAGGTAGAGGGTTTATTGATCAGCGAAAACACCAGCTTTGCTGATTTAAAAGGCATGCTTGAATCCTTCCTGCGCAGCTTTTTTGAGAAAGAGTTGAGTGTGAGGTTTAGACCGTCGTATTTCCCGTTTACCGAACCGTCTGCAGAGGTCGATATACAGTGCGTTATGTGTGGCGGTGAAGGTTGTCGAGTTTGTAGTCAGACTGGATGGATTGAGATTTTAGGTTGCGGCATGGTTCACCCGAGCGTATTTGAGGCGTCAAACATCGACACCGAGCGCTTTACTGGCTTTGCCTTTGGTCTAGGCGTTGAACGCCTTGCGATGTTGCGCTATGGCGTGAATGATCTGCGATTATTTTTTGAAAACGATTTGCGTTTTCTCGCTCAATTTAAGTAAGCGGGTTCTAGTCATACCAGATGTACTGGAACGTGTGTTGCCCAAAAGTTTTTAGACGGAAAGAATATGAAATTCAGTGAGCAGTGGTTGCGAGAGTGGGTAAACCCAGCGGTCGATACCGAGCAATTGGCGGCGCGGTTAACGATGGCGGGCCTAGAAGTAGACGCAATTGACCCAGTAGCCGGCAACTTTTCCGGTGTGGTGGTGGCAGAGATCGTGGCCGCAGAACCCCATCCAGATGCTGAAAAACTGCAGGTTTGCCGGGTCAATAATGGTGTAGATGAAGTACAAATTGTGTGTGGCGCCGCAAATGCGCGACCTGGCATCAAGATTCCACTCGCAACGCTGGGTGCGGTATTGCCCGGTGATTTCAAAATTAAAAAGGCCAAGCTGCGCGGTGTAGAATCGTTTGGCATGTTGTGCGCAGAGCAAGAGCTGGGGCTGGCAGAAAAATCAGATGGCTTGATGGAGTTGCCCGCCGATGCACCGTTGGGCGAGGATATTCGTAAGTACCTGAAACTGGATGATGCGATTATCGAGCTAGGTTTAACGCCGAATCGCGCCGATTGCTTAAGTGTGCGTGGCATCGCACGCGAGGCTGCGGTGTTGAGCGAGCTGCCTTTTGTGGAAACTGCAGTGTCTGAAGTGGCCGTTACTATTGACGATGTGCTGCCGGTCACCGTGTCAGCGGCGGTTGATTGCCCGCGCTATGTTGGACGAATCATTCGCAATGTTGATGTATCACAGCCAAGTCCGCTGTGGCTACAGGAAAAGCTACGTCGGTGCGGCTTGCGCAGTATCGACGCAGTAGTGGATGTCACCAATTTTATCCTGCTGGAATTAGGCCAGCCCATGCACGCCTTTGATTTAGATAAAATCCAAGGCGGTATCGTAGTTCGTCATGCACAAGCAGGTGAATCGCTGACCTTGCTTGATGGCCAAACTATTGATGTTCGTGAAGGCTCATTGCTCATTGCGGACGAGAAGCAGCCCTTGGCCTTGGCCGGTATCATGGGTGGCGAGCCATCCTCGGTAAGCGACACGAGCCAACACCTATTTTTGGAAGCCGCATTTTTTGCACCAGATAAACTGGCTGGTCGCGCGCGCTCCTACGGCTTGCATACCGATTCCTCTCACCGCTTTGAACGCGGGGTGGATTTCGAGCTGCCGGTGCGAGCGATAGAGCGCGCTAGCGCATTAATTATTGAAATATGTGGTGGCCAAGCTGGGCCACTTAGCCGCGTTGACGGCGAGTTGCCAGCGCGCGAGCCGATCTTATTGCGTGAAAAACGCATCGGAAAACTGCTGGGGATGGCGTTAACGACGGACGAAGTCGAGTCGATTTTGCGCGGTTTAGGGATGACGGTCAGCGCAGTTGAAAACGGCTGGACTGTGCTTGCACCAAGCTGGCGTTTCGATATTAGTATTGAGGTTGATCTACTTGAAGAGCTGGCGCGGATTTATGGCTACAACCGGCTGCCGGTTACTCCCATGCGCGACATACTCACCATTCGTCCTGCGCCAGAGAGCTTGCGCGGCATGCCACAAGTGCGTCAGCAGTTGGTGGCGCGCGGCTATCAAGAGGCCATTACTTATAGCTTTATAGACCCAGCAATGCATCAGGCGATGTCAGAAGGGGAGTCGGCGGTTGAGTTGCTAAACCCGATTTCTGCCGATATGTCGGTTATGCGGACGAGTCTATTGCCAGGTCTGATAAAAACAGCAATGCACAATGCTAAGCGTCAGCAGCCACGTATTCGTCTGTTTGAGTCTGGTCAGCGCTTTGTTAAAACTGCTGATGGCCTGAAGCAAATTCCTACCTTGGCTGCGTTAATTATGGGGCGTCGCGAACCAGAAAGCTGGAGCGCAACTGCTGAATTAGTCGATTTTTATGACTTGAAGGCCGATTTAGAAAGCCTGCTTTCGGTATCGGCGGGTGGGATATCGTTCACCACTGCAAAATATACCGCGCTACACCCCGGTCAAACTGCCGATGTTTATTGCGACGAGCAGCGTATTGGTCGTATTGGCGCGCTTCATCCCGGTTTGCAAGCCCAGTGGGATTTCGTAAATCCGGTATACCTATTTGAAATCGATCAGCAGCCTTTGTTGGCGCGCGGGGTTCCGGTATTTTCTGAGTTATCTCGCTTCCCTGAAGTGCGCCGCGACTTGGCGCTGGTTGTTGACCGACAGTTGGCTGCAGCAGATGTGTTAAACGTGGTGAGGGAGTCTGCGGGTGAATACCTTAGTGACTTGAAGCTTTTTGATATTTATCAGGGTAAAGGTATTGATCCTGAACGAAAAAGTTTGGCGCTGGGCTTGACCTTCCGTCATTCATCGCGCACCCTTAACGAAGAAGAGGTGGGTCAATCGGTAGATGCGGTTGTACAAACCTTGAAGGAGGCATTTGGCGCAAGTTTAAGGAACTAGTGTGATGACGTCCCTCACGAAAGCAGAAATGGCTGAACGACTATACGAAGAGCTGGGCTTTAACAAGCGTGAGGCCAAGGAGTTGGTCGAACTGTTTTTTGAACAAATTCGCCACTGCTTGGAAAACAATGAACAAGTGAAAATTTCCGGTTTCGGAAATTTTGATCTTAGGGATAAAAGTCAGCGTCCCGGACGTAACCCCAAAACCGGCGAGGAAATCCCCATTTCTGCCCGTCGTGTCGTTACCTTTCGGCCCGGACAAAAACTCAAATCCAGGGTAGAGGACTATGCTGGAACCAAGTCATAATGATGAATTGCCTCCCATACCGGGAAAACGCTACTTCACTATTGGTGAGGTGAGCGAACTATGCTGTGTGAAACCTCATGTTCTTCGTTATTGGGAGCAGGAATTTCCGCAGCTAACCCCGGTTAAGCGTCGTGGTAATCGCCGTTATTATCAACATCAAGATGTGCTGATGATAAGACAAATCCGCAGTCTGCTTTATGAGCAAGGCTACACCATTGGTGGTGCTCGGCAGCGTATGTCGGGTGATACAGCCAAAGACGAATCTTCGCAAACCCGTCAAGTCATTCGGCAAATGTTGAGTGAACTTGATGATGTACTGAAACTCCTGAAAAGGTAGTTCACTCAACAAACATCTTGGGGTATGATGCACACCCTCAAATCGGGGCGTAGCGCAGCCTGGTAGCGCACCACACTGGGGGTGTGGGGGTCGCAGGTTCGAATCCTGCCGTTCCGACCAGAAAATCTTAGGGGATTCGGTTTTTTAGGCTCTACCCAATTAACGGGGGACGACACTCATTAAACCCTGTTAATCACACCGTCCCACCCACAATGGGCTAGAACGCGTAATCTGTAATTTTCAAAGTTTCTAAAACCATACGCTCGTCGTGTCATCATTTCCATTTTGTTGTGGAAGCCCTCAGTTATTCCGTT
>JAGPVP010000033.1 GCA_018066965.1 Zhongshania sp. | reverse complement strand
ATTAAACCGCCAGCTGCAATCCCTAAAAAGCTAAATACATAACCGCCGACAACGGCGCCGACGACACCGACAATAATATTACCGACTAAGCCGAAGCCGCCGCCTTTCATGATCTTGCCTGCTAGCCAACCCGCTAACGCACCAATCGCTAAGAAAATAATCAATCCCTGTGCATCCATTGTGTCACCTCTGGTTTTTGTGATTTTGCTAAACACGCTCGTAGTGTTAGGTTTCTAAATACAATTTTTGTTCAACATTATGATTAGTCTAAAAAGCCACTTTACGCTATTTAGGCTTGCAGTGTTTTTTAGCATGTCCATCTTTTGCCGATTCTAAGATTGATGAATCTACCTAACTGCCGGAATCCGAATTGCAGTGGCTGCATTTAGCCCATTCTTCTTGAACGACGTTTTCCAGTAAATCACGAAGCCAAATTAAGCCGGGATCTCGATCTAATCGCGTGTGCCATACAAGGTAGACGGGGCTAGGCTCGATGCTCAGCGGCGGGTCAGTTATCCAAAGTTCTGAACTAAATTGCGTGCCACCGGCCACCATCTGGGGAACCACCGCGATAAAATCACTGTGACTTAACAGCTTGGGGACAGCGGAGAAATGATTAACGGTCATCGCCACTCGCCGACGTTTCTCTAATCGCTGTAGTGCTTGATCGACATTGCCCCGTGGATCACCAGACTGAGAAACCAGTAAATGCTTGGCCGCGAGGAAATCATCCATGGTGATTGGCTTGCCTGCCAAGGGGTGGTTTTTGCGCATAACCAGTTTGTAGCTGTTTTGATATAACGGAATTGAGCGCAGGCTGCGGTCGTGTTGGCTTAATGGGCCCAGGCCAATATCAATGCGCGCTTCGCGCAATTGTTCGATGACACCCATGCGCGTGTAGGGCACCGCATATAAATCAACATGCGGTGCCTGCTCAGCGACCTGACAGCTAAACGGTAGCCAGTATAGGTCGACAGATAGATCGGCAATGGCAATACGAAACTGGCGGTGGGATAGCGCTGGGTCAAAGCCCCGTGACTCAAGCGCCGACGCGAGTTGCTGCATAGGGTCGCGCACCTGCGCCCATAAGCTTTGGGCAAAGGCGGTGGGCTCAATTTGGCGACCCTTCTTTACAAAAACGGGGTCTTTCCAAATATCGCGCATCCGTGCAATCGCATTCGATACCGCAGGTTGGGACATGGCCAAACGATGACCGGCTTGGGTCACCGAGCCTTCGGTCATAATGGCGTCGAAAACTTGCAGCAGCGTGAGTTCTTGGCTTTTCATCCTGACGGCTCTTAGCGGGTGATTGTTCTACTGTAACTCATCACAATTTATGATGTTTAGTATATCTAGAGACAATTTTTCTTCTGTGTGGTGGGCGCCCATAGTTATTCCCGTCAGCAAAGACCTTAAATAACGGCAGGAGAAATACAATGTCATTAATTCAACAGCTACAAGAACAGAACTTTAACGAGGCGATCAGCAATACTAAAGGCCCAGTGCTAGTCGATTTTTGGGCGGAGTGGTGCGGGCCGTGCAAAATGATGAATCCCGCGCTTGAGAACTTGGCTGGCGAACTGGATGGTAGTGTTGCTATTGCGAAGCTCAATGTGGATGAGAGTCCAGATATTGCCCAGCGCTATAATGTGCGCGGTATTCCGACTCTATTGCTGTTTAATAACGGTGAGCTTGTTGCGCAGCGCACGGGTGCGGCATCGCAACAGCAAGTGAAGGCGTTTATTGAGCAGTCTTTATAATGCATCAGCTATTAGGCCGCAAAACGGCCTAATAGCTATATGTAAAATTATTCCCCAATCAGAATCAGTTTGCCGGTCTCTGGATCGCGGTAAACCTGTCCCAATGCTTCATAGCCATTGCCGCTTTTTAGTTTGTCTTGCACGGTTTTCGGCACCGTCGGCAGCTCTTTGCCCAATCTAATATCTTTATTGATTTTTTCGGTGCTGAAGTGTTGCTGTAAATCTGGGCTAAACGACACTAGAGCGGCAATTAGACCGCAGGCAAATACCAAGATGATATCGACCAAATTTGCCATTGGGCCGAGTGGGTCTTCGTCGGATTCAAGAAATTCGCTATCCCTCCACTTATCCATGTTGGCGATTCTCTGCTTGGATTTGAGCACTGAGCTGCTGAATAGCTTGGTCGTACCAGCGTCGGCGCAGACGACCCAATACAAAGCCAATCATACCCGCCAGCAAGCCGATGACCGTGGTGTCGAAGGCGACTGTCATGGCGGTGGTGAGTATGCGTAACTCGCCGTCGCCTAGCGCGGCTAGGCCGGGGCCGAGGGGAATCAGTGTTCCCATCAGGCCCAACATGGGCGCTAAGCGGGTGAGAAAATCGGCGCGCTCAATACGCCGTTTGCCTGCTTGCATTAGCGCATCACGATTTCCGGTATCGCGCAGATGGCGAATTCCGCCAAAGCGCTCGCCAATGCTAATACCAATTTCGTAAATCGCGAGGCCGACAAAAAACAGCAGTGCCCAAATAACCGGCGTTAAAAGTAGCGAGGTAATCTGGTGCATGATGCCCAGAGAAATTCCTGAAAACATTATTTGCTCTCCTTATGAGGTCGCCGTATAGCTATTTATTTGCCAGCTTGGCGACCGCGCCATAAACCACCGAGCATAATTAAAATGCCAAAAGCGATAAGCCACGGCAGATAATTTGATATCTCGGTTTGGGTGGATTCGGCACTGCTTTCGGCGTCGTTGTTTGTTGCAGAAGAATTTTGCGCCGCAGTCTTGGTGCTACTGTCTGTATTCGCCGTGTCTAATGAAATTTCCTGTATATGGCTTGGCGATGTGTCGCTGCTGTTAGTGGCGTTGATGTCGGCATCGGCCATACGGCTTTTGGCTAATACAGATTCTAACTGCGCGGCTTTCTCGGCAGAGAGTTGTGACTTCACAAGAGCATACATAGGATGACGAGCGTGGGTATGACCGCTGCCGGGGTTGCCGTGCTCGATAATATTGTCGGTAAATTGCTGGGCCAGTTGCTTGGTGGTTTCTGCGTCGGCCTGCCAAAAGCCTTTGTCGATGGCAACTAACATCACCGCTAAAATATTGGTTTGCACGTAGCGGTTATTGTCATCTGCAAGAAAGTCATCTAAGCCGAGGTTTTGGGCATCGTCGATGTAAACGGATTTCACTTCTTCCCAAACGCGGTCATTGATAATGTCTGGGCTTGTTACCTGCCAGCCCCACAAATACTCAATAAATTCGCTGCCCATGGTGCGCGCACCGGAATAGCCTTCATCCATTAAGGGTTTGATCCACTGCGGGTTAAAAAAGCGTCCGCGAAGTTCAGAGAGTAAGGCGTCGTGAAGTGCGTCGATTTGCAAATTACGATTGTCGGCGTGATTGATTACCGCGCTGGCGGGCACCTTGCCGCTGACGGTTTCTACTGCCAGATTAAAGCCGCCTAAATAGTCAAAGGCATCGTTATTGTCGATTAAGCCATAGAGGTTGCTGGCGCGACCCAAAAAGGTTTGCGACACGCTTTTGAGCTGGCGCTCAAACACATCTTGGGCAGACTCGCCCTGCATACCAGCGCCGTAGGCGTGGCCCATACGCTTAATAAATACTTCGGCCAATTCACTGCGGTCTTGCCACGCGCCGCTGCGTTCCACTAAGCGGTTAATTCCTGCGCCGTAGCCGCCGGGGGCAATACCGAACACCCGCAGGCTGGCTTGGCGACCCAGTTGCTCGGGCTGCATGGTCGGATTGGCGGCCAGTAATTCGCGGGCCTCGTTAACCCAGTTATTAGCAAATTGGTTTTGTTCTAGGGGTTCTTTACCGCCTTGCTCATCTGAACCGAGCGGGGCGAGTGCTTCATGCAAAGCCAAGCTAAGGGCGGGGTAGTCGTGGCTAATGCGATCACGACTGGCGTCCAGCGCCATTAGGCCGGCTTTGTCGAGCAATAATAAATGTTCGCCGTAAAGGTCTCTGAATAGGCCCGAGGTGGTAAATACCACGTCTAAACGTGTCGGCTGATCTGGGCCAAGCGGTATGCGCTCTAATCCTTTGATTATGCCGCGACTATTCCATATCGGTTTTACGCCGAGCAGCTTCATGCCAAAGGCAATCATGGCGCCTTCGTCGCGCACCGCGTCCGAGGCCCACAAAATAATTCCCTGCTTGTTATTGCTGGTATCCACATTGGCAATCGCCACGCCAGACTCGCCACTAAGTACTTTGGCCGCCAACGCATTGCCGACATCGAAGCCCACGCGGGTTGGCAATAGGCTGCCATCTAGCGCATAAAAATTGCGGCCAGTGGGTAGCGATTCCGGCGTGCGAATGGGGTCATTGCCCTTGCCCGGCGCAACAAAATGCCCGTTAAGGCCGTTGAGTAAAGCACGCATTTCTGCGGTGGGTGAGGCGACGAGCTTGTTACGCCAGTCGATTTCACGCTGTTTAATGTCTTGGGGATTGCCGTTATTGTCACCCTGCAGCATGGAACTAATCATGGTGTCGACGGCGGCGTCTTGCCAGTCGCGACCAAACACATGCAGGCCGAGTGGCATAAAGTTTTCTTGTAATTTGGTGAGGTAGTGGCCCACTTCATGGAGCAGGAAACTGTCGTCTGTTTCTTCAAAGCCAATGCCGCGCACTTTTAATTCTTCGTCCATGCTGGCGATTAGCTCGTCGCGCAAATTGGTCTCGTCGATTTTCTCACGCAGTGCTTTTACGGCGCGGGCGCGGGTGTCTGCGTCGCTGGCGGCTTCAGCACTTTCAATAAGTTGGCGTATTTCTAATAGCGCATCGTAAAGCTCGGTGGCGGCCAATGGCGGGGTGAGGTGATCTACCATTACCGCAAGGCCGCGGCGTTTAGCTTGTATGCCTTCGCCAACGCCATCGACGATATAAGGGTAGACACTGGGCAAGTCGCCAACCGCAATACTAGGGTAGTCGTTTTCGCTTAAGCCCACGCTGCGCTTTGGCAGGAATTCGTAGGTGGAGTGACGGCCAACGTGGACCAAGGCATCGGCTTTAAACACGTCTTTTAAATAATGGTAAAAGCCTAAATATTGGTGTGGCGGCGGGAAGGACATATTGGCATGCAATAGTTCTTCGTTAATTTCCCAGCCGCGCGGTGGCTGCGGGCCTAAAAATACATTGCCGAATTGCACACCGGGAATCAGCATTTTATCTTGCCAAACCATTACCCGCCCCGGTGCATCACCCCAACCGCGAATACCTTCAATGCCCATATTAATTAAGGCTTTTACCAGCGTCTGGCTTGCCTGCCAATCGGGTTTGCTGCCGTCGGCACTGCGGCTAATAAGCGCGGTATATTCAGCTTCGGTTTGTGCAAGTAAATCTAAAGCTCTAACACGGCCGGCGTCGCGCACGCCGTCAAGGGCGTGCTGTAAATCGCTGATGGTGTTGCTCATACGAGCACTAATTAGTGCCAGCCGAGATTGGCGTTCGGTTACCGAGGGCAGGGTGGCCGCTGCGTTAATTTGTTCTTGCAGCCATGCCTGTAACTCGCCCAAGGGGCCGTTCGCCATTTCGGCTTGCACCACCTTGGGCAGAGTGGCGAACCAACGCTGGTAGTCTTGGGCGCTGATTGTATTGATCTGCGTAGACATGGCCGCCAGTGCAGCGCGGTCATCCGGCAGGTTTACGCCCTTTGCCTGCAATAGGTCTAAAAGTTCGGCGGCGTCTTTAGGTAGAGCGCCGGTGTTATAGCCTGCGGCTTTCATCGCCCGCAGCATTTCCAATAAGCTTTCAGGTACATTGAGATTGTCGGCGCCGATATTGTGGCGACCCGGAGGGTGGTTGTAATACACCACGCCAATGCGTTTTTCGGCATTGGTTTTTTCTTGCAGATCCATCCAGCGCGCTAGGCGTTGGGTTTGGCGTTTGACTTCGCTGCTGAGTGGCTTGCTGCGGTACACGCTGCCGCCCGTGAGCGGGTCTATGCCGCTAGGTTCAGCTAAGGCTAAGACTTGGGGTTGGGACACGCCTTGAAGCTCCGGCATGGCCACGCGGTAGTGGACTGAATCTCTGGGAATACCTTCGGGTGATAAATCCCACTCAGCCTCTGACCATTCACTTAGGCGAATGGCTTTTAATATTGGTAAGTTCAATTCGCCCAGTAATTGAGTGACGGCCTCGCGACCTTCGCCGCCGCCAATAACAAAATCTTGTATCGCAACAATGGCTGCTGGTGTGCCCGCCAAGGGGCCGCGCATAATGCGATGAATCTCTTGTACGGCATTCACGCTTGGCTCACCCCAGCCGGCGAGAATAGACACGCACTGCCAATGCTTGGCTTGGCAAAGTTGTTGATGCAATTCCCAGTCGCCGGAAATATCGCCACCGTCGTGATCGAGAATCCACAGTGTACGGCGCATAGGCTTCAATGCGTTGGCGAGTGCGTCGGCACTAAGCCAGCGCGCTGCTTTATTTTGGTATAGGGCGAATCGTACCGGCGCCACTTCATTTACCGGCGCGATGTCTTTGCCGCCGCTGAGCATAAAATTGAATAAGCTGGCGGTGTTGTCCACCGAGCGATTAACCCAGTAAGAACGCGCTTGCAGCCAGTCAGCATAGCGTGGTGCAGTTTTTTGTTTGGCGGCCAATGAGGTGGCGTCAATCACGCCGTCGCGGTCGCCAACGATTTCCTCTGGCATATCCTTGGCAAAAATAGCGCCGTTGCGATCCCGTTGCAGCGTCATTAACTTGCGGTCGCTGTGGAGTATGGTACGCATTTGCGTGGCGGGAAATCGCTGGCTCAAAAGGCGGTCTACCGGTTCGCCAAATACCGCAATCATCACGAGGCTTTGGCTGCCGCTGATAAGGCTTTGAAGCTGGTCGTCATCCATGGCAATAACTTGGTTGACGGTGCGAATTCGAATTTCTACATCTTTGTTTTGTTGAAGTACCTGATGAGCGCCCGCAATCAGGGTCGGGGCTGAGCGGTCAGATACAATCGCAGTAAGCGTATTTACGCTGCTTGCCGCGGCCTGAGAAACGCTAGCGCCAATGATGCAAAAAATGGCACTTAGCAAAAACACGATGGAATAGCGGATTGATCGTTGATTCTTTGCAGCAAAGGGTTTCGCTGTCGGTAACAAAGTAAACATAGCTGTGCTTCCCGCCGCTGCTCGCCCGCATACGGCTAATAAGGCCATTGACTGATAAAGGCGGGAAGGTGCGGGCTCAGCCGTGGCTGAACAAAGCGCCGACACCCCGTCGCGTTTTATCTTGCTATTTCAGGCCGGTCTCCGGACTCACAGAGTGCTGATGACATCAGCACGATCAATTCGCCTTCCCACGTAAAACGCAGTGGCTGCTCGCTTTAGTAAAAGCCAGCGGAACGATCATCTCTGTTTACCGTTGCGGGGGCAGTACAGGCATTGCAGTGCTTATTAGCAGCGCGCACCTGTTTCCCGTTTCACCTCTGTGCATAGAAACACACGCGGGCACCTGAAACATCGGCGCAAAGCATACCCGCTGGGGGTGTGGAGTCAAGGTTTTACAGTTTTGGATGGTGTTTAGTGGGACCGTATAAGCTGGGCAAGTAAATCAGGAGATGCTCCACACCAGCTAAGTTGGATGTGTAGTTCGGAGTGTCTTGTTAACATTCAGATTAATACAGTCGATACAGAAGGCATCCAATATCGACTTAATAAGCAGGCGAAGAATTATGCTGACTTGAATTGTAATCTTATGTGCTTAAATAAATGTGTCACCAATGCCCTCGATTCGCACAGTTAAAAATTTTTCTTGATTTTTATGGTTTCTGCATTTAGCGTAGGCAACGAATCTGCAAGGATGTAGAGACCATACTAGCTAGGGAGCGCGTATGAAAACTGTTAATGTAAATCCTGCCTTTAAATCCCGCCGTCAACAACTTGGTCAGGGAATGACTGAATATATAATTGTTGTTGCACTTATTGCCGTTGCCGCGATTGGTGTATTTCGACTTTTCGGTGATACGCTTCGTGCGCAAATGGGTGGTCTTGCTATGGAAATGTCCGGTAAAAGCGGCACTACTCAAATTACTAAAGCCCAAACGGCGGCAGCTGATGCTGTACTCAAGGCAAACGCGAAAAAAGACCTTTCTAATTATTCATCTGATAACCAGAAGTAAATTGCCAAGCTCGCAAGCTCGATTGACTTTACTTGGTGAGGTCAATTTAGGTTGAGATGCCGCGCCGAATGAGTTTTGGCGAAAGTGTTGATGCTTCTTGGGAAAGGGACTTCCGATGGAACGCACCCAAAATGGGAATGTGCTGCCGTATGTCGTCGTGCTGCTGCTAGTCATTGCATTATCGGCGCAGTACGTATTCAACTCGTTTAAAGTGAGTAACGAATCAACGAGAATGCAAAACACTGCCGATGCGGTGGCCTATAGTGTCGCTTCGGTATTCGCGCAGAATAATAATTTTGTAGCGCTCTCCAATCGATCTCTGGTGGCAAATCAAGTCACCATGGCCCAAGTGGTTACTATGGTGTCATGGACGCGAATGGCATCGACGATGGCAAGTACGGTAAATGATATCGGTCAGTATATTCCTTATGTTTCTGCGGTAACCAATTACATTGATCAAATTGCGGGAAATGCTCGCGAGGTAGTTGAAGCTATAGCGCCAGCCATAACAAATGTTATTGCTGGATATATACGAAGTATTTCTTATATTCAGCAAACGGTAGTGCCCCTAACCGCGGTTATAGCCCAAGATGTCATGACCGAAGTAATTGAAAGTAATGATGAGGACATTGATTACTCCTTTGCCGCTGCCTCAGTTTTAGGCAATACAGCCATACATTTGTCTGCGATGTATGGTCAAAACGATTGCCGAGGAGAGGCCAATAAAGTCAAGAATGGTAGTAATGTAAATCAGGAAACGGTAAGTCGATGTCGGCAATTCAGAAATGTCACCATGGCGTCACGAGATGATTTTTCCTCGAATAGAACTTACAGATTTACATTTCCAGGTATGCCAGAAAAAATAATTCTACCGGGTATCGCGGCAGTTTTAGTAAGCGGCGTACCGTTGTCTTCAACGCTGACAATAGAAAGGTCAGGGTCGACGGTTATGGGGGGGGATACTCCAAGCGTGCAAGATAGCACGCCGTTTACGACGTGGTCTGGAATTGATGCTATATCAATTCATGCAAGTACTCGGTACTTAAAATTTGGTTGGGACGGAGTTGATGTCAAATCCACAAGCCATGAGGAGAGGGTGAAGTTGGGTGTAGGTCATGCCTACGTCGGCAATGAATGTAGTCAATGTCACCATGTAATACATGAAGGAACATCGTACTGGAATAAGAATCCACGAGGATCCGCTTGTACTGACCCCGATATAGATAGGGGTTATGGTGGGGGAAGTAAATCGCAAAACAGCGGTGCTTTCAAGTTAATGGATGTGACGGCTTTAAATTGCTACCAGTTAAGCAACGAGTTCGGTTCTGATATTTCAGGGGGGGCGGAGCAAGGCGTGGGACTGACTCCGTTTTTTAATTTAAAAAAAGAAGGGTATGTACATAAATCAGACCATCTTTTTATCTACCTTCGAAAAGATCGCGGGAAGTTGAATACCTATAAAAAAATCCTCACCACTTCAACCGCTCTGAGTTTAGAGCATGAAAAAGGTGCACAAAACGATGCCCTTCACGGTGCTTCGGCCGCGGCCATATATTTTAAGCGCGGTAATGATAAGTGGATTAAGGCCGGTTCGAAGCGTAAAGATGGCAATGTGGAGTACGGGAATGCGTACAACCCATTCTGGGAAGCTCGGCTGGATAAAATTGATAGTAGTGAATCTATTTCCTTAAACGTACTTAAGGAAATATAGGCATGAAACCATCAGAAGGAGGGCAAGCCTTACTTGAAATATTAATTGCAGCAACATTTGTATTGCTACCAACCTTGTTTCTAATTGTGTACATAGGAAAAGTTGGTGACTTACAACATCGGGCGCATGAGGCAGCAAGATACGCGGCGTGGGAGATTGTAAGTACCAATAAAAGCCCCTTGGAAATTAATAATGAAGTTGATAAGCGAATTTTGTACGGATTGCATAAGGATCTTGATAGCGATGAGGATCGTAAGTCGACAAATTTAGACAAGGCACGTGTTGATCCGCTCTATTTTTATTCAGAGTCAGGTAAATATGAAAGTGCACTGGTGGAAGAAGATAACGCCTTTTCATCGATATCACACCGAAATAGCGAGCCGGATTCTGAGCTCCATCAGTTGCGGCAGGCGGTACTGGATAACGGTATTGTCGGTTTCAACCTGGAATCAGATGGTATGTATTCGGTAGGCATAAGTATCCCATTTATAAACACTGCGAGACTTACCCTTGAGGACAGAATAGAAGCCCATTCAAAAAACACTATTTATGCTCAAACTTGGAGAAAAGTCACTAATAGTCGCTTAAAAAATGCAATTGGAGACAGCGTATTTGGTGAAAAAGCCTTTAACAATCCCATTTTTGAGGGTATGGCAGCGTTAGCTGAGTTGACGGGATTTGAGGAGTGGGCTGGATTTGAACCAGGTTATGTTGAGGGAGATGTAGTTCCGTGTAGCCGAGTTTTGGGGGGTGGGAGTGACCGTGAAAAGGCTTGTTTCTAAGCGTTATATTTCCTTCCGATTGCGCCATATAACGATCGTTCTTGGTATTTTTTTGCCATGTTTAGGGTGGGCTTGGCCGACTACCTTGCCGGTGCCAAGCGGTGTCTTAGTAAGTGTTGTGGGTGAAGAAATGCTGGTAAATGGTATACCGGTAAGAGCGTACGAGTATTTCTGGCGCAATGACAAGCAATCACTTTTGGATTTTTATTCTAATCTATGGCATGAGGATAATGCTAATGATGAGAAGCCTTCAGTTATAAAAATGCTGCTCGGAGAATGGAATGTACTGTCCCATCTTGAAGATGGATACAACGTCACTGTTCAGTATAAGGAAGATGGCATTAAGGGGGTTCGCGTTTTGTTGGGAATTTCGCCATTACCTAGGATGCTAGACAAAAATAGGCTGGGTCGTATTGAAAGCAAGATCAAACTGTTGCCCGGTATGACGATGTTGTCCGTTGTGGAATCTGTGGATGCTGGAGTTCGATCAGAAACACACTGGATTGATTCTAGTAATTCGATAGAAAAAACAGCTCAAATACTGGGTCGATATTACTCTGATGAGGGGTTTTTTGTGAATAGAAAAAATATCAAACACGCAGAGAGTGGAGAATTATCTTCTTCATTCTTAAGGGCAGAAGATAGCACGCAGCTAGTAAGTTTTTCGATAAATGAACTAGATGGATACACGAAAGTTATAGGTGTATGGCGGGAAAAATAGAAAGTGGGAAAACTCCATCGTGAGAAAGCAGCGAGGGCAGGCTCTACCAGAATATCTCGTAGGCACGTTGGTCGTTATAGCGGTGCTATTCACACCGTTGGATGTTTTTGGAGGCAGGACGATTATTAGTGTTCTGACTGAGTCTTTTCAAAAAAACTACAAGGGCTATGAGTATGTGATCTCTCAGCCCTCCAATGAGTGACTGCTTACTATGTCCATAGCAAAATATCGCTACCCAATTGCATTGATACTGGCTCTTGCTTGCGCAGTTACAGCGTTTTTTCTTACCAAACATTATTTTGATGTGAGAGAAAAGGGGCTGCGGGAGAAAATTAGATCAGAAGCAAAGTTAGTCGATGTTGTGGTTGCTAAGATGACTCTTCCAATTGGGGCGAGAGTTGATTTGGATACTATGATGATTAAAAGCGTGCCAAGTGAGTACGTTCCTGATGGTGTAATATTCCCGTCCTCGTACCCTGATGTTGAACGTAAATACTTGTCTGCACCGATGTCAGAGGGGAAGCCCTTGCTACGATATATGGTTGAAGGAGTTTCTAAGATCGACAAGTTCTCAGATTTGCTCGCTTTTGGAGAAAGAGCCGTCACGCTTGAAGTTGATGGTGTTAGTAGCATTGCTCATATGCTGGAGGCCGGAGATTACATAGATCTTGGCGTAATTAAAAATAAGGGTGCAGATTTCAATTTAATATTAGAGCGTGCTCGAGTTCTGTCCACCGGTAATTTCTCAGTAGCTGATCCGAAGCTTCCCGGGATGTATAAAAGCGCGCAATATTCTACTGTTACATTAGGTGTGGCGGGTGAGTACGTGAAAGCAATATATGAAGCGCAACTTAAATATCAATTAGTATTTCTTTTGAGAAATGACAAAGATATTCATTCGGCCTCATATGATGCGTCTGCTGGTAAGCCTCGAGCTGTAACCGTGTATGGCGGTACCTCAACAGATGG
The DNA here is from genome assembly GCA_018066965.1 of Zhongshania sp. Lineage (GTDB taxonomy): Bacteria > Pseudomonadota > Gammaproteobacteria > Pseudomonadales > Spongiibacteraceae > Spongiibacter. The sequence goes on along the minus strand of JAGPVP010000033.1, from coordinate 17,195 downwards.
CGTGATTAGGAGTTACCAAGACTTTGCGCAGCTTACCAGTACGTTGGAAACTATTAGCCCGGTGATAAGGAATAGCAAGGGTAGGATGGTTAGAGTTTTGAGTAATGATCGTTTAGTAAATGAATCTCGAATTGATTCAGGTAACGTCAAGGCAGAAATGCATGAATAAGGTTAAGAGGACGAGATTTAACATACAATTTTTTGCAGTATTTGTCTTATGTATATTGCTGATTCCGCACCAGAGCGGTGCAGATTACGCCAGTGATATGCCCATAGAAGTTGGTGAGGTTAGAACGCTTCAATTTCGTGGTTTGACCCATGTTGCCATCGGAGACCCGAGCAAAGTAGCTTACAAAACGCTAGAAAATGACGAGGTGATGATCGTTGGTTTGGCGCCTGGCGAATCTAGTATGCAAATTTGGCAGAATGGCGGTAGGAAACTTCTCTATAAAGTTATCGTTCAAAATCGTTATGTTTCAGAAAGCGTGCGTCTTGCAAAGCGTCTAACTGATAAAGTAGTAGGAATGAATGTCTATTCTATGGACGGGAGGTTGATTGTCGAGGGCAAGGTTAATAAAAACGACATGGCTAACATTGAAGCGGTAAGAGCATTGACGCCTGACGCAATTTTTATACTAGAGGAGCGGCCATTTAAAAGAAATCCGATTATTCGTGTTGATGCTGTATTAGTGGAGATCAATGACAATGATGTTCAGCAGCTCGGTATTGAATGGGATACTACCGCGTCGGGGCCGATCTACGGTTTTCACAAAGACATTACGCCAGGCAGATTTAGGATTTATCAAGAAGATCAGCGAGGAACAAATGAAGACATTATTAATGCCGTTCCTTTTGGTGATACCAGCTTTTTTCAATATTTCGGTATTACATCGCATTTAGCTTCTACACTTAATTTTCTTCAAAGCGCAGGGAAGGCAAGAATACTTAGTGCGCCTAAACTTACAGCAGTTAGCGGGGCGTCGGCTTCTTTCCATATTGGCGGGCAATTTCCTATACCAGTTACCAATGCATTAGGGGCGACCAGCGTTGAGCGTCAGGATTATGGAGTGATATTAGAGGTAATTCCCACAATTGATGATGGAATTATAAATATGGAAGTTACTGTTGATCTCAGCGACATAGACCCATCTGTAACGGTTAACGGTGTTCCTGGCACGAGGAATAGAAAGACTCAGACAGTAGTTCAGCTTGAGGCCAATCAAACCGTAGCAATTTCTGGGTTGTTTGCAACAGCAGATTCGGAATCTACATCTGGTATTCCTGGTCTGAGTCGAATTCCATTTTTAAAATATTTTTTTGGTGTAGAGGGTAAAGACTCCGACAACAAACAAGTAGTAGTTTTGCTAACGCCAAAACTTATTAGTCCTGGTGATGAGACTGACCGAGCGCTAAGCTCCTTTGCTGCAGAAATGCTGCGAGAAAATAGACCCTATGTCACCATCGACTCTGCATTAATGGAATAACCATGAAAATTCTGGTGCAGACAAAAAAAGGGACAATGGTCGGCAAGCTTTTCTGTGAGGCAGATTCCTTTTGGATAGGTAAGGGCTCCCTATGTTTGGTCGACTTAAGTGGTTGGAAGGTTTCAAAGCGCCATGCTGAAATTAGAAAGCTTTCCGACGGTGTGTTTGTTAGGGAGGCAGATAAAAGGTATCCGGTTTACATAAATGCTATGCCAATTAAGGGTGAGTACGGTCCTCTTCGGCAAGGGGATAAAGTAGGCATTGGGGATTATGTAATCATGCTTGAGGATTTCTCCATCAAGTTAGATGATAAATCTACTCCGGTTACCCACGCTGAAGCTAAGCCTGAAATCGACGCTGCTCCTATCGAAATAACAATGAAGAATGACGGCGCTCTCAGTTTGAATTCCGGTGATGACCAGAAGCGGGGAGAGTTGATACGTTTTTGGAAATTGAAAACTCACGCGTCTCTACTCAAGACGATGGATCTTAGAAGAACAAATATATCTACCTTAAATGACGCAGAGCTAAGAGGATTGTCCGCAGAGGTGATTTCTGAAGCTCTCGAGAAAGCTAGGGATTTTCCAGATGAGTTATCTAAAAGTGATATTGCTAAGCAGGTGCTAGATGAAGCGGTTGGATTGGGGCCGCTGGAAGAGCTTTTGGCCCGCGATGATATTAGTGAAATTATGGTTAATTCCTGTGATGAAATTTATTATGAAGAAGGTGGTCGATTAAAAAAATCGAGTATTAGCTTTAGCGATGATAAAGCTGTACTCAGCGCGATTGAGCGCATCGTAACGCCGTTGGGGCGACGAATTGATGAAAGCTCACCAATGGTAGATGCAAGGTTAAAAGATGGTTCTCGAGTTAACGCTATTATTCCTCCTTTAGCGCTGAAAGGCCCCTCAATAACCATACGAAAATTCATGCAAGAAAAATTGACAATAAATCATTTGGTTGGATTTTCGTCTCTTGATGAAGATATGGCCGAATTTCTAGACGTCGCAGTTAATCAGCGCTTGAATATTATTATTTCTGGTGGCACAGGATCTGGTAAAACTACATTGCTTAATGCTTTATCTAACTTCATTCCCGATGCTGAACGCATAGTTACAGTTGAAGATGCGGCCGAACTAAAGCTAAACAAACCCCACGTAGTATCGCTGGAAGCTAGACCTCCAAACCAAGAGGGTTCTGGAGCCGTAACAATTCGAGATTTAGTGAAAAATTGTCTTCGCATGCGCCCGGACCGAATAGTCGTTGGCGAGTGCCGTAGTGGCGAGGCATTGGATATGTTGCAAGCAATGAATACTGGACATGACGGCTCCTTAACGACGGTTCATTCTAATTCACCACGAGACTGCATTTCTCGGTTGGAGGTGTTGGTCCTTATGTCCGGTATGGATCTCCCCATAACGGCAATTCGTGAGCAAATCGCCTCTGCGGTGAATATTATTGTGCAGCAAACACGGTTTGCTTGCGGCTCCAGAAAAATCACCTCTATTTCAGAAGTGACAGGTATCGAAGGAAATATTGTGCAGCTCTCCGAAATATTTCGTTTCAAGCAATCGGGCTACAACGAAGATGGTCGTATTGTGGGCCAGTTTGAACCCATGGGGCAGGTTCCCGAATTTTACGAACAGCTGGCTGCACGAGGGATATCTGTCGATCTTGATATTTTCTCACGGCAACAAGGAAGTCGGTAATGTTTCCAATTCTAGTGGCTGTATTGTCCTTTTTTGCGCTACTAGCGGTTATTTATTCCGTGGAGGGTTCCACACGAACTGCTATTAACCAATATGACGAAGAAGTGAGAGATGTCGCGTCAGTCTCCTTACATGAAATTTTTATTTTTATAGATAACAAAACAATTAAATACATCAGTGTAGCGGCATTTTTTTTTATTGCGCTCCCTGTCTACGTTATCAGTAATTCTGTATGGATGGCAGTTGTAATTGGTTTGCTGGTGTTTTTAGCGCCAGCAAAGGTGGTAGGGGTACTAAAGAATCGTCGGTACAAGAAATTTAATAATGATCTCCCAGATGCGTTGATGGCAATGGCGGGAATGCTGAAATCGGGTGTTAATCTGAGCGGAGCAATTACTATTGTCGTAAACGAAAACAGCGGCCCCCTTGGTCAGGAGTTCGGCCTCTTTCTGAACGAGCTAAAGTTGGGTGTCGATTTTCATGTTGCACTTGACAATATGTACAGCCGCGTTCCCATTTCAGATCTTGAGTTAGTAGTAGCGGGTATGAAAATTTCCAGGGAGGTAGGTGGAAGTTTATCTGAGGTACTGTTCAGACTCTCTGACACTATTCGAAAGCGTTCAGAAATGGAAGGTAAGATTAAGAGCTTAACAGCCATGGGTACACTCCAGGGTTGGGTTATGACTTTGCTCCCTATTGGTGTTGGTTTTGCTATCTATCTAATAGAGCCCGAAACTATGGCTAAGCTGTATACGGATTGGCGCGGTTGGTTGGCCTGCCTTGTAATCGCTGTTCTTGAGTTTCTTGGCTATAAAACCATAAAAAAAATTGTGAATATTGATGTTTGAGGATAATTTTTATAAGTATATGGCAATAGCCATGGTGCCGATTTCCATCGTAGTGATGTATATATCGATATACGGTATCCGAACAGAGGTGCCTAATGACGAGCGTGATTACCTAGATCCTTTACCAAAATCGTTAAGACGAATATGGCCTTTCGTTAATATGTTTTCTTACTATGTAGGAGACAAGCTACCTGTTGAGTGGCTGGTATTTTACAAAAAGCACTTAGAGCGGGCTGGGCTTAACTACATGATGGGGCCAACCCAGTATTTTGGTCTTCAACTTACCGCAGCCGTTGTTATGAGCTCGGTAGCAGGTTTATGTACATATATGCTTGGAGAAATTGATTACCTCTATGTAGCAACAGGCTTTGTGTTGGGTTTTCTGATGCCCCTAATCAGTGTGAATGATTTTAAAAAACGTAGGGAACGCGAGCTAGTAAAATCATTACCGGTGTACTTGGATTTTTTAACCATGGCTACTCAAGCTGGACTCAATATGAGCAGCGCAATAGCCCAGTCCGTAGATAAGGGGCCAGATTCGCCACTCAAAGTGGAATTTAAGAAGTGTATGCGGGATTTGCGGTCGGGTGTGCCACGTGGGGAAGCCTTTCGCTTAATGGCTGATAGATTATCTCTTTCTGAAATAAATGCGTTTGTTACCACTGTGATTCAAGCAGAAAAAACGGGCGCTTCTATTGGAGAGGCATTAAAGGTCCAAGCGGATCAGCGTCGTATTGAACGGTTTCAAAAGGCGGAGAAGCTCGCGATGGAAGCGCCGGTAAAACTGATATTTCCTTTGGTCGTCTTCATATTTCCAACTACCTTCATAATTATATTTTTTCCTATAGGCATGAAATTGATGGAGGCCTTTCAGTAATGATAGCGAAACCAGTGATTCATATACTTCCCGCGCCGGTTCACGCTAGTCATTTCTTGTCTCGATTGCTGGGAATGTTTTCGCCTGCCGCAAAGAGGCGAGGGGTAGTTGTTATATACCCATGCTCTTCCATCCATACCTATTTTATGGACAGACCCTTAAATGTTTTTTTCCTTGATGAGTCTCGTAAAGTGCTCGCCTGCCATGTTTCGGTTTTACCATTTAAAGCCCTGGCCTGCCCCGGTGCTTATTATGTACTTGAAGCCGATGTGAATGTGTTAGATAACAAATTGGAGATAGGTGATGTCGTTGCTTTTTAGAGCTGTATCGGTGTTGATCATGGCTTTTGTTGTATCGGCCTGCAATACCATGACCGCTAATGTTAGATCACAAAACTCAATGCTAGAGGCACAGTCGTACTATGATCGCGCACTCTACAGTGACGCCGAGAGAGTACTTCTTAACCTTAGCGAGCGGGCTAGTGACAATTATGACGTGCATTTTATGCTAGGAAATATCTATGTTCGTACTGGCCAATATCCTGCCGCTGACAGAATGTATCGACAGTGCATCAACATAGATTCCTCTGTTGCCAAGGCTTGGTATAACCTCGCTCTCCTTAAGGTAAAGGAGGCGATGAGCCTTGTTGATGAAGGGTATCAGCGGACGGCGGTAGACAGCCCGGAATATGAACGTAACTTTCTACTACTTAAAGATGGTCTGATTACTGCTATCACGGGTGAGTAGGAGTCGACCTTGATATTGAATTTAAAGTTATCTCAGCGAGGGCAGGCCTTACCGGAAATGTTGATAGCCTTCCCTTTAGTCGTGATTTTAGTGATGGGCATAGTGCAAATTTCCCTGCTTTATCGTGGGAAGGCGACAGTAAATAATGCCACGTTTCTTGCTGCTAGATCGGGAGCGCTAAATCATGGATTCACCGCGAAAATGGAAGCGGTGTTTTGGTCGCGCATGGTGGCGCTAGGCCACATTAAACCTGAATTGCGTAGCTCTGCGACAACGGAGGGACTTTTTGGTAACCCCGATACGGCCAAGTTACTAGCCTCTAAGGTGGCCCTGGCCGCGTCTCATATTTATAAACCTATTGAGATTGTCTGGCCAAACAGAGAGATCTTCGATTATTTTGCAGTGCCAGTTAAAGACCTTGAGCCATGTTCTGGAGCTGGATGCCCGTTCCAGGAATATGGTGGTGCATTTAAGCCAGCCGAAAAGAGTGTTTTTGAAATACCTGTAGATAATTTAGATGCGAGGAATACGTCATTGCATAACATTGCTAGTGGTAAAGTGAATCTTGCTGACGCTAACCTTTTAAGTGTGCGATCACGCTATTGCTACGACTTAGAGGTGCCTGTGGCGAATTTTATCATCTGGCGTACTTTGAGGGCGGTAAATGGGGCAAATGCAGATTGGCAAGCCTGTGAACTTATGTCTGCCAGCTTTGGTAATAATCGGTATTTTATACCTGTAGTGGGACACACGGTTATTCGTATGCAATCGGGGTTTCGTTGTGAAGGAGACGAGGAGGCGGGGGTGAATTGTGAAAATATTTAGTGTTGTCTTTTTCTGCTTGTTAAGTATGCCGGTGTGGTCGGATAATTCTCAGGACCTGCTTTTGCAGTTAGCAAAACTGGAGAAAACGCTTGAGCTTGCAGCAAAAAAGGAAGGAGAATTGGCTGCACAAGAACTTAACAAAATAAGAGTTCAGCCCACGTACAAAATGCAATATATGGATCCAGGCGTAGTGCGTGATTATCATCTAGAAGCCGACCGCGTGTTGGGCGAGATTATTTCGTTAAAGAAACAAACTTTGGCGGCTACATCAATGTCCGGCCCTAATTGCGCTCAAGCAATTACGCAATACCACGCCAAAACCTTTGATAAGCTTCAACGAATATATCGCAAGTTTGTAGCTAGGAAGCCACCCTTCCCCTTGGTGTCTTCGGTTTTTGCTGCAAATCAGCAAGACAGCCTTAGGTTTATTACCGAGGTGGTCATGAGCTGCAAAATGTAACAATGCTAAACACCAGCGGTGACAGAATGAAAAAGTGTGGTTCTATCTTAACTTTATGGCTATGCGGATTAGCGAGCGCTTTCGCTAATCCATATGACGTGGCGCTGTTGAAAAGCTTTTCATCCGCCAGCGTTTTCTACCAGTCCTCAAAATATTATACAAATGTAATGCTGGTAGCAGGTGACATGCAATATCGCCGAACTGACGATGGCCGAGAGGGCTACCAGCCCTTACAAGCACTTCAATTCGAGGCTCAAGGATCCTTACGCATTTTTGATCATAAGGCGAACAAATCTGCCCTTGAACTTTATAGGGGTGTAGAGAGGCAATTAGAACGCTTAAAATTTCAAACCCTTTATCGCTGCGATTTCACTGAATGCGGTGACGTTAGTGGTTGGCAGTTGTACCTTAATGAAATGTTGATGGGTGACGAAGAAAGTCAACACTATGTATTAGCCAAAACCGACGGCGTCAACGGTGAGGCTTATTACGCTCAGTTTTACGTAATTGAGCTAGACGGTCAGCCCCGTTCATTCCTAAGAGTTGTTGGGCCTGCTAATCTCGATGTCTCTTCGGTAGATAAAACTGCCAACGATGACTGGGTTTCATTATTTTTCATTTTCAACAGCGTTCAGTTAATTGATAAGTCTCAGCGCGAACTAGTAGCATTGGCAGATAAAATAGAACTGAATAAAGTCAGCAAAATTATTATTACAGGCCATGCTGATAATCAGGGCGGGAAGACTTATAACCAAGCCATAGCTATGCGTAGAGCAGACTATATAGCGACGCGACTTACATCTGAGTTCGGGCTAAAAAGCCTGCAGATTGAAAAGCGTTCTAGTGGTGAAAATGCGCCTTATTCGGATAATCGCTCCGCTGAAGGGCGCGAGCGTAATCGCCGTGTAACTGTGCAACTAGTTAGTGCCGACTGACGAGGCAGGCTTAGCTAAGAAAATACAGTGCCCGTTATTAGAAAGTTTTAGGGCTGTTAGCGGTAGGGGCCCCTGCAATGAAGAGACCTTTGGTCTCTGGTAGCCAAAAGGATTTGGCCATGATCAAACAGATACTAACAACATTGAGTATTCCTGTGCAGAAGCATCGGCGCGGGATGGTAGGCGCCGCCCTAGCGGAGTATCTTCCTATTCTGTCTGTCAGCCTGTTAGTGGGCTTGGCGGGTGCGCAAACCTATGGCCCAGCGCTTAAACAGCATGTGGGGGAAATGGCCAGTCAGCTTGCCTCCAATTATTATCAGGGTTGGTTTTACCCCAAAGAGACAGCTGGTCTAGCCCCCATGGGCGGCGGTAGCAGTTCCAGCGGCAGCGGTGGGCCGTCGGCGGGCGAGGGCAGTGATGGCCAGGACGGCTCCGGTGGCGAGTCTGAGGATGGCGGTGTCGGTGGCATTGGCGGCGATTATGACAACCCAGGCAGTGAAGACCCTTTTAATCCCAAACCTGGTGGCGAGCAGTCCTGCGCTGCAGACACGGGCGGAGGCAGTGGCAACCCTTTAAGTTCACCTTCGGCCTCGTCAGCTGCCTCCACTAATACCGCTTTCGGCAACCCTATTGATATTGGCACCGGCAACAAATTTCAGCGGGAATTTGACTACCGTCATGCCGGTGTTACCCCGCTGGTCTTTGAGCGTTACTACAACAGCCTGCAAAGTCCCACCCGCAGTGCGCTGGGTTACGGTTGGCGCCACAGCTACAGCCGCCAACTCTTGCTGCCGCGTTCACCGGGGCAGCCAGAAAACGTCACTGCCACAGTCACACCGCCAAGACCATCGTCAGGGAGTAATACCCTCAAGATGCTGCGTGACGATGGCACGGTTTATGTGTTTAACCGAGACGGTAAGCACTGGCAGGGCGATGGTGTAGTGGACCGACTCATTGAAGCGGCTGGCGGCTGGCTCTACACCACTGTTAATGGCGTGGTGGAACGCTACAATTCTCTGGGTCAGCTAAAGGACGTCCGCTACCTCAACGGTATTACCCATACCCTGACTTACGATGAACAAAGTCGCCTGGCCAGCATTACCGACAGCCGTGGCCCAGCGCTGCAGCTGCACTACAAGCAGCACTGGCTGAGTCGTGTCAGCCTGCCCGATGGCGACCAGCTGCGCTTCCAATACAACAACGCCGGCAATCTGCAAGCCTACCAGCGTAGCGACGCTGGCCTCTGGTCCAGCGTGAAGGCCCTGTTTCGTGATAACACAGCCACCTACCATTATGAAGATACGACTTTTACTCATGCCCTGACCGGCCTCACCGACGCTGAAGGTCAGCGCTACGCCACCTGGGTCTACGACCACCTGGGCCGAGGGGTACTTAGCCAACACGGCGAGGGCGCGGAGAAACTCAGCTTCGACTACCGCAGCGATGGCACCGTGGCCATGACCAATGCCGCCGGACGCGTGACCATTTTTCACATGGAGCCCGCTCGTCCCGGCTATCGCCGCTTGGTACTTATGGATGGCCAAGCCACACCCACCTGTGGCCAGGCTCGGCAATCCCTGAGCTACAACCCCCGCGGCTTTATCAAGCTCGCCGTGGACGCCAACGGCCATGCCACGCGCTATACCCGCAATGAGCGCGGACTGATTGAACAGCAGGAAGAAGGCCTCTCCAAACTAGGAGGCCAGTGGCTACCAGAAGAAGGCGCCCGCCGGGTTGAGCAACAGTGGCACCTTGCATTGCCGTTGGTCACACAAGTCACCTACAGAACCTATATCAACGGCCAATGGCAAGCCTACCTGCGTCAGCAATACGACTACAGCGACACAGGCCGACTGCTCACCCGCACCGACACCGACCTCAGTCAGCAATCCGAGCCATACAGTACCTACGGTGAGCAACGCAGCTGGACCTATAGCTACCACTTTGTGCAGGGCGATCTGGCCGAGCCCACAAAGGTCGAGATCAACGGCCCATTACCTGCCCAACCGGACGGCAGCGACGACATCACCCGTATTGCCTACAACAGCGAAGGCCTGATCCAATCCATCACCAATCCTTTGGGGCAAACCACCCAGATCACCGCCTACAACCGCCATGGTCAGCTGTCCGCAGCTGAATTTCCCAACGGTATCCAGGTCAGCCTGACCTACGACCCATACCACCACATCGACACCCTCACCCGTCGGGGCGGAGACCTAACAGAAACCCTCGACCTGGACATCGACCGCAACGGCCTGCTACACAAGCTCACCCTGCCTGATGGCAGTTGGCAGCAGTTTGACTACAACGCGGCTAGACAATTGGTCGGGGTGGTCAATCATAGGGGTGAGATGTTGAGCATTACGCCTTCGCCGGTCAGCGGACAATGGCAGGGACAAATTGTTTATGATATTCATGGCTTGCCGGTGCGACAGTTCGATCGGCAACTGGATTCACTGGGGAGGGTGATTTCCGTTTTGGGCCAATACGGCCAGCGAACCGATATCCGCTATACCAAAGGAGGGCAATTACTGAGTATGCAGAAGAAGGGCAATGACCAGCCCTATCTGCAGCAGTACGACGCCCTAGGCCGGCTCACCCAAACTCTGGATGCGTTGCAGGGTAAAACCATGTTTGAATACAGTTTGCAGGGCCGGGTGGCTAGTATTAACAATGACGAAGGCCACCAGACTCGCTACTTTTACAATGGCTTTGGCGACCTAGTCATGATGCAAAGCCCCGATACTGGCGTGCTTCTGCATTATTATGATCTTGCGGGCAACAAAATTCGCACGCAGGGTGGCGCTACACTCGCTGACGCGGGTTCGGCGTCTGCAGTCACAGAGTATCGTTATGATCTAGTCAGCCGTCTTATTGCTATTGACTATCCAGATACTGGAAACGATGTTGCCTATAGTTATGACGGTACCGATGCTGAACACGGCCAGGGCATCGGGCAGCTTACCCACATCAAAGATGCCAGCGGCACCATTGACTACACTTACGATACCCTCGGTCGACTTGCCAATGAGGCGCGAGCATTTACGCTTAACGGCCAAACAACAAATTTTAGCGTGGGTTACCATTACAACCGCAAAGGTCTGTTGGACTACATACAGCTTCCCAATGGTGATCGGCAAAGATTTAGCTATGATCGTGAACGTGTCAGCAAAATCTATTATGAACGCACGGGTTTTCGGCAAACGATAATCGATAGAGTTATTTACGCCTTGGGTGACACGCCGGCGGCATGGCGTTACGGGAATGGAGCTGAAGCAAGTGCCAGCTACGACCGCGAAGGCAGGCTTACTCAATTAGGCCTGAAAAATGCTCAGGCCGACGATCTAATGTGGCAACAGAGTTATCATTACGACACGCGCAACCAGATCGAGCTCATTGATACCCGCGGCGTGGCAGGTGAGCCCAGCACACATTACCGCTACGATGCGTTAGCCCGTCTAGTGGAAGAGAAGCCCACCGAAGACCGATTGCCCGCTAGAGAGTACAAATACGATGCAGTCGGCAACCGGGTGGCACAAGGGTTATCCTTGGGTGATCAACAGGCAGGCATTAGTTCAGACTATTCAGTAAAAAGTAGTCGTATTGAGACATACGGCGACACGCAATTCTTGCTAAGCGAAAACGGAAATACCCTGATGGAGTCGCATCCCCGCCGTGATCGCCGTTATGTCTACAACCAAACCAACCAACTGGTTGCGGTATACGTTAATCAGCAACTAAAGGCGACCTACGCATACAATAGTTTGGGGCAGCGTACACATAAACTTGCGATGACTGAACAGGGCGCAAAGCATACCGTCTTTCACTATAATTATGATGGGCAGTTATTGGGGGAAACGGAGTGGAGTCCTAAAGATGGCGTGCAGAGTCATCGTTTTTACCTTTGGTGGCAGCGCATGCCCGTAGCGATGATCGACCAGCATGGTGACCAAGAACCGATTATTACCTACGTACATAGCGACCACCTTAACACGCCTCGACTGGCCACAAATCAAAAGCAACAAGTGGTGTGGCAATGGCAGAGCGATGCCTTCGGCGTCGGGCTGACCGATGAAGATCCGGACGGTGACGGCACTTCCACCAGCCTAAACCTGCGTTTTGCCGGCCAGTATTTCGATGCGGAAAGTGGCCTGCATTATAACTACCATCGCTACTACGATCCGGAAACAGGACGCTATACCCAAAGTGACCCTATCGGGCTGATGGGTGGTGCCAATACCTTTGCCTATGCCATGGCCAATCCGGTGGCCAATACAGATCCTTGGGGGCTGTTTTTATTTGCGTTTGATGGGACGGGGAATGATCAAAGTAACCCTGCAACATTTACCAATGTCACACATCTAGCAAATTATTATTCACGGGGGTACTCCAGAAATGATTTGTTTTATCAACGTGGTGTCGGCACGGATGGCACGGTCTGGGACGATGTGCTAGGAGGAGGCGCGGGTTTGGGGTCCAGGCAGCGTATTAACGATGCGTTAGACCAGATTGGTATATTGGTAGAAAATGGCTCATGGGACCGTGTGATCGATATTGTTGGCTTTAGTCGTGGTGCCGCGGCAGCACGGGAGTTTGCCAATGATGTCTTTGAACGTATTGATAGCGATGGGTGGGGCGGTCTTGTCACTGAGTGCAGCCCCATTAATATCCGCTTTATGGGCCTTTTCGATACGGTGGGTTCAATGGGCCTAGCGGGCAATAGTGCTGATCTGGGGTACGATTTTAGTATTGATTCCCGCATTGGCCATGTCGCCCAAGCTGTTGCATTGAATGAGCACCGTTTCTTATTTCCCCTGTCGTCGGTATCCCCGGTAGCCGGTGCATCTATAACGTCTGGCAGCGTGGTTGAGCGGGGTTTTATTGGTGCGCATGCCGATGTGGGTGGTGGCTATGCTGATAGCGATTTATCTGATGTCGCCTTGCAATGGATGTATCAACAGGCAGTGGGTGCGGGTGTGAATCTTGGTGCATTATCAGCAGAGCATCAAGCGGTGACAAATCCAATAATCCATGATGAGCGCCGTGCCGACGGGTTTATGGGAGCTATTCACCCCAACAATGGAGATCGAGCGATTTACTACCCTAATGATCCCTTTGCGACGACCGAGAGGAAATGTGCTCATCAGGTTAATAAAGGCCGCTGTGTTCAATGGGAGCCGGTAGACCCGGCAGAGCGCCAAAAAACCGCGCCGCAATTTCCGGACTTATCTGGCATGATTAATGAAAACTACCAAGGCAACCAGCGAGGTACCGTTGATATGGAGGGGTATCGCGCGTGGTTAAAGGAAAATGTGGGTATCACCGTACATTGAGGGAGATTTAGATGAAGTATATGGTTTTGCTAGGTGCGTTGTTTTTTATTGGAGGTTGCAGTGCTTCCAGCAATAAGGCTAATACCTATATTGTTCATAACGATGCGAGCGGGGATATTTATAATCCACAAATGTTAAATGAAAAAAATGAATATGTTTTTTATTTTCTTTATACGGAAAATCCTGATGCATATGAGGCGGGGGGGCACTCACTTATTAATCTTGGGGTTAGAGGCTTGCCCGAATACTTGCGCGTACGTTGGAAAGAGTATCTTGATGGCGAGTGGATAGAAAAAAAAATCGACGTAGAATCATCAGTTCCTAAGGGATTTTGGGGGCATATTTATGTAAGTATTCTGGCCGATAATAGTTTGGCGTTATCTTGGATAATGAAACGCAATCACGCTTTTGGCCAAGGGACTAAGGATTGTGGCGGCTATATTTTCGAGCATTACTCCGATGAGGAAACAAAGGTCACGATAGAAAAGAAAATGGTAAAGTTAAATGCTTACCGTGCACAAAAAGAAAAAGACATAAAGGCTGGGCTCGGCTATAAATACAAAACGCCGAAGTATTACGACACCGTTGAAGAGGCGGATTACCGTTGTAATATCTATTTCTACTTGTAACTTGGATTACCCACGAAATTTTTGAGCGTATCGACAGCGATGGCTGGGGCGGTCTTGTCACCGATTGTAACCGTATCGATATCCGCTTTATGGGGCTGTTTGATACGGTGGGTTCAATGGGCTTCGCAGGCAATAGCACTGACCTAGGCTACGACTTTAGTATCGACTCCCGCATTGGCCATGTGGCTCAAGCGGTTGCGTTAAATGAGCACCGTTTTTTATTCCCCCTGTCGTCGGTATCCCCGGTTGCAGGCGCATCCATTACCTCTGGCAATTTGGTTGAGCGGGGTTTTATTGGCGCGCATTCGGATGTAGGGGGAGGCTATGCTGACAGCGACTTATCCGATGTGGCTCTGCAGTGGATGTATCAACAGGCGGTGAATGCCGGTGTGAATCTTGCCCCATTAAAGGCAGAGCATCAAGCAGTCAGCAACCCGGTAGTTCATGACGAGCGTGAGTTGCTGAGCGACTGGATTGATGCAGATCGGGCTATTTATTATCCCAATGATCCCTTTAGTACATCAGGCAGGCTGTGTGAGCGTCATTATAAAGGTCGCTGTGTACAGTGGTCGCCGGTAAGCCCTGAGGAACGGCAGCGAACCGCGCCCCAATTTCCGGATTTATCTTCGATGATTAACGAAAACCGAACTGGTAACCAGCGAGGTAATGTTGATATGGATCAGTATAGGCAGTGGCTTCAGAAAAATGTGAATATTAATGTACAGTAGTGGGAATTTCGAAATGAATATCCGTTGTCTTATTCTATTATTTGTAATGTTACCCAGTAGTGGTTGTACAACAATAACCACACATTATTATAGCTTTTCCTTTCATAACGATAGTGCATCGAATATTTATCAACCTTCAATGTTTAACCAAAATGGTACGTTGGTATATCGAACAACTAATGTTAGTTATCCTTTCTTGGTTCGCAAGTATAGTGGTCTTCATACGAAAGACTTGCCATCTTCACTTGAGTCCTTAAAAGTGCGCTGGAAGAAGACGCAGGATGGGGAATGGATAGAAAAAATAATAGATGTAAAATCGACGGTGCCTAAAGGCTTTTGGGGACATATTTATGTAAGCGTTCTGGCCGATGATAGTTTAGCGTTATCTTGGATAATGCAGCATAAGCATGCATATGGAATAGGGGCTAAAGATTGTGGTGGCTATATTTTCGAGCATTACTACGATGAGGAAGCAAAGGTCACGATAGAAAAGAAAATGGAAAAGTTAAGTGCTTATCGAGCGCAGAAAGAAAAAGACATAAAGGCTGGGCTCGGCGATAAATACAATACGCCGAAGTATTACGACACTGTTGAAGAGGCGGATTACCGTTGTAATATCTATTTCTACTTGTAACTTGGATTACCCACGAAATTTTTGAGTGTATCGACAGCGATAGCTGGGGCGGTCTTGCCTCTGATTGCAACCCCATCAATATCCGCTTTATGGGATTGTTTGATACGGTGGGCTCTATGGGCTTGGCTGGTAATGGTGTAGATATAGGGTATGACTTCATTGTCGATCATCATATTGGCCATGTGGCCCAAACTATTGCTTTGAATGAACACCGTCCCTTATTCCCGTTGTCGTCAGTGTCCCTTGTTGCTGGGGCATCACTTTCATCAGGGAGGGTTGTGGAGCAGGGGTTTGTGGGAGCACATTCAGATATTGGTGGGGGCTACGATGATAGTGATCTATCCGATATCGCCTTGCAGTGGATGTACAGTCAGGCGATTGATGCTGGTGTGTTTCTAGGTGCTCTAGACACCGAACACACGACGATTAGTCGCCCAGTAATACATGACGAGCGTGGCACTATAGGCCGCTTCGTAGACGATGATAGAGCCATTTATTATCCGAACGACCCTTTTGCCGTCGAAGGGGCGTGTGTGAGTGAAGTCAGAGGCCGTTGTGTTCAATATATAACGGTCGACGATGCAGAGCGGCAACGAACAGCGCCTCAGTTTCCGAATTTGGAATACCTGATTAACGAGAGTTCCGATGATAGCGCAAGGGGTACGGTCGATATGGATGAATATAATCAATGGTTGGATGAGAATGTTTGGTCAAAATTTTAATCATACGAAGACAATTAAGCTGGTTGTGTTATTGATTGCCGCGTGGTTGGCGGGTGGGTGTGGTTCTTTTGATTCCCGGCTAATCGGGTTTTCGTTGCATAATGATACCGGGGAAACATTGTTTAATCCGTGGATTAAAACGGACAAGAATAAATATGTATACGGATCGTCGTTAAGGGTTATGCCATTTAAGAATAGGGCAGGAGGAGGGGTTAATTTTTTTGAGTTTAATCGCTTGCCGGAATACTTGGTGGTGGGGTGGAAGTACGGTATCGATGAAAGTTATATAGAAAGGAAAATATATTTAAATGAATCTCTTGGTGGAGATTATAAGGGAAATATATTTGTTAGTATTTTGAATGATAATTCTCTTGGCTTGTCTTGGGTGAGTGTGGATGAGGGTACGGGTCTTCGTGTTTGTGAAGGGTATATTTTTAGTCGATTAAAGTATGTGGCTGAAGAAAACTTAAGAAAAATAAAAGAGCGAGGATGGCCTGTTTCGCCTGATTTTTGGTGTAGTGCTGAGGCGCATTTGGACCATAGGACGCAAGAATATTTAGATGATTTGCATAAATAAAAAGTGCGGCCTGATAGAAATTCCATGGCAGTGCCATGTGGCTATGTGTTAAAGGCTAACAAAGAAGTCGTTGTGCGATATAGGAAGGCCGTTTTCAAGCCGAGTTGATCAGGGATTTATTGGCGCGCATTCCGATGTAGGTGGCGGTTACGCCGACAGCGATTTGTCTGACGTGGCTTTTCAATGGATGTATCAGCAGGCCGTGAATGCGGGTGTGAACCTTGGTGCCTTGTCAGCTGAGCATCAAGCGGTAAGCAATCCAATAATCCATGACGAACGCCGTGCAGATGGGTTTATGGGGGCGATTCACTCCAATGATGGAGATCGCTCGATTTATTATCCCAATGACCCCTTCAGTTCTTCTGCTAGGCAATGTGAACGCCGTGAGAGAGGGCGGTGCGTACAATGGGAGCCTATAAATCCCGCAGAGCGACAAAAAACCGCGCCGCAATTCCCGGATTTATCCGACATGATTAATGAAAACTACCAGGGTAACCAGCGGGGGACTGTCGACATGGCTCAGTATCGGCAGTGGTTGCAAAGCAATGTGGGCATCACCGTAAACTAAGGAATGTGTGGATGAAGTATTTTATTTTTTTCTGTGCACTTTTTTCTATTGAGGGTTGTAGTGCCTTAAATGACAAGGCTTATATTATCTATGCCGTGCATAACGATACCGGCCGGCAT